>NZ_JBHEVB010000003.1:0-323917 GCF_041925195.1 Flintibacter porci
ACTGGTATTAAGCCCGGACAACATCATGTTGGCCTACAGAAATATCAAGACCAACACAGGCAGCTACACAGCAGGAACAGACAAGCAGAATATCGGTGACATTGGACGGCTTCCACCGGCTGAGGTCATCGGTAAGGTCAGAAAAATCGTCACAGGCAGCGAACACGGCTACCGTCCCAAACCAGTGCGCCGGAAGGACATCCCAAAGCCAAACGGCAAGACCAGGCCGCTGGGTATCCCCTGCATCTGGGACAGATTGGTGCAGCAATGTATCAAACAAATCCTGGAACCCATCTGTGAGGCAAAGTTCAGCAACAACAGTTATGGGTTCCGCCCAAATCGGTCAGTGGAGCACGCGATTTCCCGTACTTACTCCCTGCTGCAACGGGCGCACTTACACTATGTTTTGGAGTTTGACATCAAAGGATTCTTTGACAATGTGAACCACAGCAAACTGATTAAGCAGCTCTGGACGCTGGGCATCCAGGACAAACAGCTTCTGTTTGTCATCAGGCGCATCCTGAAGGCTCCCATCCGTATGCCGGACGGCAGCACCGTCTACCCGACAAAGGGAACGCCCCAGGGCGGGATCATTTCCCCGCTGCTGGCCAATGTGGTGCTCAATGAGTTGGATCACTGGATCGACAGCCAATGGACGGAACACCCCGTGGCAAACCGCTACGGAACATGGCGCACCATCCGCACCTCCGAGGTCTTTGACAAGAGCAAGGGCTACCAGAAAATGCGGAACAGCAATCTCAAAGAAATGTTCATTGTGCGCTATGCGGATGACTTCCGTATCTTCTGCCGGAACCGAGAGGACGCGGAGAAGACCATGGAGGCTGTCATAAGGTGGATTACCGAACGGTTAAAGCTGGAGGTCTCCCCAGAGAAAACACGCATTGTCAATGTCCGAAAGCGATACTCCGAGTTTCTCGGCTTCAAAATCATGGTGTACCGCAAGGGTGGTAAGTATGTCGTGAAGTCCCACATCTGTGACAAAAAGCTACAGTTGGAAGAAAGCAAGCTCGTGGAGCAGGCAAAGCGCATTGCAAAACCGGCCCAAGGGCGAACGCAGCCGGACGAAATCGGCCTGTTTGACGAAATGGTGCTGGGCATCCAGAACTACTACAGGATTGCTACCTGTATCAGTCTGGACTGCCGAAAAATCCACCGCAGAGTTATGACAGTGCTGACCAACCGTCTGAACACGGAAACCGGCTGTCAGCTCGTCCGGGAGGGCGGCGCTATGACAGACAGTGAAAAGGAGCGTTTCGGCGCTTCTCAAATGGTGCGGTATGTGTCCGGTATCAACCGGCCAATCTACCCCATCGCGTTCATCAAGTATAAAACCGCAATCGGAATCAGCGCCGCCGTCTGCTGCTTCTCTCCGGCGGGACGGAAAAAGATACACGATAATCTGGAGATGGATACGACCCTGTTTGCGTATCTGCGGGAACATCCGCCACAAGGCCATAGCCTGGAATATGCCGATTGCAGGCTCTCCCTGCTGTCTGCCCAGAAGGGCAAGTGCGCCGTCAGCGGTGAATGGTTCTTGCAGCCGGACAGCATTGTGTGTCACATGAAGGTTCCAAAGGAACAAGGCGGCCAGGAGCGATACAGCAATCTGGTGCTGCTCCACAGACGGTATCTGCCCTTGCTGACCGACCAGGACGCCACCGCTCTCAAGAGCATTTGCAAGCAACTGACTGTTACAAGAAAACAACTGACCAAAATCAACGACCTGCGTACCGCCGCGAAATTGGCGGCAATCTGAACAACTTTCTATTGGTGATTGATTAAATGCCTGATAACACAATCGATGGAACGCCGGATGCGGTGAAAGTCGCATGTCCGGTGTGGAGTGGGGGAAAATCCGGCGATTACTTCAAAGGATTACCTATCACTATAGGCCGAAACGCTTTTGTACTGCGCCCTGCTGGGGTACATCATTTTTGAGGGCTCCGAGGAGGAGCGCAACATGAATACGCTGGTTGACATGATCTCCGGCATGGAAGTGAAGGAGGATGACGAGGACTTTCTCAACGCCGTGGACTATATGTTCAAGGGGCTGGAACAGCGCAAGCCGGATTGCTTTGCGGTGAAGCAGTACAAGAAGTACAAGCTGGCCAGCGGCAAAACCGCAAAAAGCATTTTGATTTCCTGCGGCTCCCGGCTGGCTCCCTTTGACATTCCCCAGCTCCGGGAGATCATGTCCTATGACGAGCTGGAGCTTGACCGCATGGGCGACAGGCGCACGGCAACTTTCTTCTGCATCAGCGACACCGACAGCACCTACAATTTTTTGGTGGCGCTGGCCTTTTCGCAGATGTTCAATCTGCTGTGTGAACGGGCGGACAATGTTCACGGGGGCCGCCTGCCCCATCATGTGCGGGTGCTGTGGGACGAGGCGGCCAACACGGGGCAGGTGCCCTCGCTGGAGAAGCTGGTGGCCGTTATTCGTTCCAGAGAGGTCAGTCTGACCCTCTTTTACCAGCAGTTGGCCCAATGCAAGGCCATTTATGACAAAAACGCTGAAACGATTATCGGAAACATGGACAGCGTGATTTTTCTCGGCGGGCGGGAAAGCTCCACCATCAAGGAGATTTCCGAAAACTGGCTGGGCAAGGCCACGATCTCCATGCAGACAGATGGCCGGACACGGGGCCAGTCGGAAAGTTACAGCCAGAATAACCAACGGCTGGGCCGGGAGCTGATGACCCCCAGCGAGCTTGCCACCATGCCCGGCGATAGGTGCATCTTGCAGCTCCGGGGCCTGCCCCCGTTCTATTCCAAGAAGTACGATTTGAAGCAGCACCCCAACTACAAGTACACGGCGGAGGCCGACAAACAGAAAAACGCCTTTTCCCTCGACAAGCTGATCAACCGCCGCAGGCGGCCCGGGCTGGCCGAGGAATGTGAGGTGTACGAGGCGACCGTGCCGGACGAGGCGCTCACAGACGAGGACGAGGACATCCTCAACTATGACGATCTCGATGACCCGGACGCCTTTGTATAAACAGCACTTCGGGACAAATTGTCCCAAGGTGCGGCAAGCGCCGCCTGTATGGGCGGCTTTTTTCATGTCCGGGTATCCCCGGAGAAATGGAGGCTATATGCAGTTCTTTTCTTCTGCCATCGACACTTTGCAGACGCTGGTTGTTGCCCTCGGCGCTGGCCTTGGCGTGTGGGGCGTGGTGAATTTGCTGGAGGGTTACGGTTCGGACAACCCCGGCGCCAAGAGCCAGGGCATGAAGCAGCTCATGGCGGGCGGCGGCATCATCGTGCTGGGCACCACCCTGATCCCCCTGCTGTCCGGCCTGTTTTAAGGACGATAGCTTATGGGATTTCTCACCGACTGGCTGACAGACTGGTTAAAAGGGCTTCTGATTGAGGGGATCATGGGCAACCTCACGGGGCTTTTTGATACGGTCAATACCCGTGTCGGAGAGATTGCGGTGCAAGTGGGGACAACCCCGGCGGCGTGGAACGCCGGGGTCTTTTCCCTCATACGGCAGCTTTCTGAAACGGTGATACTGCCGGTTGCCGGTCTGGTCTTGACCTTTGTTGCCACCTATGAGCTGATCCAGCTCATTATCGAGAAAAACAACCTGCATGATCTCGATTATTGGCTGTTTTTCAAGTGGATTTTCAAAACGGCTGCGGCCATCCTCATTCTGTCCAACACATTCAATATCGTTATGGCGGTGTTTGATGTGTCCCAAAGCGTGATCGCCAGCGCAGCCGGGATCGTGCAGGGCTCAACGGACATTTCTTCCTCCATGATTGACACGCTGGAGGCGAGTCTGGAAACCATGAGCCTTGGAGCCCTGCTGGGGTTGTGGCTCCAATCGTTCCTCATTCATGTGACCATGTGGGCGCTGAACATCGTGATTTTCGTCATCGTCTACGGGCGCATGATTGAAATTTACCGCGCGTCCAGAAGCGCCGCTTTTCATCCACAGGCGGTGCGCGGGCATTTTGGGAATCCGGCTTTGGCAAGCCGGTAAAGGAAAGTATCAAAGACGTGAAAAACGTCACTTTAGCGTCAGCCGGTTTACCCCGGAGGGAAACTACAAGGGGGACAATAGCGCACCGGAGACGTCGCAAGTTGGGGAAACCATCTACCCACGACTGAGCGGCAAGACGCAACATTGTGAATGAGGAACAAGGCTAAACTGCTTTAAGGGCAGTCCGAGGCGGGATACTCGACCCGGCGGCGCAGGATGGTTGTATTCGCCGTATGTCATAGCGGGAAACGACAAGTAGACGTTGACCGCAGGATACTTATGACAGCCAGCCGCAGTAAGCGGAAAAGGACGAAAACCCACTCCGACATCACAATACGCTTTTCCCAAAGTGTCTAACTGGAGATTGCCTAAACCGGAACGCCGGAAGTATCCGGCTATGCGTAATGCCGCAAGGTGAAAAATTTCAAGGAGTAAAAACCCAAGAAAGATGACGCTGAATATCCGGCATGGCAACGGAGCCTTCGTAGTAGTCCGAGGACGGGAAAGCCGTCTACATGGCGAAGGAAGGCAGGATGTCAACCAACTCATAAAAAGGAAAGGTGCGTGGGGCATTATGAGAAGTCCTGAGAATGTGTTGGAAAGCCTAAAATCCAAGGCGTGTAACAAGAGTTACAAGTATGAGCGGTTATACCGCAACCTGTACAATCCACAATTCTATCTGCTGGCATACCAGCGGATACAGGCGAAACCAGGCAATATGACAGCCGGAACAGACGGCAAAACCATTGACGGCATGGGAATGGCGAGGATCAACGCCCTCATTAAAAAAATGCGGGATTTCAGCTACCAGCCAAACCCCGCAAGGAGAACATATATCCCGAAATCCAACGGGAAAATGCGCCCCTTGGGAATACCGTCATTCGACGACAAACTGATACAGGAGGTGGTGCGGCTCATACTGGAGAGTATCTATGAGCCGACCTTCAGCGACCACTCCCACGGTTTCCGCATGAACAAGAGCTGTCATACGGCGCTCAAGTATGTGCAGAAATATTTCACAGGGACAAAGTGGTTCGTTGAGGGGGATATAAAGGGCTGTTTTGACAATGTAGACCATCATGTACTGGTTGCAATTCTACGGAAACGGATTGCAGATGAGCATTTCATTGGTCTGCTTTGGAAGTTTCTGAAAGCCGGGTATATGGAGGACTGGAACTACCACAATACATATTCTGGTACTCCGCAAGGCTCTATCATCAGCCCTATTCTTGCAAATATCTATATGAACGAACTGGATAGCTACATGGCAGAATACGCAGAAAAATTTAACTGCGGAAACCGTCGTAAAATCAATCCTGCGTTCAAGAAAAAGCTTGATGTTTGCCGTGGCAAAGAGCAAAGGCTTAAAAGAAATCTCTCTAAAATGAGCGAGGAAGAAAAAGAGGGCTTAATTGCAGAAATCCGGGAACTGCGGCGTAGTCTGAAATCTACACCGTACAGCGACCAGATGGACGACAGCTATAAAAGGATTTGCTATGTCCGATATGCGGATGATTTTCTAATAGGAGTTATCGGCAGTAAAGAGGACGCAGAACAAGTAAAACAAGAGGTAGGCTGTTTTATCCGGGAAAAACTTCATCTGGAAATGTCCGAAGAAAAAACATTGATTACCCATGGGCATGACTTTGCAAAGTTTTTGGGATACGAGGTCACAATCGCCAAAGGCGAATATAACAAAAAGACCAAGACGGGGGCTACCAGACGAGTGAACAACGGAAAAGTCCTGCTCTATGTTCCCCATGACAAATGGGTTAAACGACTGTTATCTTACAATGCCCTCAAAATCAAATATGATAAGCAGAATGGAAATAAGGAGGTTTGGGAACCCATCCGGCGCACCCGCCTGTTGCACCTGGACGACTTGGAAATCCTGAACCAGTACAACGCAGAAATCCGTGGATTGTACAACTACTACCGGCTCGCAAACAATGTGTCTGTCCTCAACAACTTCTACTATGTGATGAGATACAGTATGCTCAAGACCTTTGCCGGAAAATACCGAACACGAATCAGCAGAATCATTCAGAAGTACCGCCAAGGGAAAGATTTTGTTGTGGAGTATCCGAAGAAAAATGGACAGGTTGGAAAGGTGCTGTTCTACAATAACGGATTCCGCCGGAATACAAAAGTTGAAAGCGGCAATCCCGACATAGTAGCAAGAGTAGTTGAGAACTACGGACGCAACAGCTTGATTAAAAGACTGCAAGCGAATAAATGCGAGTGGTGCGGCGCAGAGAATGTGCCGCTTGAAATACACCATGTACGAAAACTCAAAGATTTGAGTGGCAGAAAACAATGGGAAATTGCCATGATTGGGCGCAAGCGCAAGACAATGGCACTCTGCGTTGACTGTCACGATAAGTTACACGCCGGGAAATTAGACTGACATCTGGAGAGCCGGATACATTGAGAGGTGTAAGTCCGGTTCGGAGGGGAGTTCTCGGAAACCTGCCATAGCGATATGGCAAGGCGCCGGGTTCTTACCCTACTGCTCACAAGTCTGGCTCCGCTGCCCGTGGCGACCCTCTCCAACCGGGAGCTGGGCAGCGTGGGCCAAAACTACTTGAAGTCCCTGTTTGCCGTGGGATTCCAAGGGATGCTGATCCTTGTGTGCGTCGCCATCTATGCGGTGCTCATTCAAGGGATCGCCACAGGCGGCGACCCCATCGGGGCCATTTGGGGCTGTGTGGGGTACACGGTGCTGCTGTGCTTCTGCCTGTTCAAAACAGGGACGATTGCCCGGAGCATCTTTAGTGCTCATTAAGAAAGGGGTGTTGTATGCCAAGAAGATACGGGCCGGACGGAACGGCCCTGTGGAATGGAAAAGCCCCGGAGGAATTTTCCGAGGCGGATGTGTACCGTTTCATGGCGGAAACGGAGGAGGTGCTGCAAAAGCGGGAGCTGCTGGGCGGTGAGAGCGACGCCAGATCGATTGCCCAGCGGCTGGCCGAGGGCCGCACGCAGGCCGCCCGGGACAACGCCGCCCGCCCCGCCAAGGCAGCGGCGAAGGAGTCCGGGCATGACCGATAAAGCCACTTTGGGACAAAATGTCCCAAACATGGCGGAGGGCCTTTACCTCATGGACGGGATCACGGGGCTGCTGTCCCTGCCCCAGCACTCGGTTGATATGCTGCTCACCGATCCGCCCTACGGCACCACCCGGAATTACTGGGATGTGCCGCTGCCGCTCCCCGAGCTGTGGGAGGCGGTGAAATGGGCGGTCAAGCCCAACGGGGCGGTGCTGTTCTTCGCCCAATGCCCCTATGACAAGGTGCTGGGGGCGTCCAACCTGTCCATGCTCCGCTATGAGTGGGTATGGTACAAAGAACGGGGAACGGGTTTCCTCAACGCCAACCGAGCCCCGCTGAAAAAGTCGGAGAACATTCTGGTGTTTTACCAGAAGTCCCCGGTCTATCACCCGCAATTCACCTACGGCAAGCCATACACCCGGACGCACACCAGCAGCGGCATGAGTGCCAACTACGGGAAATTTGTGCGGCAAGGCACCGGCTCCAGCGATGGGCGGCGCTATCCGGGAAATGTGCTGTTTGTCCCCACGGTGATGGGCGGCATCCACCCGACACAAAAGCCTGTGGAGCTGTGCGAATACTTCATCAAGACCTACACCGACGAAGGAGCGGTGGTAGCGGATATTTGCGCTGGCTCCGGCACAACGGCGGTGGCGGCCCTCAATACGGGCCGCCGCTTCATCTGTTTTGAAAACGCCCCGGCCATCTATGGCCCCGCCGTCCAGCGCATTGAGCAGGCACGGCTGGCTGTGGAGCGTGGCGGGAAAGGAGTGTAATTATCGGAGCATATTCCATCATCTATGCCGATCCCCCGTGGCGCTACTCCCAAAAAGGCTTGCAGGGGGCGGCGGAGCATCATTACCCCACCATGAGCATAGACGAGCTTTGTGCGCTGCCTGTGGCCGATCTTGCGGCCCCGGACAGCGCACTTTTCCTGTGGGCCACCTTTCCCCAGCTCCCGGAGGCCCTGCGGCTGATCCGGGAATGGGGCTTCACCTACAAAAGCGTGGCTTTTGTCTGGCTCAAGAAAAACCGCAAGGCGGACAGCTGGTTTTATGGGCTGGGCTTCTGGACACGGGCCAATGCGGAGGTGTGTCTGCTGGCGACACGGGGCCACCCCAAGCGGCAGGCGGCCAACATCCACCAGTTTATTATTTCGCCCATCGAGGCCCACAGCAAAAAACCGGGAGAAACCCGGGACAAGATTGTGGCCCTCATGGGCGATCTGCCCCGTGTGGAGCTGTTCGCCCGGCAGACCCCGCCCGGCTGGGATGTGTGGGGCAACGAGGTACAGTCCACGCTTCAGAACTTCGGGACAAATTGTCCCAAGGTGGGCATGAAAGGAGGTTGATCTCTACCTTATGTGAATTTCTCCAATGGCTTGTCCAAAACCAAGATTACCTTTAACCATCCGCCGAAATCTTATGGAAAAATAATCCCTCGCTTTGGGCCAACTCCAGAATGAGATTTTTCAGACTTTCGTTTGGGTGATAGACCCCCATATACAAATCATCGCCATTCAATATGATCATGGAATTACATTCTGGCAAAACAATGTTGATGTAGTCTCTTGCTTCCCATTCTCCCTCAAAACAATGTTCAATGAGGCTTATCAGTCGGTCTAAATCTGGATTTTCAAAAACCTCGTGCTTTGACACCCATGCAGAAACGCAAAAATCATAATAGCAATATAGCTTGAGGAGGATATTCACAAATTTTTTATCAATTTCTTTTCTGTTATGCTGAAAAAATTTCTCAACTTCAACACAGCGGTTGTCATGTTTTGGATGGACTGTGCATGGGAAAATATCAATGTGGTAAACGGGCCCTTTAATTAGCTCGTCAATTTTAGCAATCATATCTGCACTTTTCATCTCTGTGCCCCCCTGTAATAAGGATTTGGCTTATTATATCACAGCTCCGAAAGCATGAAAACATCATATTCCAAGGAAGGAGGCTGAATATGCCCTATGTGAATGTCCCCAATGACCTGTCCAAAATCAAAACCAAGATTGCCTTTAACCTCACCAAGCGGCAGCTGATCTGCTTCGGGATCGGGGCGGCCATCGGGGTTCCCACCTATCTGCTGACCCGTGGGGCCATCGGCAACACCGGGGCGCTGTTCGTCATGCTGGGGATCATGCTCCCGGCCTTTCTCATGGCGATGTACGAAAAGGACGGGCTTCCCTTTGAAAAGGTGTTGCGGAACATGATCAACACCAAGTTCCTGCGCCCCGGCATCCGGCCCTATCGGACGCAGAATATCTATGCTCCATTCACAGGAAAGGAGGAGTCTATTGAACGCAGCCAAAACAAAACCAAACGCAAAAAGAAATGAGCGCCGGGCGGTGGTATCCGCCCAGCAGACCATCCCCTATGTGGCGATGCACCCGGACGGGATCTGTCAGCTCCCCGGCGGGCTCTACACCAAGACCGTGGAGTATGAGGACATCAACTACGCCGTGGCGTCCACCGAGGATCAGACCGCCATCTTCGGCGGGTGGAGCTCGTTTCTCAACTACTTTGACAGTTCCTTGCCCTTTCAGCTCTCCTTTGTCAACCGCCGTTCCCGCAGCGCCAACCGCTATAAGGTGAACATCCCGGAACAGGAGGACGAGTTCAACAGCATCCGGCATGAATATGTGGAGATGCTCAAAGGCCAGATTGCCAAGAGCAACAACGGCATTGAGCGCACCAAGTACATCACCTTTGGGCTGCCCGCTGGCAGCGTGGGCGAGGCCCGGCCCCGGCTGGGCCGTGTGGAGGCGGATGTCATGGGCAACCTCAAACGGCTGGGGGTGCAGTCCCAGCCCTTGGATGGCCGTGACCGTCTGGCGGTGCTCCACGGCCAGATGCACCCGGGGAGCCGGGAGCCGTTCCGCTTTTCGTGGAAGGACATTCCCCAGCACGGCATGGGAACGAAGGACTATATCGCCCCGGACAGCTTCGACTTCCGGCAATCCCGGACTTTCCGGGTGGGCCAGTCGTGGGGCGCTGCGTCCTACTTGCAGATTTTAGCGTCGGAGCTCTCGGACAAGCTGCTGGCGGAAATCTTGGAGCTGGACGCCGAGCTCACCGTCACGCTCCATATCCAAACGGTGGATCAGCTCAGAGCAATTAAAACTATCAAGGGGAAAATTTCTGACATAGGCCGCATGAAGGCCGAGGAGCAGAAAAAGGCGGTGCGGGCCGGGTACGATATGGAGATTTTGCCCCCTGACCTCATTACCTTTTCCAAGGACGCCGCCGAGCTGCTGGCCGATCTCCAGTCCCGCAACGAGCGGATGTTTTTGCTGACCTTTACCGTGGTGAACATCGCTCCCACCCGGCAGCGGCTGGAAAATGATGTGTTCACCGTGGGCGGCATCGCACAGAAATACAACTGCGCCTTGAAACGGCTGGACTGGCAGCAGGAGCAGGGCTTCGTGTCCTCGCTGGTGCTGGGGTACAACGGCATTGAAATCCAGCGGGGCATGACCACCAGTTCCACGGCCATCTTCATTCCCTTTATGACCCGGGAGCTCCGCATGGACGGGCAGGCGCTCTACTACGGCATGAACGCCCTTTCCCACAATGTCATCATGGCTGACCGCAAAAAGCTGAAATCGGCCAACGGAATGTACCTCGGCTCCACGGGCTCCGGCAAGAGCTTTGCCGCCAAAAGGGAGCTGATCAATGTATTCCTCGCCACCAATGACCGGATCATCGTGGTAGACCCGATGGGCGAATATGCCCCGCTGGTGCAGCGGCTGGGCGGGCAGGTCATTGAGATTGCCCCGGACAGCCCCCACCACATTTCGCCTATGGATTTGCAGATGAACGCCAACGACGATGAAAGTCCGCTTTCTATGAAGGCGGATTTTTTGTTGTCCCTGTGCGAGCTGATCGTGGGCGGACGGGAGGGCTTGCAGCCCATTGAGAAAACCGTGATTGACCGCTGTGTGCGGCTGGTGTACCGGGAAATGGCGCTGGGGCTGGAAACGGCCAAAACGCCGCTGTTGCAGGATTTGTACGAGGAGCTTTTGAAGCAGCCGGAGCCGGAGGCCCGCCGTGTGGCAACGGCGCTGGAGCTCTATTGCACCGGCTCCCTCAACCTGTTCAACCATCCCACCAATGTCAACCTCAATTCCCGGGTGGTGTGCATCGTCCTCAAAGGGCTGGGCGAAAACCTCCGCAAGATCGCTATGCACACCACCAACGAGTTTGTCACGGCGGCGGTGAACGCCAACCACAAGGCCGGGATCGCTACATGGTGCTACTTTGACGAGTTCCATATCCTGCTGCGGGACGAGCTCACCGCCAGCTACTTTGTGGCCGTATGGAAGATGCTCCGCAAAAAGGGCTGCGTCCCCAGCGCCCTGACGCAGAATGTGAAAGACCTGCTGGCAAGCCCGGCCATCTCCAACATTCTGGACAACACGGATTTTCTAATTCTCTTGTCGCAGGCCCAAAGTGACCGAGCGATCCTCGCCAAGCAGTTGGGCATTTCTGAGCACCAGCTCTCCTATATCACCCATTCCAATTCCGGCGAGGGGCTGCTGTTCTATGGAAATGTGACCATCCCGTTTGTGGATCGGTTCCCCAAGGGAGAGATTTATAACCTGCTGACCACCCGCCCGGAGGATATGGCCCATGAACGAAAAGACGAATAAGGCCGGGGCCACTTCGGGACAAAATGTCCCGAAGTCCCCCAAGTCCAAGTTCCGCCACAAGAGCCAGCAGGAGCAGACCGCCGCCAGCAAGCTCCGCATGGAAAAGCGGGGTGAAAAGCTGGAGAAGGCCAAAGAAAAGCTGGCGAAGCAGAAACCGCCCAAACCGCCCGGCCCGGTTCGCCGGGTGGCCGGGACGGTGGGCGGCGGCGTTCACGGGTATGTGCATGGCAAGATGTTTGAGGTGGAGCAGGAAAATGTGGGCACCGAGGGCGCTCACCGCTCCGAGCTGGTGGGCGAGTCCGCCCTGCGCCACGGCAAGCGATTTGTGCAAAAGAAAATCCGGGAGCACCCGGCCAAGGCTGTCCGCAAGGCCGAGTCCAGGCACATCAAGGCCACGGCGGACTATCACTACCGCATGGCTGTCCAGGAGCACCCGGAAATGCGGGGCAACGCCCTGTCCCGGCTGCTCCAAAAGCAGAAGATCAAGCGGCAATATGCCAAACAAGCACGGGAGGCCGCCAAGCAAGGAGCCAAGGCCGCCGAAAAAACGGCAGTTACCACGGAAAAGCTGGCGGCCCGGGCCGTGGGCTTCGTCAAGCGGCATCCCGTGGGGGCGCTGCTGTTTGTAGCGGTGTTCCTGCTGCTGGTGATGATGCAGTCCTGTATGTCCTCGCTGGCAACGCTGGGCAACGGCACGGCGGGGGCTATCGGGGCATCCACCTATCCCGCCGAGGACGCTGACCTGCTGGGGGCCGAGGCTGCCTATTCCAGCATGGAGGCCGATCTGCAAAACTATCTGGACACCTACACCAGCACCCACAGCTACGACGAATACCATTTTGACCTCGATGAAATAGAACACGATCCCTATGTGCTGCTGTCCATCATCAGCGCATGGCATGAGGGGGAATGGACGCTGGCCGAGGTGCAGGACACCCTGCAAATGCTCTTTGACCGTCAGTACACGCTCACGGAAACGGTGGTAACGGAAACCCGGTATGACGCAGAGGGCGATCCCTACACATGGTATATCTGCTATGTCACGCTGGAAAGCGAAAACCTTTCCCACCTGCCTGTCTACATCATGGGCGAGGAACAGCTTTCCCGGTATGCCCTCTACATGGCGACGCTGGGCAACCGTCCCGATCTGTTCCCCGGCTCCGATTATGTGGGCAAGTACACGGGCGATCCCGTGGAGCATGAAGTCCCCGAGGAATATCTGACGGACGAAACCTTTTCCGCCCTGCTCACCGAGGCGGAAAAGTATATCGGCTATCCCTATGTCTGGGGCGGCTCCAGCCCGTCCACTTCCTTTGACTGCTCCGGCTATCTCTCATGGGTGCTCAATCAATGCGGCTGGAATGTGGGGCGGCTGGGCGCACAGGGCCTATACAACTACTGTACCCCCACCAGCTCGCCCCAGCCGGGTGATCTGGTGTTTTTTGTCGGCACCTACGACACGCCGGGGGTCAGCCATTGTGGGCTGTATGTGGGGGATGGCTGGATGCTCCATTGTGGTGATCCCATCAGCTACGCCAACCTCAACAGCAGCTATTGGCAATCTCATTTCTACGCCTACGGGCGTTTACCGTAAAGGAGGCTTTCATGGCAATTTCCAAAAGCGCAAAGATCGAGGCTGAGATCGAAAAGGTCAAGGCCAAAATCTCCGAACAGCAGGCCCGGCTGAAGGAGCTGGAACAGAAAAAGGTGGAGGCGGAAAACAGCGAGATCGTGGACATCGTGCGGGGCATGAGCATCCCTCTTGCCGAGCTGCCCGTGGTGCTCCAGCAGATCCGGGCCGGGGCCACCTTGGGACAAAATGTCCCGAAGTCCGAAACTGAGGATAAGGAGGACAGCGAATGAAAAAGCGAATTAAGATGCTGACAGCGGCGCTTTGCGCCGTTGTTCTTCTGTGCGGCTTCTCCGTCACGGCCTACGCCGGGGGCGGCCCCGAATGGGAGGGCCTTGACCCGACGGAGGAAACCACCACCCCCGAGCCCACCATTGAGCCCGGCGAGGGCTTCACGGAGGAGGGCAACCTTGTGACCCGTGATCTGCTCTATGACGAGCACACCAACAAGCAATTTATCACCGTCCAGACCAGCGGCGGCAGCACCTTTTACATCGTCATTGACTACGACAAGCCCACCGACGAGGACGCTGAACAATATGAAACCTACTTTTTCAGCGTGGTGGACGAGGCCGATCTGCTTGCCGCTCTGGAGGCGTCCGGGACGGAACTGCCCGAGTGTACCTGTACGGAAAAGTGCGTGGCGGGGGCGATCAATATGGATTGCCCGGTCTGCTCCACCAATATGACCGAGTGCGTGGGGGCGGAGCCCGAGCCCGAACCCGTGGAGGAGCCGGAGCCTACCACAGAGCCGGAGCCCGAACAGACGGGGGGAAACACCGGGACGCTCCTGCTCATTCTGGCGGTGGCGCTGGTGGGCGGCGGTGCTGGGTGGTATTTCAAGGTCTACCGCCCCAAGCAGCAGCGGGCCGCTGAAACCGAGGAGGACTACGGGGACGAGCTGGAAACCTACGACGATACCCCGCCGTGGGACGAGGAGGACGAGGACGAAACGGAGGGCGACAAATGAAATTCACCAACAGCCCTTATGAAACGATGATGCAGCAGGTTCCCCGGTATGAGCGGCCCGAGCCTGTCAAGGCCCCGGAGGGCTCCCGCTGCCACGGCTGCCCCTACTGGCGGGGGATCGGGTGCGTGGCCTGCTACCGGGAGCTGTTGAAAGGCACTGGCGGCGGGAGGTGAAGCGGTGGCCCGAGAGCTGACCCGTGAGGAAAAGGCGGCCATCCGCAAGCTGGTGACAAGGCTGTGCGCCAACTATGACCGGGATGCGGGTTGCCTGCCGCTGGATTGCCCCTGCTATATGCTGGAGAAGTGCTGGACGGGGGCGCTGTGCCGCTACTTCCGGGAGGCGGTGCTGCCCAATGATCCCGTGCTGGAGGCGTCCCTTGCTGCGGAAGGCCCCGCCCCGGAAACACGGCCTTGCCCGGTATGCGGCAGGGCCTTTCTCCCGGATGGGCGGACACGGTATTGTTCCTCCGGCTGCGCCAAGGCCGCAAGGCTCAAAAAGCAGCGGGGCTATATGCGGAAATACCGGGGGTAATGCGTTAGCATTTGGCCCCGGAAAACCCGCTTGTCACAAGGCTTTCCGGGGCCGGTTCGGGAGGGGGCAATACCTTTTCCCGTCTGCCCCGGTTTTGCCGGAATAGTGCTAACATTTTGGAAAGGAGGCTGCCCGTGGAGATCAATGCGGATTATGTGATCCGCCGCACCATCCTGTTTGACAACAAATGCGGCTTTGTGCTGGGGGAAAACCCCAAGGCCCCAAACCCCTATGTGACATGGCAATTCAACGAGCAGGACGGACACCGGGACTACTTTTGGGGCCACTACCACAACGAGCCGGATATGGCCGAGCGTGACCTGCATAACCGGGCCGAGGACTATCAGCGGCGCTATCATGTGCAGGAGGTGGAGCAGGCCCCGGACAAGGAAACCTACAAATACTACTCCACCCAGCGGCCTATCGACATCGGCACCTACCCCAAGAGTTACTTCAACCGCCCGATCCACATGGATGTTTACTTTACCCGCCAGCAGGTGCCGGGCGAGGCGTTTCAGGCATGGGGGGCGATCACCTATGCCCAACCCTTGACGGATCGGGAAATGCGGGACTATGAGCTGCGGCCCGCCCGTGAAAATCTGGACATCCGGCGGCAGATGGACGCCCAGGCTCAGGTGGTGGGCAAATGGGAGGATGCCCACCATGTCCCCGAGCAAAGGCGGCTGACATGGTTTTACCCCGACTTCGGCAGCTATGTGGCGAAAGAGTATGTCACCCCGGAGCAGCTTGCCGCCCGTGCTCATGGGGTGGAGCGCCAAGCGGCAGCAAAGGCCCACAAGGAGGACAAACAGCCGATTGCCCAGCAGATGAAAACCGCCCAAAAACAGGCCGAGGAGCACCGGGGCCAGACCGCCCCCAAGAAGTCCGCTCCCCGCCGTGACGAGAGATAGGAGGTACTATGCACGAACAGGATCACCCTCTGAAAACCGTGGAGCTGTCCACCGAGCAGAATTACAACATGATCGACGGCCTGCTGAACAACGCCCCGGCCTTGCCGCCCCAGCCCCCGGAAAAGGAGCTGGACAAGGTGAAGGAGCCCCCCAACAAGCACAGGAGCCGGGAGCGTGAGGAGCGGTGACAAAGAAACGCCGCCGCTGCGTCCATCTTCATGTCATGGTGACGCCGGAGGAGCAGGCGTTGATCGGGGAACGCATGGCCGAGGCGGGCATTTCCAACATGGGGGCCTATGTGCGGAAAATGGCCTTGAATGGCTATGTGCTCCATGTTGACCTCTCGGACATCCGGGAGCTGGTGTCCCTCCAGCGGCGGTGCGCCAACAACCTCAACCAAGTGGCAATCCATGTGAACACCTACGGCGGCATTTACCCCGACGAGATCAAGGCCCTGCAACGGGACTACGCTGACCTTTGGGGGCCGCTGTCCGATCTGCTGAAAAAGCTGTCGGCGGTGGTGGAGCTCTGACCTGTCGGGGAGTGGCCTTGTGCTGCTCCCCGGCTTTTTTCTTTGGGACAAATTGTCCCGAAGTAACCAAAAGAATAGGGACAAGGCGAAGATTCGCTGATCTCTGTCTTGTCCCTGTTCTCTTGCATCGCACATGAGGTTATTTGTTGCCTACCATTTCTTTTACAATCGCTGCTAAATGCTCCAATGAAGCAGCATCCAGCTTCTTCATATCCTCTACCAGATCGGCAATCTGGGCAGGATAGGCGTTGCCATCATCAAAAAACTGCTGTGGTGTAATGCCAAAATATTCGCAGATATAGAACAGACCTTGCAAAGATGGCAGGGCTTTCTTGTTCTCGATCTGATTGACATAGCTGTTGTTCTGGCCCAGCGACAGCGACATATCACGGGCCGAAACATTCTTTTGCATCCGCAACTGTGCGATACGGTTTTGAGTAAATTCCTCGTACACGGGAACAACCCTCCCTTCTCGCATTATTCTATATCGTACACCCCTCTTAAATACGATATGCTGTCCTGTGTATTCCTTGACATACGATATTAAATCCTTTATCTTTTGAATATACACAGGCTCAAATCTTGCGAAAAGGAGAGGACTATAATGGACAAAAAGACTTGCTGCGTTACGGGGCATCGGGATATTCCGGCTGAACGAATTGCCTATGTAGAGCAAGAGCTCCGGCGGGAAGTGCGGGCGGCGATTGAGGATGGATATACCCGTTTTATTTCTGGCTTTGCAGAGGGAACTGACCTCATGTTTGCGGCCATTGTAGCCGAGGAAATGGAACACCATCCCGAGCTGTTTTTGGAGGCAGCTATTCCCTATGCGGGCCGCATAAAAACGAAAAATCAACAATTCCATGAGCTGCTGCGGGCCTGCAACGGGGTCAAGATTGTATGCGAGGAATATGAGCACTCATACTTCATGCAGCGAAACCGTTATATGGCTGGGGAGTCCCAGCGGGTGATCGCTGTTTATGATGGGCGAGATCGTGGAGGGACGCTTTTCACCATGCGCTATGCTCATACGCTGGGGAAGGAAGTCCGGATGATACGGGTATAAACTTCGGGACATTTTGTCCTAAAGTTTTGCACGCTTCAAAGCTGGTTGTCGAATAGACGATGAAAAAATTATAGACCTGTTTTTTAAGCATGACCAATAGTGCATACGGAACCAAATGTTAATTTGCGTTGCTTTTGGTTGCTTGTGGCTGCGGGATATTTTGAGTATAATAAAAATAACTTAGAGAGGAGCTGAACTATATGTTTGGAGATAATTTGAAAAAAGCACGAAAAGAAAAGGGGCTTTCCCAAGAGGCTCTCGCAGAGAAATTAAATGTTGTGCGCCAGACTATCTCGAAATGGGAAAAGGGACTATCAATTCCAGATGGAGATATGCTTATAAAATTATCGCAAGTTTTAGAAGTGTCTGTGGAAACTTTACTTGGAAGCAAAGTCCCGTTGGAAAATACAAACGCCGTTAATCAAGCAATACAATTTCAAATAATAAATAGCCTTTTAGAAAATTCTCAACGAGGGGGTGCTAAAATGTCTGGAATAATGATGATGGGCGTATTCATCTCGCTGATAGGCGTATTTTTCTCTGTTGTTCTAATGACGCTGGCTACACTAAATGATGTTACATTAAATGGAACGGTAGGGATTATTGGCTTGCTCAAAGGCTATGGTGCTATGGACTTCTTTACTGTTTCTATTGCCCTTATTATTCTGGGTATTGCACTCTTTGGAATAGGAACATATATCAAGTTCAAAAGCAAAAAATAATACACAGTTATTACCGAGCCAGACACACAACCACAAAAAGTTTAATAGCCTTTTTGGAGAGGAACGCTATTTTTGCATAGAAAATGGCAGCTCTTTTCTTTTGCCCATGAGCAGAAAGGAGCCCCCATGACGAAACCGAGGGAGAAATCCCGTAAGGAATTGACCGATAACAATAAACTTCTGGACATTTTGTCCCAAAGTCATATCAGCTCGACATCCTTGTGCCCCTATTTTTACGGAGTTATAATTATCATAGGAGGACAAACCAAGCAGATTTTACAGGAGGTAGCTGATATGATCGTTCTCAAAATCCTTGCCGCCCCCTTTGTGGTGGCGCTGACCCTGTTCGTTGCCATCGTGTCGTTTCTCTATTGCGTGGCTTCGGCCCTGTGTCATATAGGCTGCGTAGTACTGACCCTGCTGGCCCTTGTCCTGTTCATCGGCGGCCAGACGCTGGGCGGCGTGGTGTTCCTTGTACTGGCGTTTCTCGTTTCGCCCTTTGGCATCCCGGCCATCGCTGACTGGCTTATGGACAGGCTCTACTCGCTGAAATACTCCTTGCAGGATTTCATCACAGGCTGATACTTCGGGACAACTTGTCCCAAAGTTTGAGCGGCGGCTGGCAACAGCCGCCGTTTGTCGTATCGAAAGGAGGGCTGCCTACGGCCACAACCTATTTCAAAAAGCACAAGATCAGCAAGGGTGAAACCGTTGCCCAATCCTTGAAAGAGCGGTTTGACTATGGGCAAAACCCGGACAAGACGCAGGGCGGCGAATTGATTTCCTCCTACGAGTGCGACTACATGACCGCCGATGCGGAGTTCCTGCTCTCCAAGGCCAAGTACAAGGCCGCCACGGGCCGGGAACAGCGGCGGGATGCCGATGTACTGTGCTATCAGATCCGCCAGTCATTCAAGCCGGGCGAGATCACCCCGGAGGAGGCAAACCGGGTGGGCTACGAAACGGCGATGCGCTGGACAAAGGGCAAGTATGCCTTTTTCGTCGCCACCCACACAGACCGCCAGCACATTCATAACCACATCTACTACAACTCCACTTCGCTGGATTGCTCCCACAAATTCCGGGATTTCATCGGCTCGGCCCGGGCGGTGCGGCGGCTCTCTGACCGGGTGTGTCTGGAAAATGACCTGTCTGTGATCACCAACCCCAAGCTCCATAGCAAGGGTCGTTTTCTCCATTACGGAGCATGGATCGGGACGGAGCGCCAGCCCTCCTACAAGGAACGACTGCGGGCGGCCATCTACGATGCACTTGCAAAAGGCCCGGACAGCTTTGACGCCTTTCTTCTGCTCATGGAGGAGTCCGGCTATGCGGTCAAGCGGGGACGGGGCGGTGCGATCTCATTCCTTGTGCCGGGGCAGCAGCGGGCCACCCGGCTCCGCTCATCTACCCTCGGAGAAGGCTTTGATCCCGGGGACATCCGGGATGTAATTGCAGGCAAGCACCCCCTGCCGAAACTGGACGCTCCGCCCCCCGCTGCGCCCAGGCGTGTCGATCTGATCGTGGATATACAGGAGCGGCTCCGCTCCGGGAAAGGCCCGGCCTATGAGCGGTGGGCCAAGGTGTATAACCTTAAACAGATGGCCGCTGCTCTGCAATTCATGCGGGAGCATCAGATCAGAGAATATGACCAGCTCACCACCGAGGCCGAGGCTGCGTCCGCCCGTTTCCATGCGTTGACGGAGCAGCTCCGGCAGACTGAGGCTGACCTTGCCTATACTTCCGAGCTCATGGGGGCTGTGGTGCAATACGCAAAGACCCGGCCCGTGTTCGACGAGTACAAGGCGGCCAAGTATAGCAAGAGATTTCTGGCCCAGCACGAGGCGGAGTTGGCGGACTACCGGGCAGCCAAGGCCGCTTTGAACGATCTGCTGGACGGGGCCAAACTGCCCAAGATGGCCCAATTAAAAGAAAAGCGCCGCAAGCTGGCGGCGGAGAAAAAGGCCCTGTACGCCAAGTACCGGGCCGCCCAACAGGAAATGCGGCAGGCCGTGGCGGTCAAGACCAACATTGATTATCTGCTGGGCGTGACGGACGGGCACAAGAATAAGGAACAGGAGCGGTAGCGACGGTGACGCAGACAATTTACTTTGGGACATTTTGTCCCGAAGTGCCGGGTTTGGGGAGGCTCCCCAACAAGCGTTTTTGCGGCCCCCTCGGGCTGCAAAAATAGCAAGTGTGGCCACACTTGCCCTGCTTGCCATTAGTGCGCTACCCCCACCGTTGTGTTTTGGGAATTAGCTGAGTACAATGTAAAAATGGTTTTCGACATTTTCCGCAAAGAAAATCAAAAAAGCTGTAACCTTTTTTTCTGGATTACGAGTAGATGGATGAAGGGCCCTATCAAGTAGTGAAAGGAGGCAGCAAATGGAGGACGCCCGCATTGTCGATCTCTATTGGGCAAGATCAGAAACAGCCATAGATGAAACTTCCGCAAAATACGGAAAATACTGTTATGCCATAGCCCATAATATCCTCGCCAATACAGAGGATGCAAACGAAAGTGTAAATGACACATATCTTGCCGCTTGGAACAGTATGCCACCCCAGCGTCCATCTGTTCTGTCATCTTTCTTGGGGAAAATCACCCGCCGGATTTCCATTGATAAGTGGAGAGCCCGCAACGCAGAGAAGCGTGGTGGCGGTGAAATCATTCTGGCCTTGGATGAATTGTCTGACTGTGTACCTTTTGGTACTAATGTTGAGCAAGCAATCGAAGCAGCAGAATTGGGAAAAGCGATTGATCGCTTTGTGATGGCTTTGCCCCTTATGGAACGCCGGGTCTTTATTTGCCGATACTGGTATCTTGATCCTATCGCTTTAATATGCCAGCGGTTTGGATTTTCGCAAAGTAAAGTAAAGGTTATGCTTCACAGGACACGAAATAGCCTGCGTAATTATTTAGATAAGGAGGGCTTCCAATGAGAAATGATCAGATTTTGGATGCTATCGGAACGATCAATGACGAGGCAATCGCTGATGCAAGAGCTTATCAGCGGCCAAAAACCAGACGCTGGATAAAATGGGGCGCTATGGCAGCCTGTGTGTGCCTGCTCGTTATTGGTGGAATACATTTTTCGCAATCTCCATCACAAACCATCACAACTCCTTTGGTATCAGATGATACACCATCACCAGAAGATCATACTTCCACTCCTGTATCCTCGTCACCAGAAAATCAGACTTTTATATCTGTGTCCGCTTTACTTGCAGAAAGTAATTCAGATTATTCTAATCAGACACTCGAAATTGCTTCTGTAACAATCGGGCAATATGATGGCTTATATGAGAAAATCCGTTCAGTCGATAGTGACATTTTAAGGGAAAGTACAGGAACACTCGTTCCGGGAGCAGAAACATGGTATTGTGTTTCCGGGCATGATGATTTGCAATATCTAATTCAAAATAATAACGGAAACTATTCTCTTTGGAAATTCATGTGTTTTGATAGCGATGAATATGCGTATCGGGATGTTTTGGAAATTGTATACAAAATAGCTTCCGCCGACAATATTTCTGAGATAAAAGTCCATCCGGCAACAATGGATAACACAAATGTAGGAAAAGCGATTCAAGCAGAGATCGGGTCACAGGTCATAACAAGTGAAGATAGCATTAAAGAAATATATGAAATTCTTTGTAGCTTAACTTGCTATGGGAAAAATAATTGGGACAAGATAAAGCTGGGAAGTACAGATGCAGCAGTCGATACAGAAACATCTCACGAGGCCGTATGGTTAGGTCGTTATTTGACACTTGTTACAGACTATGGCAATGAAATTGATGGCTTAAAGTATACTGCAGTATCGAATATGTTTTACGAGTATTCTGGTATTGCGTACAACCAATTAACGGCGGAACAGGCTTCTATCGTACACGATATTTTGAAGATAGATAAGCCAGCATGAGGCGAATAAGTCTTTGAAAACTCAAACAGCAAGAACAAATACTTTTCAGATGCTGCAATAGACTGCGGTTGCTATTTTGACACCAACAACAATCGGCTTTTATGTAAGTTTAATAAGGAGGTGCCTTTTGTTAGCTCTCATTTTCCATCCGCCTAACCCATCAAAAAAAGCTACTTTTTCCGATGGGATCAGTCCGGTGGCGGATGCGAAAATTGTCAGCTTTTAAGTGAATATGTAATTTCCTGCGCCTGTGTGCCTTTGTGGTACACAGGCGCATTTTGTTTTGGCTGCTTTGGGACAACTTGTCCCGAAGTGGGCAAAGGCGGCCCGGGGTGTCGTTCCCCGCCGCCCTCCGTTCAGATCGCCATTCACCCCCTAACCATCTGAACGGAGGAATTACAAATGACGACGATCAATCTGAAAGACTTTTATCCGTGGTACACCCACGACGAATACATAGAGGTTTCCGAGGAAGTAGCCGACGAGCTCCGGGCAAGCAGGCTGTATGAGGCTGCCTATCAGCGGCGTGTTATCCGCAACAAAGCGCAGTATTCCCTCGATTGCGAGGACGGGATCGAATACTCTGCCTGCGTTTCTGAACCCACCCCGCAGGAGCTGCTGGAGCGCATGGAGCTGTTCTGCCATTTGTGCGCTGCGCTCAATTCCTTGCCCGAAACGCAGGGCCGCCGGGTGGACGCCTGTGTGATCCTCGGCAAGAGCTATCGGGAGGTGGCCGAGGCCGAAGGTGTCAATGAAAGCTCGGTGCGGGAGTCCGTGAAGCTCGGTTTGGAGAGCATGAAAAAATATTTGAAAAAAGTTTTGTAAGTTGCCCCCGCATTGGGATGTTTTTTGTCCTTGGTATATGAGAGGAGTTACATCCGATCAACAACTGAATAGCGGCGGCCCCGAGCCATAGAGCGAGGAGCCGGGCGGCGGGTGCGCTGTGACTTCTCAGGCAGGAGAACGAGCGAACAACACCAGCGCCGCAAGTGGGACAAGCCACCCCACGGCCACGATCCGCAAACGGACAAGCTGGCCGCTTGCCCCTCCGGGCCGCCGCCCCCTCGGGAGCGTCATGCTGAGTATTGCTGTCTTATGACGGGCCAAGGAAATGAGCGTGGCGCTCCCGATACTTTTTATCAAGGAGGAAACCAACATGAAGTATGATCCCGAACTGGCGGCCCTGCTTGCCCAGCCGTGGAGCAACAACGCCTGTCGTGGCTATGTCATCTACGCTATGGAAAACTGCGGGTTTTCTCCCACGGACATCCGGCGTGTGGTGGCAGAGCTCCATGAGGTCTTTGACTTCTGCGGGCTGGAGGAGGCCCAGCAGCACTTTGAGAACAGCCCCTACTGACCTTGGGACAACTTGTCCCAAAGTGGAGCAAGGCAAGAGGGCGGCACCGCCGAAGGTGCCGCCCTCTTGCGTTTCCCCACGGGACACGGGGAACTTTTTAGGTTGTTGTTTTTCGTTCCGTTGAGGAGGTAACGCTATGCCGAGAAACTCTACCACGCTAAAGGTGGACGGGTACGAGATTGCTGCCACCTTTGCCGAAACCCGAAACACGGCCATTTCCGGCCATTTGAAACAAATCCTGCTGGCGTCGTTTGCCAACAGCTCCCCCAAGTCCGGC
Source organism: Flintibacter porci (assembly GCF_041925195.1). Taxonomy (NCBI): domain Bacteria; kingdom Bacillati; phylum Bacillota; class Clostridia; order Eubacteriales; genus Flintibacter; species Flintibacter porci. Next base: position 23,638 of record NZ_JBHEVB010000003.1, read on the forward strand.
TCGGGCGACATCCTTGTGATGCCCCCCGAGCAGAGGTATAATAAGGATGGTGGTAGACACCATGTACCTTGAAAACTACATAATAGATTGTGTATTGAACCGTATCTTCATATTGACCCATTGACAATATGAAAGGACGGGTCAACAATGAAAAATCGAGTTTGCACATTATACCGTGTTTCTACCGACAAGCAGGTGGATCATAACGATAAAAACCAAGCTGACATTCCCATGCAGCGAAAAGCCTGCCATGCCTTTTGCGAAAAGATGGGCTGGGTGATTGTCCACGAGGAACAAGAGGAAGGTGTTTCCGGCCACAAGGTAAGGGCGGAAAACCGGGACAAGCTGCAAATCATCAAGGAACTGGCAAAGCAGAAAAAGTTTGATATTCTGCTGGTGTTCATGTTTGACCGCATCGGGCGTATCGCTGACGAAACGCCCTTTGTGGTGGAATGGTTCGTAAAAAACGGGATCGAGGTATGGAGCACCCAAGAGGGGGAGCAACGCTTCGATAGCCACACGGACAAGCTCACTAACTACATCCGTTTTTGGCAGGCTGACGGTGAAAGCGAAAAGACTTCTATCCGTACCAAAACCGCATTGGGCCAGCTTGTTGAGGGCGGCGGCTTCAAAGGCGGCCTTGCTCCATACGGCTATGACCTTGTGAAAAGCGGGCGCTTCAACAAGCGCAAGCATGAGCTCTACGATCTGGTAGTCAACGAAACCGAGGCCGCCGTGGTGCGGATCATTTTTGACAAGTATGTGCATGAGGGCTTCGGCGCTCAACGGATTGCCACCTACTTGAACAAACAGGGCTACCGGGCAAGAACGGGTAAGATGTGGCACCACGCCAGTATCCGTGGCATTGTCTGTAATCTCACCTATACGGGCGTCCTGCGGTGTGGGGAAAGCCGCTCCCAAGAGCTGCCCCACCTGCAAATCATTTCGTCGGAGCTGTTTGAAGCGGCCCAGCATATCCGTACTTCCCGGGCCAACAGCGCCGAACAAGAACGCCATATCCCGCTGAACACCCGGGGCAACTCCCTTTTGGCTGGGAATGTGTATTGCGGTCATTGTGGGGCGAGGCTGTCCCTCACCACCAACGGCAAGGCTTATCCCTGCAAGGAAGATCCCAATCGGGTGGTAAAGCGTGTGCGGTATGTCTGCTACGGGAAAACCCGCAAGCAGACCGACTGTGACGGTCAGACGGGCTACACGGCCCATATCCTTGACGGGATCATTGATAAGCTGGTGCGCCAGATCTTTGAGCGCATGAAAGCAATCCCCAAAAGCGATATAGTCAATATCCGCTACCGGGAAAAGATGGAGGAACGGAAAAGCCTGCTCCATAGCGTCCGGGCGGAATACGCCAAGGCCGCTGCTGACCTTGAAACGCTGAAAGGCGAGGTTATCAAGACGATCCGTGGGGAGAGCACCTTTTCCAAGGAGCTGTTAAGCTCTCTGATTGCCGAGGCCGAGGCCAAATGCCAGGAGCTTCAAGAGAACATGGAAACGGCACAGGCAGCCTATGACGAAGGGAAAACGGTGCTTGCTTCGCTGAACGCCCAATATGACGATATAATCTCATGGGCTGAAATGTACGACACGGCCAGTATGGAGGCCAAAAAAATGATCGTCAACTGCTTAATCAAGCGGGTGGATGTCTATCGGGACTACAAGCTGCACATTGATTTCAATATCGACTTTGAGCAGTTCTGCGGCGGGCTGGACATCGTGACGATTGCCGCATAAAAAACAAAACCTCGCTTCCTTTCGGAAGCGAGGAAAAGTTCTTTCCCTTGAGATGGTGGAGATAAGCGGGATCGAACCGCTGACCTCTTGAATGCCATTCAAGCGCTCTCCCAGCTGAGCTATACCCCCAGATGTGGGAAAGAACATTTATTAAGTTTTGTGAGGGGTGTGTAACCGCTTCAACCGGGCTCCCAGCTGAGCTATACCCCCATATTTTCTTGTTGCTTTGGCTCTTGGCCTCAGCGCAGGACTTATAATACCAGATACCCGCTCACTTGTCAAGCATAAAAAGAAAGTTTTTTTCGTTTTTTTCAAAAACCAAAGAACGCCGCAGCGCTGTGCAGCGCTGCGGCGTTTCGATGTGCTGATTAGTAATACTTTTTGCGGTTCTTACGAGCAGCCTCAGACTTCTTGCGGCGCTTCACGCTGGGGCTCTCATAATGCTCGCGCTTACGAACCTCGGCCAGCACGCCAGACTTGGCGCAGCTGCGCTTAAAGCGCTTCAGAGCGCTCTCCAAAGACTCGTTTTCTCTTACACGGACTTCCGACATTTATATTTCCCTCCCTCCGGCGCGGCAGATTTTCTGCCACGAAAGGGCCATTTGTATGGCTTTAACAGAACCATTATATTTGACTTTCTGTCAAATGTCAAGTTCTTCTTTGCTCTGCAAATTTGAATTTTTTGTAACGGCACAATGCACCATCAGGCCTGGGGCTTGAAAATCAGGTTCACCAGGCGGCCCTTGGCTCCCCCACCGAACGCGGTTCGGCGGGGACCCCTGCTTTTTTAATCCTCGTGCGGAATCAATCCGCCCTGCGGCAAGGTTTTGCCCCTGGCAAAACGCTTGGACGCGCCATAGGCGCGCCGCGCTGACGCGCGGGTGGTCTGCGGGCCGCAATTACGCCTTCGGCTTAAAGATCAGGTTCACCAGTCGGCCCTTGACCACGATGGACTTCACTAGCTGCATGCCCTCGGCCATGCGGGCGATCTTCTCGTTGGCCAGAGCGGCAGCCACGACCTCCTCGTCGCTGCTGTCGGTGGGCACGACGATGTTGGCACGGACCTTGCCGCCCACCTGCACTGCCATCTGGGTGGTAGCGGTAACGGTCTTGGCTGCATCATAGGTGGGCCAAGGCTGCAGGCACACCTGGCCTCCGTAGCCCGCCATCTCCCACAGCTCCTCGCACATGTGGGGGGCAAAGGGAGAGAGCATCAGCAGCAGAGCTTTCATATCGCCCCGGCTGGCGCCGTTGGCGTAGAAGTCGTTGACCAGAGCCATCAGGGTAGCGATGGCGGTGTTGAACTTCATGGCCTCGATGTCCTCAGACACCTTCTTGATGGCACGGTGGACAGCCACCTCGTTGACCTGGGAGTACTCGTCCCCAGTGTGCTCCTGCTCGGTAGCCAGGTTCCACACACGGTCCAGGAAGCGCTTACAGCCCTTCACACCGTTGTCCGACCAAGCGGCAGCCTTCTCAAAGTCGCCGATGAACATGATATAGGTGCGCATGGTGTCGGCGCCGTACTGCTCGATGACGTCGTTGGGGTTGACCACGTTGCCGCGGGACTTGGACATCTTCTCGCCGCCCTCACCCAGGATCATGCCATGGGAGGTACGCTTCTGATAGGGCTCCTTGGTGGGCACTACGCCGATGTCATAGAGGAACTTGTGCCAGAACCGGCTGTACAGCAGGTGCAGAGTGGTGTGCTCCATGCCGCCGTTGTACCAGTCCACGGGGCTCCAGTAGTCCAAAGCCTCCTTGGAGGCCAGGGCCTTGTCGTTGTGGGGATCCATATACCGCAGGAAATACCAGCTGGAACCGGCCCACTGGGGCATGGTGTCGGTCTCCCGCTTGGCAGGGCCGCCGCAGCAGGGGCAGGTGGTGTTCACCCAGTCGGTCATCTTGGACAGGGGAGACTCGCCGTCGTCGGTGGGCTCATAGCTCTCCACGTCGGGCAGCAGCAGGGGCAGCTGGTCCTCGCTGATGGGCTGCCAGCCGCACTTCTCACAGTAGACCATGGGGATGGGCTCGCCCCAGTAGCGCTGACGGGAGAACACCCAGTCACGCAGCTTGTAGTTGACCTTGGAGTGGCCGATGCCCTTCTCCTCCAGCCACTTGGTGATGACGGGGATGGCGTCCTTGACGGTCAGGCCGTTGAGGAAGTCGGAGTTGACCAGGATACCGGTCTCGTCCTTGGCGGTAAAGGCGGCCTTCTGCACATCCTCGCCGCCGGAGACCACCTCGATGATCTCACAGCCGAACTTCTTGGCAAACTCCCAGTCACGGTCGTCGTGGGCAGGCACGGCCATGATGGCGCCGGTGCCGTAGGTAGCCAGGACGTAGTCGGAGATAAAGATGGGGATCTCCTTGCCGTTGACGGGGTTGATGCCCTTCACGCCGTCCAGGCAAACGCCGGTCTTCTCCTTGTTGAGCTCGGTACGCTCCAGGTCGGACTTAGAGGCGGCCAGCTTCTGGTAGGCCTTCACCTCGTCAGCATTCTTCAGCAGAGGCATCCATTTGTCCAGGAACTTGTGTTCGGGAGACAGGACCATATAGGTGGCGCCGAACAGGGTGTCGGGACGGGTGGTGTAGACCACAATGTCGTCGCCGGTGGTGGCTTTGAAGGTAACCTCGGCGCCGGTGGAGCGGCCGATCCAGTTCTTCTGCTGGATCTTGACGCGCTCGATGAAGTCCAGATCGTCCAGGTCGTCGATGAGACGCTGGGCATACTCGGTGATCTTCAGCATCCACTGGCTCTTCTCCTTGCGGATGACGGGGGCGCCGCAGCGCTCACACACGCCCTCCACCACTTCCTCGTTGGCCAGCACGCACTTACAGGAGGTGCACCAGTTCACGGGCATGGTGGTCTTATAGGCCAGGCCGTGCTTGTACAGCTGCAGGAAGATCCACTGGGTCCACTTGTAGTAGCTGGGGTCGGTGGTGTTGACCTCCCGGTCCCAGTCAAAGGAGTAACCCAGCATCTGCAGCTGCTTGCGGAAATTCAGGATGTTATCGTGGGTCACCTTGGCAGGGTGGATATGGTTTTTGATGGCGTAGTTCTCGGTGGGCAGACCGAAGGCGTCATAGCCCATGGGGAACAGCACATTGTAACCGTCCATGCGGCGCTTACGGGCCACCACGTCCATGGCGGTGTAAGGCCGGGCATGGCCCACGTGCAGACCCTGGCCGGAGGGGTAGGGGAACTCCACCAGAGCATAGAACTTCTTCTTGTCGGTGTCACCGGTGTGGCAGGCGAAGGTCTTCTCTTCCAGCCACTTTTTCTGCCATTTCTTTTCAATGGCCGCGAAATCGTACTTCAAATCAATCACGCTCTCCTGTATTTTTACCGCGCCAGTCGGCACTTATATATTGAGACCGTAACATTATACCCGCAATTTGTCCAGATTGCAAGGGCTTCCATACAGCTCGCCCGGTTCCTGGACTTTCGAGGGAAAATTCAGGATCCTCAAATCCAATTTTATAAAAATCTTAATTTCCTCTTCCATGGAATTTATATCCTGTCTGCTATTCTGAATCCAGAAAGGACGGGGTCCATATGACGCAGACCAAAACGGTATATATTCTCCTCACCCGTTCCGGGACCTGGTTTTCCCGGCTCATTCACCTGGCCACCGACGACTGCTACACCCATGCCTCCATCGGTTTGGACGGTCCCGCCGGCCCCTTTTACAGCTTTGGCCGTCTGGACCCCCGCTTTGCCCTGCCGGCCGGACTGGTCCAGGAGCGGCTGGACGGCAGTCCCATGGGCGGCCGGGAGACGCCCTGGTGTCTATGTGAGCTGGAGGTCTCCTCCCAGGCCTATAACCATCTGAAACAACAGCTTTCTTCCATGTACGCCCGTCGGGAGCAATACCACTATAATCTGCTGGGTGCACTGAGCTGCTACTTCCATCAGCCTCTGCGCCGGGAGCACCACTATTTCTGTTCTCAGTTTGTGGCCAGTCTGCTGGAGGAAAGCGGCGCGGCGGAGCTGGGCAAATGTCCCGATCTGGTCCGCCCGGTGGATTTCTGCTCTCTGCGGGGCCTGCGCTCCGTGCGCCAGGGCGTGTTTGTCCCTTCCCCAGCCTGATCTTTTCCTCTGTTTGCCTCTTTCTCTCTCCTCCGGACTTGACAGAACCGATTCCTACGCTATAATAGAAGGACACTGTACTTCGCTGCTTTGACGCTGTAAAGCATCAACGCGACGAAAGAAGGAGGATCAGAAATGGAACATAAACGAACTGTCGGGCAGTTCGCCAGCTCAGCCGGTTTTATTCTGGCCGCCGTGGGCTCCGCGGTAGGCATGGGAAATATCTGGCTGTTCCCCTATCGAATTGGACAATACGGCGGCGGCGCTTTCTTGGTGCCCTACTTTATCTTTGTGGCCCTGTTCAGCTATGTAGGCCTGTCGGGCGAGTTTGGCCTGGGCCGTCTCACCGGAACGGGCACGTCGGGCTCCTTTGATTACGTGCTGAAAAAGCGGGGGAAAAAGGGCGGCTCGGTCATCGGCATTCTGCCCCTGCTGGGCGTACTGGGTATCGCCATCGGCTACTCGGTGGTGGTAGGCTGGGTGCTGAAATACGCGGTGGGTTCTCTCACCGGTGCAGTGCTCACCAACGAGCCCCAGGCCTATTTTGACGCCATGGCTGTGGACTTTGGCTCCATCCCCTGGCACCTTATCGCCGTGGTTCTCACCGCTGCGGTACTGCTGATGGGCGTGAAGGACGGCATCGAGAAAATCAGCAAGTTCATGATGCCCGCCTTCTTTATTCTCTTCTTCATCATCGCCATCCGCGTGGCCTTCCTCCCCGGCTCCTGGGAGGGCTACCTCTACCTGCTCACCCCCGACTGGAGCTACCTGGGCAAGTTTGAGACCTGGGTCATGGCCATGGGACAGGCCTTCTTCTCCCTGTCCATCAACGGCGCAGGCATGCTGATCTACGGCAGCTATATGAAGAAGTCAGAGGATATCATCCACCACTCGGTCATGACCGCCATTCTGGATACCATTGCCGCCCTGCTGGCCGGCTTTGCCATCATTCCGGCGGTGTTCGCCTTCGGCATCTCCCCCAGCTCCGGTCCCCCGCTGATGTTCGTCACCCTGCCTCAGGTGTTCCAGAGCATGCCCATGGGCCGGCTGTTTGCGGTATTCTTCTTTGTGTCCGTCTTCTTTGCGGGCATTACCTCCCTCATCAACATGATGGAGGCCTGCAGCGAGGCTCTCTCCAGTCAGCTGAAGTTCTCCCGCCGCCTGGCGGTGTGTGTCATCGCCGTGGTGGTCTTCGGCGTGTCCATCTTCCTGGAGGCCCTGCCCAAGATGGGCGCCTGGCTGGACACCGTGACCATCTATATCGCCCCCTTCGGCGCTCTGCTGTGTGCGGTGTTTATCTACTTCATCCTGGGCATGAAGGACATCAAGGCCGAACTGAACCTGGGCCGCAAGAAGCCCCTGGGCCGCAGCTTCGACGTCATCGCTTACTTCTACGTGATCGTGGCGGCGGCAGTTCTGGTGCTTGGCATCTACTACGGCGGCATCGGCTGATCAAATACTCAAAGATACAAAATCCCCGCTGGGAAGATTCCCAGCGGGGATTTTTTTGTGTTTAAATTGATTCAGCCGTTTTTCTGGTACAGGGCCACCAGAGCGCTGGCACCAATACGGTCGGCGCCGGCATCCAGCATGGCCTGGGCCTGCTCAAAGGTACGGATTCCGCCGGCGGCTTTGATACGCATGTCGGGGCTGATGTGCTCCCGGAACAGTTTCACATCCTCCACGGTAGCTCCGCCCTGGGCAAAGCCGGTGGAGGTCTTGATAAAGTCGGCTCCGGACATGGAGACAATCCGGCAGGCGGCGATCTTCTCCTCCTGGGTCAGCTGGCAGGCCTCCACAATGACCTTCAAAATACGACCCTTGCAGGATGCCTTGACCGCCTTGATCTCCTCCAGCACGCCTTCCCAGTCGCCCGACTTGGCCAGACCGATGTCCATGACCATGTCGATCTCGTCGGCACCGTTGCGGATGGCGTCCTCGGTCTCAAAGACCTTCACCTCGGGGGTGGAATAGCCGTTGGGGAAGCCGATGACAGTGCAGATCTTCAGGCGGTTGCCCACATAGTCTGCCGCCCGCTTGACATACCGGGGCGGGATACACACCGAGGCGGTCTGACAGGCCAAACCCTGATCGCAGATGACCTTCACCTGCTCCCAGGTGGCGTCTTGCGCAAGCAGGGTATGGTCTACCCGGCTGAGAATTTCTTTCCGATCCATAAGTCGTTTCCTCCTTACACAGAAGTGGGACCGGGTCCCACACAGAAGCTCTGATGCAGGTTTATTCTACTCCCGCCGCCCCCGTCTGTCCAGCCCAAAAACTGACAAAAAGCGGGCCGGAGAACCCCTCCGGCCCGCACGGCCGGTCACTTCCACCCTGAAAGGATAGCCGAAACCGGCGCAGATTGTTCCTTGTTTTTCCAGTTCGTTTATGCCTGCACCTTGGCCAGCAGGGCGTCGGTGCGGTCGGTGCGCTCCCAGGGCAGATCCAGGTCGCTGCGGCCGAAGTGGCCGTAGGCCGCGGTCTGGCGATAGATGGGACGGCGCAGATCCAGATCCCGGATGATGGCAGCGGGACGCAGGTCAAACACCTGCTGCACCGCGTCGGACAGATCCTCGTCAGAGACGCGGCCGGTGCCGAAGGTGTCTACCCGCACGGAGACAGGCTGAGCCACGCCGATAGCGTAGGCCAGCTGCACCTGGCAGCGGGAAGCAAGACCGGCGGCCACCACGTTCTTGGCCACCCAGCGGGCGGCGTAAGCGGCGGAACGGTCCACCTTGGTGGGATCCTTGCCGGAGAAGGCGCCGCCGCCGTGGGGGGCGCTTCCGCCGTAAGTATCCACGATGATCTTCCGTCCGGTGAGGCCGGAGTCGCCCTGGGGACCGCCCACCACGAAGCGGCCGGTGGGGTTGACGTAGATCTTGGTGTCGTTGTCCATGAGGCTGGCGGGGATGATGGGCCGAATGACCAGGTCGATCATATCCTGGCGGATCTGGCTCAGCTCCACCTCGGGGCTGTGCTGGGTGGAGACGACCACCGCGTCCACACGCAGAGGCTTATCGTTCTCGTCGTACTCCACGGTGACCTGGGTCTTGCCGTCGGGGCGCAGGTAGTCCACCTTGCCCTCCTTGCGCACCTGGGTCAGGCGCATGGCCAGCTTCTGGGCCAGGGTGATAGGCAGAGGCATAAGCTCCTCGGTCTCGTCGCAGGCGTAGCCGAACATCATGCCCTGGTCGCCGGCGCCGTTGTCCAGACCGTCGTCCTGCTCGCCCTCCTTGGCCTCCAGGCACTTGTCCACGCCCATGGCGATATCGGGGGACTGCTCGTCAATGGAGGTGAGCACCGCGCAGGTGTCGCAATCAAAGCCGAACTTGGCGCGGTCATAGCCGATGTCCCGCACCACGTCCCGGGCGATCTTGGGGATGTCCACATAGCAGCTGGTGGTGATCTCACCCATCACATGGACCAGACCGGTGGTTACCGTGGTCTCGCAGGCCACACGGGCCCGAGGATCCTGAGCAAGCATCGCGTCCAGCACCGCGTCGGAGATCTGGTCGCAGATCTTATCGGGATGCCCCTCGGTTACAGATTCAGAGGTAAACAGTTTCTTTGCCATAATCTTTTTCCTTTCTTTTTCTGGGGGGTGAAAAAAACGCTCCGCATTGGCGGAGCGTTTTATCGTCTAAGCACCCTCATCTTTCGATACACTGCCGCCGGATTTAGCACCTTGCGTCTTACGCAGGTTGCCGGGTTTCATAGGGCCGTTCCCTCCACCGCTCTTGATAAGGTTTTCAGTTGTACAGATGGATTATATCAGTTTTTCCGCCTTTGTCAATAGGTTTATGCCTCCCAGCCGGCCAGATAGTCCTTCTGCTCCTGGGTAAGGGTATCGATGGAGAGGCCCATGGCGGCCAGCTTCACCCGGCCGATCTGGTCGTCGATCTCGTCGGGCACCTGGTAGACCTTCTTCTCCAGGCCGTCCCGGTGCTTGGCCAGCCACTCCAGAGAGAGGGCCTGGACCGCAAAGGACATGTCCATGATCTCGGCGGGGTGGCCGTTGCCCGCGGCCAGGTTCACCAGCCGGCCCTGAGCCAGTACATTGAGGATGCGGCCGTCCTTCAGGCGGAAGCCCTCGATGCCCTCCCGGCGGGGGAAGCGCTCCACCGCCTCCGCGGCCAAGGCGGCCACGTCCACCTCACAGTCAAAGTGGCCGGAGTTACACAGGATGGCGTTGTGCTTCATGACGGCAAAGTGCCGTTCCACGATCACGTCCTTGCAGCCGGTGGCGGTGACGAACAGGTCGCCCACCTTGGCCGCCTCGTCCATGGGCATGACCTGGAAGTTCTCCATGGTGGCCTCCAGCGCCTTGAAGGGATCCACCTCGCAGACAATGACGTGGGCGCCCATGCCCTTGGCCCGCATGGCGATGCCCTTGCCGCACCAGCCGTAGCCGGCCACCACCACGGTCTTGCCCGCCACCATCAGGTTGGTGGTGTGCATAATGGCGTCCCAGGTAGACTGGCCGGTACCGTATTTGTTGTCGTAGTAGTGCTTGGCCTTGGCGTCGTTCACCGCCATCATGGGGCAGGGCAGGATGCCCGCCTTCTCCCGGGCGATGAGGCGGTGGATACCGGTGGTGGTCTCCTCACAGCCGCCGATGAGCCGCTCACCCAGATCGGCGCAGCGTCCGCCCAGCAGAGAGATGAGGTCGCCGCCGTCGTCCACGATGAGGTGGGGACGGCACTTCAGGGTCTCTACCAGCAGGTCCTCATACTCCTGGGGAGTAACCCCGTGAACGCCGTAGGTATCTACACCCAGGTGGGCCATGGCGGCGGCCACATCGTCCTGGGTGGACAGGGGGTTACAGCCGGTGAGATGCACATCGGCTCCGCCCTCCCGCAGGACCAGCCCCAGGTTGGCGGTCTTGGCCTCCAGATGGACCGACACGGCGATAGTCAATCCGGCAAAGGGCTTTTCCTTGCGGAAACGCTCCTCAATGCCGCTGAGGGCGGGCATAAAATCCCGCACCCACTGGATCTTCTGCAGGCCCGAGGGGGCCAGGGACATATCTTTTACAATACTCATAGCTTCCTCGCTCTTTTCTATAAATTCAAAAGCGGCCAAAGCCGCCCACATTCTTATTTATTCTATCATATTCCCCTTTTCAGGAAAAGCACAACTTTTTATTCCCCACTTCCCCGAGAAAATGTTTACACTTTCGTCATGGACTTTTCCATAGAAAACGGGTACAATGCTCTCTGGACATTTCTGCCGCCTCTGCGGCAATTTTATTGATGATAAAAAGGAGGGCTGTCCATGAAGGCCATTTCCCGCTGGCTGGACCGCTTCTGTTACAAACATCCCCGCTTCGGCATTCCCAATCTGATGAAGTTTATTGTTATCGGCAATGTACTCATCTACCTGCTGGATATGTTCTCCCGCGGCTACGCCACATTGCTGTGCATGTTCTATCCAAGCGCAGTCCTCCATGGCGAGGTGTGGCGGATCATCACCTTCCTGTTTGTGCCGGTGAGCGGTTACAGCTCCAGCGATATGTTCTCCATTTTGTGGTTTGCCATGACCACTCTGTTCTATTACTACATTGGCAACGCCCTGGAACGCCAGTGGGGCTCCACCCGGTTTACTGTATTTTATTTCCTGGGAGCCATCCTTAACCTCATCATCGGCTTTGCCTTCCAGACCAGCGTCACCATGTACTATGTGAACATGTCCATGTTCTTCTCCTTCGCCACTCTGTACCCGGAGATGCAGGTGCTGCTCTACGGCATTCTGCCTCTGAAAGTCAAGTGGCTGGCCTGGCTGGACGCAGCCCTGTTCCTGTTTGATATCATCCGCTACCTGATGCTGGGGGCCTGGGGCTATGCCCTCATTCCTGTGGTGGCCATTCTGAACTACTTCCTCTTCTTCTGGGACGATCTGATGAACATCGTGCGCCGGAAAACCGGCCGGATGACCTATCAGGCCCGGCCCCAGACCATCAACTTCAAAAAGGCCCAGAAGGAGGTCCAGCAGCGGAAGGGATATCTCCACAAGTGCGCTGTGTGCGGCATTACCGACGCAGACGACCCCAATATGGAGTTCCGCTACTGCTCCAAGTGCAACGGCTATTACTGCTACTGCATGAAGCACATTAACGACCACGTCCACGTACAATAAAATAGGTAAGCCGGCCGCCATTGGCGGCCGGCTTTTTTGTACTCCAGAGGCGAAACAAAGTTTCGCACAAAATTCTTTTGCCTACTTTTCTTCTAAGAAAAGTAGGTGACTAACAGGTCCACACAGGCGCCGTAAGAGCGCATGCCCAGTTTCTGATCGTTGCCTTTCAAAAATGAGTCATACACCTGCTCCGCGGCATCCTCCACCGGAGAGGACAGCTCTGCCCAGTAGGCGTTGTTATCATTCCAGTCCGCGGCCAGCTCCGGTGTGAAATACTGCTCCACGATGGCGCTCCACCCCTCCGGGTCCACCGGATACAGCGCGTTGCACAGTTGGATAAGACCCATCAAATATCCTGAGTAAACATATACCGGATCTCCGCTGGTGACCGAGGCAGCAATACCCACAAAATTTGCCTCCTGCTCAGCGGCCACCATACGCTGATGAGCCATCTCGTGGGCGATGGTGGCGGGCAGCAGACAAGACGGGGCATCCACATTCACGTTGGCCTCCCCGGTGAAAGGAAAATACACCCCGGTAAACCCCAAAATACTCTGTAATCTGGAGAAAAAGATGGGTTTGGCCCGGGTGGGATGCTTCAATTCCAGGCATGGGAACTCCTGCGTCAGATTCTCATAGATCTCGGGACCTTTCTCAAAAATGGCGGCGGTATCCTCGGCAAACAGGCCATTTTCATCCCGCTGCACCTGGGTGGAATACTCCGCCGCCTTTTCGGCAAACAGGGCGGTAACCTGTTCCAGCGTCTCCACAGAATAGGGCTGTGTCTCCAATCCGCTGCGCTGGGCAAAGGAAGGAGCATAGTAGGCAGCGTTCCACATCCAATCCATGGCACACCAAATCCAAAGCACCGCCCCCAGCATAGCCAGCAGCCGTTTTGCAAAGATGCGTCCCTCCCGTTTCCGGATCAGCAAAACAACTGCCCGGATCAGCCACACCACCCCAAATATCAAGGCCAGAGCGGTAAGCACCTCGGCCACGGAAAAAGCAGGGAATATGGACCAGATCCGGGCCAAAAACTGCTCCACCGGGGCCATGACATGGTCTACCCACCAGCCCATCCGGGCCAAAAACTGCTCCACCGGGGCCATGACATGGTCTACCCACCAGCCCATTCGGGCCTGATCGCCTTTGAGCAGCTCAAACAGCCCCACCAACGCCAGAGGCAGAGCCAACCCTGCCCCCCACTTGATCCAAGTTATCTTGTTTTTCATCGCTTCTCCTCTCACATCCGCACCGGGCCGGTGGTCCACTCTCGTCCCGGCCCTGGGACGGTTTCAAGGCATAGGTCGTACAGGTCGGTACACCGGGCCTCCAGTTCAAACAGCCTCAGGTCTCCTTCCAACTGCCGTCTGGCATGGGCAGGTTTGGTAAGAATGGGCAGACTAGAGCGCTCCTTCATCTGCCGCAGGACCTCCTGTCCCCGGGTGTTGAACCCCAGCACGCGAAGATAGGCAGGCTGTCCCGGTCGCTCCGCCTGGGTCAGGCCCAAATAAGCCCACACCAGCAGCCGACGCATCCGGGCCTGGGTCCAGTGCTTTGGTTTTGCCAGGACAACAAATTCCTCCAGAGAGCGGCACTGCTTTCCAGCCCGCTCCAGCCGGGGCGGCAGGCCTTCCCCGGCTCCGCTGTCCGGGAGTTTCGCCCAATCCTCCGCCGTTATGGTGCGAAGCTTGGCCAAAATTCCCCGCTCCATGCGCTGGAGACTGGGAAACCCGTTCCATCCTTCTTTCAGGACCTCCACCCCGCCCTTTGGGAGATAGGGCTCCAATGCCGGCCAGTCCCCCCGCTCCAAATAGGCCCGCAGCTGGGTGGCAGAGAGGTGGCGGGGACGGTCCGCGCCCTCCAGCAGGCTATCGTGGGGGGCGCCCTCCCTGCGGACGGTCATGGGCTGGATCTTGCTGTTCAGGCTGTCCAGCGTCCGCAGGTACTCCACCCCCAGATTGTTGTTTGGCTGGGAGAGCAAAAGGGACAGTTCCTCCCCCAACAGGCTGTCCGCCGCCGCCTGTCTGGCCGCGGCAAAGGGCATCCCTTCCCCTACAAACCGGCGCAGGCTCTCCTCGTACTCCGGGGTGTTAAGGCTGGCGGCAAGGCGCCGGAGTTTTTCCACGTCTCCGTACTCGCTGCCAAAGGACAGCACATCCACCACGCCGCTGCGCTCCAGAATGGTCACCGCGCCCCGTGCGAAGGTCTCCGCGGAGGACACCGCCCACACGGTGGGCAGCTCCAGCACCAGGTCAACCCCTCCCAGCAGAGCCAGCCGCGCCCGGGTCCACTTGTCCAGCACGGCGGGCCGTCCACCCTGGACCCAGTTGCCGCTCATCACGGCAACCACGGCACAGTCCTCCTCCAGAGCCTGGCGGGTACGGGCAATTTGGTAGGCGTGTCCGGTGTGGAAGGGATTGTATTCGGCAACGATGCCAATAACCTGCATGAGATTGACCTCCTGGTGGATTATCTTCCTCTTTTTCAGAAAAACGGTTGTCTTTCTCAGGAAAGAGCGTTAAAATAAAAACACAAACTGGGTTTGCCCCTATTGTATTACAGGAACCCAAGCAAGGCAACCCAAGGCGTGTTTAAAAATTAACTTGTGAAGGAGACGATTCCCATGAATATTCTGGTAATCAACGCCGGCAGTTCTTCTCTGAAGTATCAGCTGCTCAACCCCGAGACTCAGGAGGTCCTGGCCAAGGGTCTGTGTGAGCGCATCGGTATCGACGGTAAGTTCACCTATAAGCCCACCGGCAAGGAGGCTGTCAAGGAGGCCGACGTGGCCATGCCCACTCACTCCGAGGCCATCCAGGCCGTGCTCAACGCTCTGGTGGACCCTGCCAACGGCGTGATCGCTTCCATGGATGAGATCGGCGCGGTGGGCCACCGTGTGGTTCACGGCGGCGAGAAGTTCGCCTCCTCCGTGCTTATCACCGACGAGGTCATGGCTGCCATCGAGGAGTGCAATCCTCTGGCTCCCCTGCACAACCCCGCCAACATCATCGGCATCAAGGCCTGCCAGGCTCTCATGCCCAACACCCCCATGGTCGCCGTGTTCGACACCGCGTTCCATCAGACCATGCCCCCCGTGGCCTACACCTACGCTCTGCCCTACGAGTACTATGAGCAGGACAAGGTCCGCCGCTACGGCTTCCACGGCACCAGCCACAAGTACGTCTCCCAGCGCGCTGCCGCTATGCTGGGCAAGCCCATCGAGGAGCTCAAGCTGATCTCCTGCCACCTGGGCAACGGTTCTTCCGTCACTGCCATCGACGGCGGCAAGAGCGTTGACACCTCCATGGGCTTCACTCCCCTGGCTGGTCTGCCCATGGGCACCCGCTGCGGCGACATCGACGCCGGCATCCTGGAGTACCTGATGAACAAGCACGGCTACAACATCGACGAGATGCTCAGCATCCTCAATAAGAAGTCCGGCGTGCTGGGTATCTCCGGCGTGTCCTCCGACTTCCGTGATCTGGAGGCTGCTGCTCCTCAGGGCAACCAGCGTGCTCAGCTGGCTCTGGACTCCTTCGACTACAACGTGAAGAAGCTCATCGGTGCTTATGCCGCTGCTATGGGCGGCGTGGACGCCATCATCTTCACCGCCGGTGTGGGTGAGAACGGCCCCGACACCCGTGCCAATGTGGTCTCCGGCCTGGAGTACATGGGCGTGAAGCTGGACGCGGAGAAGAACAACACCCGCGGCAAGGAAGTGGACGTAGCCACCGACGACTCCAAGGTACGTGTCCTGGTCATCCCCACCAATGAGGAACTGATGATCGCTATGGATACCGCTGCCATCGTCAAGGCCTAAATAACACAAGTCTTCTACGGTGGGGATGACCTGAAAATCGAAGCAACGCGGAGATTTTGCGCAGGGCGAATTCACTTCGCCCGAGCATTTCAATCAGCGGGCACCCAAACGCATCTAATGCGTTTGGGAACATCCCCACCAACGAGGAACTGATGATCGCTATGGATACTGCCGCCATCGTCAAGGCCTGATTTCTAAACTATTTACGAGCGGCGCTGGAAATCTTCCAGCGCCGTTCTTTTTTTGCCGATAAAAAATCCCGGCTCCCAAAGGAACCGGGATTTTTGTATGTCTGAATCAGAAGGGACCGTAGCCGATGGCGTTGGCAATGACGATGAGGATATAAGCCGCAATCATCATGGTACCGATGGACTTGATGGCGAAGCGGAACCACTTGCCGAAGTCCAGTCCGCACAGAGAGCAGGCAACCACAGCGCCCGCAGGCCACAGGGTGTTGGTCAGGCCGTCGCCCAGCTGGTAGGTAAGAACCATAACCTGCTGGTTGATACCCAGCATCTGGCCCAGGGGGCTGAGGATGGGCATCATCATGACTGCCTTGCCGGAACCGGAGACCACGAAGAAGTTCAGGGCCGTGACGAAGATGTAGATGATGAGCAGGGTGACCATGGGGCTCTTGCCCTGGAGGGCGTTGCCCATGTAGTACACCAGAGTATCCATGATGTTGGCCTTGTTCAGCAGGACCATCACGGAGTTAGCAAAGCCGATGGCCAGCGCAGGACCAAGCACGCGGGCAGCGCCGGCGGTGAAGCGGTTACAGGTCTCAGTGGGGCCGACCTGGAACAGGATGGCCAACAGAATCATGAAGATGATGTACAGAGCCGTGATATTGGGGAAGCTCCACTTCAGAGCCACGCAGCCGTAACCCTGAATTACGATCAGCGCCACAAAGCCGATCAGAGCAACAACCCGCTTCCAGGTCATGGGGACCTCCTCGCCGATAGAAGCGGAAGCGTCCTGATTCTTATACTCCTCGTAGCAGTAGCTCTTGGTGGGGTCCTTGCGGGAACGGTTGGCATACCGAACCAGGAAGATCAGACCGATGGTGAAGAAGACCACCAGCACGATAAAGCGATACCACATGCCGGAGAAGATGGGCAGACCCACGATCTGCTGGGAGACACCGGTGGTGAACATATTGAGCATGCCGCAGGCAAAGCTGCCGCAGGAGCCCAGCAGCACCGCCGCCGCACCGGTCATCCGGTCATAGCCCGCCGACATAATCACTGCCGTTGCCAGACCATAGAAGGGGTAGGCACCTTCGCCGTAGCCCAACACACCAAACACAGTAAACAGCACGTACATAATCACTACCAGGCTGATTTCCTTGCCCTTGGTAGCCCGCACCAGCTTGTGGATACCGGCGGAGAAAGCACCGGTGGACTCCAGGAAGCCCAGCACGCCGGAGCAGATGAGCAGGTTGCCCATGATGGAGATACCGCCCACAATGCCGTTATAGAAAGACTGGAAGTAGTCGGAGAAGGTCAGATACTGCTTTTCGACCCAATTAAACACATCCGGGTTGACGATCTCGCGGCCGGAGTTTTCATCCAGTACACGTTCAAAGTTTCCGCTGGGGACAAAGAACGAGACTATAAAAACAAGGAGCATGATGATGGCCAGGATGACAAAGACGTGGGGCACTGTGAATTTAAATTTTTTCTTTTCCATAGTTCTCTGCGCGGCAGGCACCCGCGCACTCCTTTCGGTTTGATTGTCATTTCAAAGCCTGATTCATTTTCTATGGGGCTGGTGCGGTCTGATTATTTGCTGTGCTTGTTCAGCCACTCGATGGCACAGTTGGCGTGGATGGCGGCTCCTTGATAGAACACGCTCTCATCCAGTACCATTCTGGGGTTGTGGTGGGGATACTGCTCGGGTCCGCCGGCTCCCAGTACCAGGAAGGTGCTGGGCACCTGCTCGGCCACGTAGCTGAAGTCCTCGGTACCGGCCATGGGGGGCATGGCCTGAATGTTTTCCTCCCCCACCATCTCGGCCACCGACTCAAGCAGTTCTTTGGTGGTGGCCTCATCGGTAAAGGTGCAGGGACAGTTGAACATGGTGATCTCGTACTCGCCGTGCCACGCCTTGGCATAGGCATCCACGATCTCAGGCAGCCGCTCCAGCACATGCTTGCGGGCCTCCACGTTGTAGGTGCGCAGGCCTACCTGCAGGTCAGCGGTGTCAGGGATAATGTTCACTGCCGTACCCGAGCGCATCACGCCGCCGGACAGGGTCGCGACCGCCTGGGGAGATACCTCCCGGGTCATGAGCATGTTGAGGGCGGTGTAGATCTGGTTGGCGATCATGATGGGGTCCACACACAGGTCGGGCGTAGAGCTGTGTCCGCCCTTGCCCTGGATATGGATGGCAAAGGTATCCAGAGAGGAGCTGGCCACGCCGGAGCAATAGGTCACCTGGCCCACGGGGGTGGTGGAGAAGATATGGATGGCCATAGCGGCGTCCACCTTGGGCTTTTCCAGCAGACCGTCGTCGATCATGGTCTTGGAGCCGTATCCCATCTCCTCGCCGGGCTGGAACATGAGCTTGACGGTGCCTTTCAGCTCGCTCTCATGGTCCTTAAGAAGCTTGGCCGCACCCAGCAGCATGGCCGCGTGAGTGTCGTGGCCGCACATGTGGCTGGCATTGCGCTTGGAACAGAAGGGCAGGTCGTTGATTTCCTCCATGGGCAGGGCATCAAAGTCAGCCCGCAGCAGGATGCAGGGACTGCCGCTGCCGATGGTGGCTACCACGCCGGTGGATGCCCTCATATCGGGGAAACCCATCTTGATATACTTCTGCCGTACGCTCTCCTCCATCACACCGCAGCGGTGGGACTCGATCCCCATCTCGGCCAGCCGCTTTTCAATGTACGCTGCCGATTCGGGCAGGTCCATGCCGACTTCGGGAATCTGGTGGAGATAGCGGCGGTCGGCCACGATCTGCTCCTGAAGCAGTTTGGCTTCTTCCAACAATTCTTTCATGCTCTGGGGCTCCTTTCTGTTTCCGGTCTTTCCGAGATAACACGTTGTACGACTGCCGCCCAGCCTAAATGGCCGCTGGAAATGCAGTGCGTAATTTATGATTTCGCAGCAGCTGCCTTGCCCTTAACCATGGCATAGATCACTGCACCTACGATAAATCCGATGACAGAGGGAATCAGCCAGTCAAAACCCAGGCTGCTCAGAGGGATATAGGACATCAGCTTATCCAATCCATCGGTAGAAATGGAGTGAAGTCCGTTTGCCCGCGCTACTACGAAAGCGTCATAGGCACTGATCAAAGTAGCCACATATACCGCACCCTTCCAGGCTCCGTCGTTGGGTACCAGGCGCTTGCACACGCCCAGCACCGTCATGACTACGGACATGGGGAAGATGAGCGTAAACAGTGGCCCGGAGAAGGCCAGTACGTTGCTCACGCCGGTAGCGGACATGAGGAAGATGATGGCGGTAATTACCAGAGCAATGATACGGTAAGGGATCTTGCCCCGGGTCCATTCCAACACCCAGTCGGAGGCAGTTGCAATCATGCCTGCGGCAGTGGTGAAGCAGGCGAAGATTACGGCCACCGCCAGCACTACGATACCGCCGTAGCCAGCCAGTTTCTGCACCAGACCGTTGAGCAGGGCGGTGGAATCCATATCAGCGGCGAAGTAGGGGGTACCGCAGGCACCCAGCCAGCACAGTCCGCCGTAGACCACAACCAGAATGATGAAGGCCACTCCGATGGCCCGCACCAGAATATTTTTCTGATCCTTATATTCGGTATACCCCTTGGCCTTGATGCTGCCCAAAAAGATACCTGCGCAGATAAGGCCGGTGGGGATATCGCCGGTATTGTATGCGGTAAGGGTAGCATAACCTAACCCACAAGAGGGCAAAAAGCACGGGAGGGGCGGCTATTCGTCGCTCCTCCCGTATGCTTTGATCCCGCCCTCTTGCGTGTGCCGCTCCCGTGCTTCTGGGGGGGCGGTTGACGCAAGCGAGCAGGCTCGGAAATGCTTCTAAGATTGGCCCGTTTTTTCTCAAGTATGCTGTCCCAATTTCTCAAAAAACTTGTCGCGCTACAGCAAGAATGGAGGAATGACTTATGTTGCCCAGCCTGTTTGGTGAAAGTTTGTTTGATCGTTTCTTTGATGATTCTCTGGAAAAGGAGTTCTTCGGAACCCATAACCCCCTGTATGGTAAGCATGCCAAGAACCTGATGAAAACCGATGTAAAGGACGTAAACGACCACTATGAAGTGGCTGTTGACCTGCCCGGTTTCCAGAAGGATGAGGTCAATGTGGAACTGGAGAACGGCTACCTGACCATCAGCGCCGCCAAGGGCCTGGATAAGGACCAGAAGGACGACGAGGGCCACTATATCCGCCAGGAGCGTTACAGCGGTTCCTGCAGCCGCAGCTTCTATGTGGGCGACATCCAGCCTGAGGATATCCACGCCAAGTATGAGGACGGCATTCTGAAGCTGACACTGCCCAAGGCCGATCAAAAGGCAATGGAGCATCAGAACCACATCGCCATTCAGTAAAACAAAACAGCGCGCCGGTTTTCCGACGCGCCGCAAGCCCCGGACCGAAGATCCGGGGCTTTTTTATTGGATGGTTTCTGCCCGAGATTCTCCCAGAACCTTGATTCCCGCCTGCCGCAGCTGCTGGGCTGTCACTCCATCTCCCGGTATCAAACGCCGGGAAAACGTCCCGTCGTAGATCTCTCCGCTGCCGCAGGAGGGTGAGCGCTCTTTAAGAACCGCCAGCTCACACCCCTGTTCCAGAGCCGTCTTTAAAGCCAGCTTTGCTCCTGCCTGGTATGATTCGGTCACATCCGTGCCCTCCCGGTTCACCACCCGGCCGTCACGCTGCCGTTCGGCGGGAGGACGCGGGGTTGGCAGGCCACCCTGCACCTCCGGGCATACGGGGATCAATTCATGCCCCCGCGTCCGCAGGGCCTCCACCTCCGGATGCTTTTTCCCTTGCCCGTCATATCGGCAGGGACACCCCAACAGACAGGCACTGACTAAAATTTTCATGGCGTCTCCTTACAAAAAAGCCCGCTTTTCAGCGGGCTTTCAAGGCTTAGTGAGTGAGATAATACTTGACCAGGGTCTGGAGCAGCTCATCCCGGTCTATCTTCCGGATCAGTGCCCGGGCATTGTTATGGTTTGTGATGTAGGTGGGGTCCTCGGAGAGAATGTAGCCCACAATCTGGTTTACCGGGTTATATCCCTTTTCCTGCAGCGCCTGATACACCGTAGCCAGGATCGCCTTGATCTCCAGATCGCGCTGGTCGCCCAGACGGAATTTTCGGGTGAAATCCATCTCGTCCATCGAAAACACCTCCTAAACTAAGCATGGAAAAGATGTGCTTAGTTTACTCCAAAAACCCCGTTGTGTAAAGGGCAGCAGGTAAAAATTTAATAATTTTTTAGAAAGTGCCACTCTCCTCCGGCTCTGTCTCCTCTTTTTTCTCCTCCTTCGGCACACGTTTTATGGCAATAAAGCAGCAGATCAGATAGAGCAGCGCCAACACGATGGCACTCGCAACCAATTCCTCACTGGCCTGACCAAAGGTACATACATTCAGTGTGTTTCCTTGAATATTTGCCACCACTCGTTCACTGAGCAAATTATAAGCCCTTGGATAAGCCAGAAGCCCGGAAAATCCCAAGTCTGTCAGCGTCAAGAAGATTGCTGCCACCAGCATCCCCCGCCGTCCTTTTTTCAGCAGCGGCAGCATAGTCAGCAAGCTGATCCCTGCCCAAACCGGAAGGTAGAGTTCTTCCTGCGAGACATAGAGCCACCCAGGCAAATCGTCTCGCCAAAACAGGCACCAATACCCCATGAGAATCAAAGGGGCCAGCGCGGGCACTGCCTTCATCCAGTAGAACTTTGTCCGACATAAACGTAGCCGCGGGATCTCCTTCTGGGAGGCCCAGGGAAAATTGTGGCCGGATACAGGCTCCCGTGCCAGCTTATGGGCTAAATATACCGTCAAGTAGCTTAGGGCTATCGTCAGTCCTGTCCAAATGAGAAAATATACCAGCAAGTGTAATACTACACCGCCAATGCTGGTTCCCATCTCCAGCACGTACCAAAACCTCTCCAGCAAGGTCGCCATCGAGACAGCTCCCAGCACAGCCCCAGCCCCGGAAAGCAGCATCCCCACCACCGACCAGCTTACAAAAAACACCATCACCCACACCCCCAGTTGAAACCAATGAGTATGGTAGGTGTAGTGAGCCTGGAGATAGATTCCGTAGGCCAGGCAGCCCAGATACAACACCCAGCAAAGGGGAAGCGGCACAAACTGGGCCAGCAGGTAAAACAGCAATCCTCCTCCAATGGCAAAGGCAAAGGACAGCAGGTTCTGCCAGTCGCTCTTCTCCAGGGTCCGCACCGGAGCCTTAGGGTCCAGCAGCTCATCCACTGTCACGCCCAGAACACGTGCCAAAGCCACCATGGTAGTCACGTCAGGGTAGCTGCCGCTCTCCCACCGGGACACCGTCTTATTGGACACTCCCAATTGATCCGCCAATTCCTGCTGGGTCATCCCTTTGTTTTTCCGGTATTGCCGCAGACGTTGGGCAAATTCCTGTTCGTTCATAGGGTTCCCTCCCCTCTTCTTTTCGCCTTTATCTTACCGGAAATCCACTCTCTTGACTACCTCACAGCCTGAGAATTCTATCTCGCCAGATGGGATTTTCTTCTCCCTCTCCATCTGGTATGGTTAGAAAATCAATATTTGGTCCTTTCTTCAGGTCAGTTGTTCTGATACAATGCACTCAAATCAAACAAAGGAAGTGCACACCATGAAACGGATCGTCAGTGTACAGGACATCTCCTGCCTGGGTAAGTGCTCCCTGACGGTGGCTCTGCCCATTATCTCCGCCATGGGAGTGGAATGTTCCATCCTCCCCACCGCGGTGCTCTCTACCCACACCATGTTTAAAAATTTCACTTGTAAGGATCTCACCGACCAGATCAACCCCATTGCCCATCACTGGCAGCAGGAGGGGTTCCAGTTCGACGCCATCTACACCGGCTACCTGGCCTCCAAAGAGCAGGTGGGCGATGTGTGCGCCTTCTTTGACACCTTCAAAACCCCGGACAACCTGATTCTGGTCGACCCTGCCATGGCGGACAACGGTAAGCTTTACCCCGCCTTTGGTCCCGACTTCCCCGCCGAGATGGCCAAGGTATGCGCCAAGGCGGACGTGATCGTCCCCAACCTCACCGAAGCCAGCCTGCTTACCGGCCTGCCCTACCGCACGGAGTACGACGAAGAATATATCCGCCAGATGCTCCAGGCGCTGGCCAAGCTGGGTCCCCGGTATGTGGCCCTGACGGGTGTCAGCTTTAAGCCTGAAAAGCTGGGCGTTATGTACTACGACCAGCAGACCGGCCAGTACGGCAGCTACTTTAATGAGCGCCTGCCCGTAGCCATCCACGGCACTGGTGATGTGTTTGCTTCCACCTGCGTGGGCGCTCTGATGCGGGGCAAGTCTCTGGGCGACGCTCTGGCTCTGGCTGCCGACTACACTGTGGAGTGCATCCGCGCCACTCTGGCCGATCCCAAGCCCAGCTGGTACGGCGTTAACTTTGAGGAGGTCATCCCCTACCTGGTCCGTCGCCTGGGGTGATTCCATTTTATTCTCCTTTTCAATTCATCTTTTGGGCAAAGAAAAAGAGCGAACTGATGAAATCAAAGTCAGTTCGCTCTTTTTTATAAAGAATGAAAAAGTGTTGCCAAATCGTTGCCACAAGGGATATTAAACCTTAGAATCCCTGTCATGACAGACTTTTCGGGCTTCTAATATTACTCCCATTCGATGGTTGCCGGAGGCTTACTCGTGATGTCATAGCAGATGCGGTTGATACCCTGCACCTCGTTGACGATGCGCACAGAGATCTTATCCAACACCTCGTAGGGGATACGGGCCCAGTCGGCGGTCATAAAGTCGCTGGTGGTTACGGCACGGAGAGCCAGGGTATAGTCGTAGGTACGGCCATCGCCCATAACGCCCACGGAGCGGGTGTTGGTAAGCACAGCGAAATACTGGTTGAGGTTCTTGTCCTCGCCGGCCTTGGCAATCTCATCCCGGAAGATGAAGTCGGCCTGACGCAGAATGTCCGCCTTCTCCTTGGTGATGTCGCCGATGATACGGATGGCAAGACCGGGACCGGGGAAGGGCTGACGGGACACCAGGTACTCAGGCAGTCCCAGCTCGCGGCCCAGCTGACGCACCTCGTCCTTGAAGAGCATACGCAGAGGCTCGATGATCTCCTGGAAGTCCACATAGTCGGGCAGGCCGCCCACGTTGTGGTGGCTCTTGATGACGGCGGCGGAACTTCATTTCACGTCCCAAAAAGCGTTGCAGAAAAAGAAAGTGTTGGCTTCCTTCTTCACTTTTCCCACTCATTATAGCACGCCATTTTTTACTGTTCAAGTTTCCCACTCAAGGTTTGCAAACTTTTGAAAAGAAAGAAGCCAGAAATACGAACTTTCTGACTTCTTCTATCAACTATTTATACACTGGTGGCATCTTCATATCTAAAAATGCTACTACTTTTTCTTTGTAAATCAAATCTACCGACATTTTATCCTCCTTAATTTGTATACATCTCGCTGATACCTGACAAGAACTTTTGAAAATCCTCCACCACTTCGGGGGGATAGGTGATCTTGGCCCGCTTCCCAAAGCCGCACACCCACGCGAAAAACTGGTTGCTGATCTCCACATCGGCGGTCACAACAAAGTGCCGTTCATCGTCTGGCCTGTAAAATACATCCGGGGTTGTGCCGAACCGCTCAATGACGGTATCAAGCAGCGGATTGATGAAGCGGACGCTGACACGCTTTTGCTGGCCTCCAAACATGGAGAACACGCGGCGGGTGTAGCTTTCCATGTCAATAGCTTCAAAGGCTTCCGCCCCCTCCCTCGGCTCTTCCAGCAGCTTAACTTCCTTCATGCGGTCAATACGATATGTCCGCATGTCTTGGGCTTTATCGTCAAAGGCCAGGAGATAATAATTGCCCTCGTTTATCAGCAACTTGTAGGGGCTGACTTTGTAGATCGCACCCTTGCGCCGCTCCACTTGGGTACTTCGATCTTGAAGTGTATGTTTCAAATACTTGAAGCTGATCTTTTGTGGGGTGTGGGGCTTGCCGTCCAGCTTCTTTGCCATGGCCGCATTGATCTTGGAAATGATCGTCATGGTTCCCCGCTGGGTGGTTTTTACGCGGTCGCATAAAAAGACTTCCTCTTGGAGCTGGTCGGCTTGATGGATGCTGCAAAACTCGCTGATCGTTCCGACAAGCTCCTTTGCTTTGGCAGCGGAAATGAACTTGGCCGCGTGGACGCACTCAGCCAGCAAACGCAGATCGTCAAATTCAAACTGCCGGGAAAGTAGCCTGTATTTGCCGCCTTGCCCTCCGTCAATGTCCATGCCGAACTCGTCACGCAAAATGGCAATATCACGGTAGATGGCGCGGCGCTCTGCTTCAATCCCACATTCGTCTTGCAGATAGTCAACCACATCCCCGGCTGTGACAGGATGGTTTTCGTCGGAATTTTCCAGAAAGTATTTTGCCACATAGAGGGTTTTCAGCTTTTGATTTTCCGATCTTGCCATGTGCGCGGCCTCCGCTTCGTGATCTTGGTTCAAGTGTACCACAAAACCGCGAAAAAGGAAACGGGCCGCTCATGGGAGCGGCCCGCCTGTCAAATAAGCCGCGCGTGGTTCTGTATCGCCGTTTCTATCCGTTGCGGCTCAATACCGATGTATCTTTGTGTGACGGCGGCGGAGCTGTGCTGCAAAAGCCGCTGGACAAGGGCAATATCATAGCCGTTTGCCTTGTAAATCTCCGTTGCGTACCATTTGCGGAAGCTGTGTGTGCTGATACCCTCATAGCCCAAATAATCGCACACAAGGCGGAGCTGCTTTTGTATGGCCCGCTCGGTAATGGGGAAAATCAGCTCGTCGAGGCGGACACCATTCCGCAAGCAATAGTTTTCTATGTATTGCTGTATGACCAGCGGGACGGTGAACACGCGGCGCTTGCCCGTCTTTTGCTCGGTGATCTCCAAACGGTATCTGTCTCCATCCCGGACAATATCGCACGGGCGGAGCTTCAATATATCGCTGACGCGCAAGCCCAAATTTCCTTCCAGCACAAGGGCGGTTGCAATCCGCTCATTGGGGCGGCACCCGCAAAAGCCCTCTTTCATGGTCTGTATGATCTCTTTGTATTGCTCTGTGGTGAGCGCCTTTGTTTTCTTATTCATGGTGGCCTCCATCGTCAAAAGTTCGTCTTTTCAAGCGGTAAAGTTCGTGTATGCGGGGCGGCGGCGGAAATGTCCCGGAATTACTGGGTTTTGGTGTTCGTATTTCTCCACTTTTAGGAACTCCGGGGCGGGGCGGGGATTGCTCCCCGCCCTTCCCTGTTACCCAGCCAGTACCATTTGCTCGGCACAGTCCAGACAAGCAATATTGACGATCTTGGTTGCCCGGACGGAGTTACCGCAGCAAGGGCAGATGTATTTGCGGGTGCTGGATGTGCGCGGCGGCGGTGTGGTTCCTGTTCCGCTGTGGGTTCCGGTTCCGGTGACGCGGAAGCCGTAAAACTCGTTGCGGTTAATCAGAATATCGGTCAGGCCGTTTTCGATGATGAAGTCTAACAGGGCTTCGCTGGGGGAAGTATGCGACCAGCCGTATTTGTCGCTGTGTTCCACACAAAGTCCGTGGGCCTCGGCTGCCTCCTTGAAGCGACGGTTGTGGTAGGTGTTGCCCCTGCTGCAATCCTGTACGCCCATCTCGTAGTTGTAATAATGCACCATCTCATGCAGCAGCGTGGCGGTGACTTCCTCAATGGGCCGGGACAGCGTGCCCGCGCCAATGTTGATCTCATGGGTGCCGCCCAGCTTGGATACCCATGTATCTTCCCGGAGGGAAAAGTGGCCGTATGCCTTTGGTGTTGACTGGATGGTGATGGTCGGTCTTGAAAGTACACCTTCAAAAAATTCGCGGTTCAGCAGGTCAAATACCTTGTTCAGATACCCGGCAACGCGGTTGTAGCTCGTCAGTTCCTTCATGTCTTTTTCTCTCCTGTTCTTGATTTTGGAGAGAGGGCAAGTTATAATGTCCTTGCCCTCTCCGTTTGGATTGGGGTGGAAGCTCTTTGCCTGTTAGCTTTGGTCGGCAGTCAGGCAAGGGGCTTTTCTCATGCGCTGATCGTGAAGCGGCGGGACGCACTCTGCTTGGTGAACGCCTTGTAAAGATCACCGTAGGTTTTCTTGAAGGCTGTTGTATCAAAGCGGTTGGTAAGAACGGAAGTCCAGCGGACGATGTACTGTCCAGCGGTCAGCTCTTCGGTTTCGCGTTCCAGCATTTCCTGTTTGATGCTGTCCCGGATGGCTTCGGCTTCGGCCTTGGCTTCCTCAATAACAGCCTCCCACTCGTTCAGGGCTTCGATCTTAGCAATCAGTTCATTTCTGCTCATTGTTCATTCTCCTTTTCTTTTGAGGGGTGTTCCCCTTGACTGATTATATATTACACCATTTTCTGTGTAATTTCAATTCGCAGATTACACAAATATCTGTGTAATTATTTGTTTAACTTTTACATTGATTTCTGTGTAATCTTGTGTTAGAATGAGGACAATGGAGAAGGGCCACCATTTTTGAGCGGCCCCGGAAGGGAGAGCACCATGCCAATCAAATACAAGATCGACATTCTGGCCGCGCTCAAAGAAGCGGGGTACAATACCAACAAGCTCAGAAAAGAAAAGCTGCTGTCAGAAGGGGTCATTCAAGCCCTGAGAGAAAACAAATACATAGCCTTGCAGAATGTTTCCAAAATCTGCGAGTTGCTGGACTGCCAGCCCGGTGATCTCATGGAATACGTCAAGGAGCCAGCGGAGAACGACCAGTAAAAAGGAGCTGCCGCCCATGTTTGACAATACTCAGCTTCCCCTTGCCCTTATCATGGAAGAGATTTTGGAATGGGAGAAGAAAGAGGACAAAGAGGCCGAAAGCAACAACAATCAGCAACTTGGGACAACTT
The DNA here is from genome assembly GCF_041925195.1 of Flintibacter porci. NCBI lineage: Bacteria > Bacillati > Bacillota > Clostridia > Eubacteriales > Flintibacter > Flintibacter porci. Next base: position 51,523 of record NZ_JBHEVB010000003.1, read on the forward strand.
CTGAAAAGTCTTGAATACAAAAAGAGAAGTCGGAGAGAAGATTTTGCATCTTCCTCCGACTTTTTGACTTCTTACAATAACTTCGAGCGGGAGCGGGACAGGCCGCGCCGCTCTTACTTAAAATACCAATACACCATCTTGTCGGTCAGCTTGCGGGCCTCGTCATCCAAAGCCTTTTCCACGGTGGCCTGTATTGCCTTGCCGCTGCTGTCGATCACGCTTTGGGTCAGGGTTTCCAGCAGATCGCGGCGGCGGTTCAGAAATTCGGTGAAACGCTGCTTTTTATCGTCGGTTCCCAAACCTTCCCGCTTGGCCTTCTTATAGTTCTCCACGGCGGTCTGTTCCGGGTCATCGGTTGGGACGGCGTTTTTCAGATTGGCAGCATGGAGCGCAAACAGCTTTTCTTCCTGTTCAAACTCCTAAAAAATCTTTGCAACTTCAATGAACATCGTTTTTCCTCCTTCATGGATCTTGTTTGAAAGTGTATTTTCAAGTGCCGGCGGCGGTAGATGTACCATGCCCGGAGGTATTATTTATTCTTAATTATTATACCTTCGGGTGTGGTACATCGGCGGCAGACTTACACAAAATTCTTCCTGAAAATGAACTTGCGTTCCGGTGTACGGCGTCCGGTGTCAACGATCAGCTTGTCGCGGCGGAGGTTTGAAATGGCTTTAGGCCCATACCCCAGCGCGGCCAGATCGTCCCTTGTGAAATCACCATCAGGCAGCGTTGCACTGGCTCGTTGCTCCACTCGCTGCCTGCCCTTGGCGGCGTTCTGATCTCTGTTGTATTCGGCTGCGTTCCGCTTCCAGCTCACATTTGGGACGATCTCAACATCCTTGTCAAAGTCGATAGTGAAGCTGTATTCGTCACTACCTGTATCACCGTGGAGCGGGAACAGAAGCGGTGGTTTTGCGGCATGATCGGCGTAGTATTCGTTGTATTTCTGAAAGCTAAGACGCACATATTGATGCACCCAGCGTTCCAACAGTTCTTTTTCGGCCAGCGGCAGCGTCATGTATTTGTGGTCTGAGTAGTACAATGCGCTCATAAAGCCGTCAAGTTCCTCTGGGTCGCGTTTGAGATAATCTTGCAGCTCAAGGCCATGCAAACGCATAGCCCTATTTGTGCGGCAAAAATCAATATTCTGTGCAACCATGTTTCCCCATTGTTCCCATGTCATGGGAACGCCCTCATAGGTGCATTGGTTTTCTTCGCGGTGAACCTTGTAACACCACACGCCCGGATATTTGCCATCCATTTTCAAGCCGCACCCAAAGGTAACGATCTTCTGCACTCCGTCTGGATAGCCCATCTTGTGTGCAATTCTGGCCGCTGTAAGATTGTTGCCGGAGCGGAAAAACGCCTTGATCTCCTGTGCGTCCTGTTCGGCCACATCGACCAAACCTAACCTTTTTGCCAAAATGTCGTATTGTAGCCTGTTGCGCTGATTGGTGGATAGCCTGAGAACATCTTTCGCCGCTTGGCCCAGAAACTTGACGCGTTTGGGGAACTTCTTGTATTCGGGAAAGTGAGCCGCGAAAAACTCGTCTGGTTCGTAGTCCTTTCCTTCGTATCGTATTTTGTGTTGATGCGCTGACACCCACTCATCAGCTTCACCAAAGGCGTTTGCTGCCTTGTTTGTCCGTTCTGTTGTCACCCATTCAATGGGGTTGCCGCGAAAACTGTACTTCTGTTCTTCTTTGCTATCCTCTGGTAACGGATGCTAATTCTTCATCTGGTACTCGTCCTTTCTTCATAGATTTGGGTAAACCACGGATAACGTGTTACCAGCACTAAGCCAGCCGCCCGGACGATGATAGAAGTACATTCTACCCAGATGAAAAGCGGAAAGGACTTTTCAATCCGTGGCTTAACTAAACCTACAAAGCAAAAGGGTTCTTTACTGTTGGATTGGCTATTCTTCTTTTTTCTATCTTTATTATACCTCAAAAATTTTTTTGGCACAAAGAAGCCGCTGAACGCTCTGATTTCCTCAATTCTGCAACAAAGTTGCCTCTTTCTGCTTGATAGTTGATGCAAGATCACGCAAAGTTGCCCTGAGTTCTCAGAAGTTGTCAGTTTTACCCTCATTCATACCCTCGGCTCTTTCGAGCGGGTGAAGGGAAGCGGCACATTGAAAGTGTAGCTTCAAGGAGCGGGAGGCCCGGCGGGGGAGCGGGACAATGGAATACCACGCGGCGGCGGGGGATGGTTTTGGGAAATTTCATCGGTGATTTTCGATCTTGGTTTTGGTTGACCGTTTTCCAGACCGCTGAGAAACACGGCGGAAACGACCGATTACGGAGGACGCGGCGGAGGTTTGGAACGGCAAGGCATAAAAACAGGGCGGGAAAATCCCGCCCTGCTTTGTATTGGTTATTTTGCCGCGCGCTGATATTCACAGGTAACGACCGTACCGTCATCCCGATCGACGGTAATCACAAACGTATCATTCTCCGTGAGTTTAATATTAAAATCTCCGCCGCTCCATCCGGTGACAGGCTTAATTTTCCACTCTTCGGAGTTGATTTTAAAATCCATAGACTGGCCGTCACTCTGTACGAAAATGAATGGTTGACCGTCGCTCTTAAAACGTAATTCTGCGGTGAGCGAATTGCAGGTGGTGTATGTGCTGCTATCCGTTTTACGCATAGAAAATGCCTGGGCATTGCCAGAGAGATATTCCCACTCTCCAAGATAGGGATAACTGAAATTCACAATCGCCCGGATATCTTCGTCGAACATGACATACTCATGGGTGTCGATGGCAGTTTTCAGCGGTTCAATATCACCTTCCAGGCATTTCACCCACGCCGTATTGCAAGCGGATAACTCTTCAGAAATCTTTGCAGCCAAAGCGGCGCTGTCTTTATAGTCTCCAAGCTCAGAAAACGCATCTATCGCTTCTTCATAATATCCGTCACTCAGAAGATCATGTGCAACGTTGTAAGCATCGTTGTAAGCACTCTCCTCTATAGCCGCTTTTGCATTGGCTATTTGCTCTGCGCTGTCTTGATAATCTCCTAATTCTTCGAAAATAGAAATTGCTGCCTCATAGCGCTCGCTGGTCACAAGAGAGATAGCCTTATCATACTTCGCGGCGCGGATCATCTCAACGCTGTCCTTGTAATCCCCAAGATCCTCAAACGCGGAAATTGCTTCATCATACTTTCCGGCTTCCGCCATGGAAATGGCAGTATTGTAAGCATCCAGTCTCTCAGCTTCTTTTTGCTTATTGGAAAGTACCATAACCACCACAATGCAAACAGCCACAGCAAGAAGCGCTATCAACGCCATTTTCTTGTTTCTCTGTTTTTGCTGCTGTTCGGCTTCGGCCTTTCGGCTCTTTTCTTTCTCAATCTCCTTCAGGCGCTGTTGCCAGGTAAGCCTTACAGGAATTGGCTTCCAAGAAGTGTCTACCCGCGCAAGTGCCTTAAACAGGCCATGGAAATCGAGAATATCGCAATATTTCTGCTCTCTTACATGGTAAGCGTCATTGTAAGAAATCTGAGGCGGTGTGTACTTTTCAATCAGCCACAATGCGTTAGGGATTATTACGACTGTGTAATCTCCTCCCGGTTTGGCTGCCGGACAATGTCCTTCCATAGACACAGTCTCTACGATACCATCACGGGGCAGATTGAGGTATGCACAGCCGATAAGCCTGTCACCCTCGTAAATCTCCGCCAGAAAGCTACCATCAATAACAGCATCCACGCCGCTGATTTTCCATTGCTTTTTGCTGCTGACTGTTACATAAATCAGCATCGTACCACTTGAGGTAAAATTAGCCTCAGGTTGTGAGAATTGCAGTGCCTCCATCAGTTCTTCCTGCGGACGTTCTTCCATCAGGTGTAACTTGATTTTTTCTTTTTCCTTTTGAATTGCGTCCATCTTATTTTGGATGGTCATCTTTTTCCATCCCAAGGCGGCTAAAGCCATATTTGCTAAAGAACCCATCGCTGCATTAGAACTGCGGATTTCCGCATTTTTCATCATTGTATCAGCAGCGACCATTGCACCAACAGCGGTACTGCCTGTGATACCTGCGGCGATACCGCCCATGGTGCCCCAGCTGCTTTCCTTCTGCTTCGGCGCACGGGGGCTCCCGTTTATCTCTTTTTGAAGTTCATCGTATTCTTGCTTTGCATCTTCCAAGGTTTTTTTGAAAAAGAACTCTCGCTTTCCCCGGCCGCGCTGCTGGGCAAGCTCTTTTTCCAATGCGGCGGCAGCTTCATCCACCTTTTTTGCTTTTGCGAGCTTTTCTTCCTTTTCGTTCTGCTCTTCTTCATTTGCCATAGCGTCGCTATATTCCTCACCGATACGGTAGGCATCGACTTGGTGTCCGTCCAGCTTTCCACCAAAAATTTTGACAAGTTGACTGTTCTGCTGTCCCAGTAGCAAGGCTCTTTGGGCCTCCGCTTCGTTTTTTAGCGGGTTAAGCCCCTTTGCATTGCACTCCAGATAGAAACTATAGCAAACTTTTCTTTGCTTCTCGGTGTATTGTTCCATACTGACCTCCCGAATAGTGTTTTATGGAGATTTCTTGCTCGTATCTTTGTTCTTGTGGGGCCATACAATCTGCTCATTGTGTTGCTTCACAAGCTCATGGGCCTGTTCATCGTTTCGCAAACAAAGTTCACAGCATTTCAATGGTTTGTGATACCCGGCCAGTAGTTCCGACAAGCTCTTGTTCTCTCCACTTATGAACGCCTCCCGGATTTAGGTGCATCCTTGCAAATGGAGCCGTCTGGCCGTCTGATTGATGGTGTACCACGCCATAGCACTCCCCCTGTTCGCTTGTGTCAAAGTTAAACGTCTTAAAAACGTCTTTTTGTGACCACGGACTTTTTCCAGACTATAATAACATTTTTGCGTGGTCTGTTCAAGTGATTTCAAGTCTTTAACAAGTATATCACAATCGCTTCCATGGCTATCCTTGTTACAAGGAGGTGGAGAAGTGGAAGCAAATTTTATCCGCGAACGCATTACACAGCTCCGCATGAAAAAGGGCGTTTCTGAATATCATTGATTGGCCGTTTTCCAGACCGCTGAGAAACACGGCGGAAACGACCGATCACGGAGGCGGCGGAGGCAAAAAGAAAAGGACAGTTTGAAACTGTCCTTCTGGTGATAATGTATTATTCTTCCACCTTGACGATCTCGATTGCTGCGTCCAACAAAAGATTGATAAGTTCATTGCGGGAGCGATTTGTCTTTGCAGACAACACATCCAGTCGCTCAATCATTTCTTCCTTCATGCGAACGGACACAACTTTATATCCATCATCGCCCCTACGAGCGGATTTTTTCGTGATCTTGATTTCCTCTGCCATGCTGTCACCTCGTTTGTAGTTTTAGTTTACCTTGACAGCAGTAGTTTTGATATATTATAATATTGTAATTAAAATAAACTACAATTTTGTAGTTGTTCGAATAAGGAGGACACAAAATGAAATACTGTTCAAAATGCGGAAACGAACTGCTTGATGAAGCAGTCATTTGCCCCAAATGTGGGTGTCCCGTGGAGAGTGGCACAAATCAAAACAATGGGTCTAAACTCAATAAGATAAAGACTGCACTTGTCTTAAACATTATCGCCTTTGTAATCGCGGCCTTTACAGTCGCTAATTATCTTCTCTTGGGAAGCAGCGGTAGCAGTGCAGCAGACCAAAATACAAACATGCTTCTGCTTGGATTGTTAGGTTTAGTCACTCTCTCCTTTGTCCTTTGTATCATTAACATGGTTTCGGCCCAAAAAGGTCATGCAAGAGCCGCTCTTGCTTGGATTTACGTAATTTCTGTTGTCCTAACTACGATTTTGTTTGCAATCTTCTCTCCTGTATTCTTCTTTGCTGCAATTTGCGGATATGGTATCCTTTTCCCTGTGCCTCCTATTTTGCAAATTATTGCCGCAGTTAAACTCATTCAAGCAACAAAAGAATGAAAAACAGCGTCTTTCGTCAAGTAAGATACAGCCTATATTTTGCTTTTGCTCTCAACGGAATAATCATTCAATGGATAGCACCCTTTCAATACAAATGTAATTTCACGGGCGAAAAATGCTTTGCTTGCGGCTTGAAAACAGCGGTAGATTTACTTTTTCAGGGTAGATTGGTGGAGGCATATCAATCCAACAAATTGATTGTTGTCCTTGTGGGTGCGGCTGTGATTATGGCGATAGATGTAGGCTTATATTTTCACCGAAGCCGTAAAATAGTACAACGCAAAACTACATAGACAAAGAGGGCGGTACAACTTCAACGTACCGTCCTCTCTGCTTTTGTATTCCATTTTTCATTAGGCCCCCGTGTTCTCTTCGTCCCGAAGGCCGGGCCGCCGACATGAACGCTCGTAACGCTCATACGCTTCAATAACCATTTCATCTGTCCAGTTGACAAGCTCTGCATCGGTGAGCCAATGACCATCTTCGCAACGCCAGCCGTGATCGTCCATCAGCATACCAATCTGATCCATCATGCAATCAATCTCTTCACGGGTGTAAGTATTCTTCATTGGGTTAAGCCTCCTTCTTCATTTCCATCTTCTGCTGATACGCAGCAAGGTCAATCACCTTGGGGGCGTTGCTACCAAAGTCAGGCAGCTCCTTGTAGTTGGGGAACTGGGCCTCAAACCAACCCTTCACATACTGGTAGGGGTTGCTCTCCTTCTGGGAACAGGTCTTGACGATCTCGAACTGAGCCAGCAGCTCGGCGGCGTTCTTAAACACGCTCATGTACTTCTCCATGTTGGCATAGGTCAGGTTCTTGTTGGGGCGGGCAGTCTTGGAGGGGCGGCGGGTCTTGCGGATGATCTCGATACCGGGGAAGTCGGCACGGATTTTCTGCAACAGCTTGTATTCCTCGGAGCCGTACTCGTTGGCAGCGGCTTCAAAAGCCTTGGTCATGGTCAGGGTGTTGTTGGCAAAGTCGATCTTGTAAGTGTTCTTCATTTTATTTTCCTCCTAAAATTTCAATGTGTGTTGGTTTTTGTTGGTGGGTTATCGGTCGTACAGGGGCTTGCTGGGTGCTGCGCCTTGCATGGCGTTGTATTCAGCGGTGAACTCTTGACATAGGGCTTCATCGGTCAGGGCGTCCAGTCGGGCTTCCTCTGCGTCACGCTCTTCAAAGGTGCGGCAGAAGAGTAACAGGTATTGGGTCATGTGATTGCGGGTCAGTTCCATTTTTTGATCTCCTTTTTGAAAGTGTATTTTCAAGCGACGGCTTCATCGGCGGCGGTGGTGTCATTCTTGGCCTCGGCTTCGATGCTGGCCCAGAACTCCTTGTACTCATCGTACTTGGGGAACTCGGACAGGAACCATGCCAGAACAGCGCGGTAGGGGTTGCTCTGAACCTTGGAGAGCTTGATCTGCTTTCTCAGCTCCACCAGCAGCTCGGAGTTCTGCTCGGTGATGAACAGCTCCATATTGGCGTAGGTCAGGTTCTTGTAGGACTTCTTGTTGGGGTTCTTCTTGATGGTCTTAGTCACCATCTTGGCGGCGGGGAAGTCCTCGCGGTAGGCTTTCCACAGCTTGTATTCCTCGGTGCCGAAGATGCGGGCCTGCTTCTCAAAAGCCTTGGTGACCTGAGCGGTGGTGTCGTCGATGTAGATGATAGCGTTCTTTTTCATGGTGATTTCTCCTTTTTAATCATTATTTTTTGATTTGTGAAAGGTTTTTGTTTTTTCTTTTGTGTTTCCCTCTTTGTGCTTTAAGTATAGCATGAGGCGAAGAAAAACCTGTACTTTAACTATGACATGTGATATAATCAAAACAATAAAAAAGCAGCCCCAAAGTGGCCGCAAGATCACAGAGAAAACAGCAATCAAGCGGCAGTTGCGCCATTTTTGAAGCGTACTTTTCAAAAAGATGCTGCACTGTATTGAAATCTTCTCGCTTTTCACGCAAAAGGTCTGAAAACTTCTCAAAAGTTGTCCCTTTTTGCTCAAATATCATTGAAAAATCACTATTTCAAGAAAAAAAGAGAGGTTTGCCCGCTGCAAACCTCTCTTTTCTTACTTTTTCTTCTTGTTCATGTCAAACCCAATGCGTTTTTTCTGAGAAAACCGCTCCACAGGGGATGTTTGATTGACAGCGGTGATTAGGTCAGCAATATTGTGATTGTAATAGCCGTCAAGAGCTTTCAGGCTCTTGTGGCCTGTAATCCTTCGCAGAACCAGCGGGGCAATACCTTCCCGCACTTCCAGCGTAATGAACGTATGACGGAACAGGTGAATAGAAGTCTTTTCTACGCCCCGGCTCTTATTGTACCGGGCCACGCTGGATTGCAGCGTCACACGTCCCATCATATCGCCGTAGATGCTGCAAAACAGGTAATCGTCCGCCGCACCGTTGCGAACCATCATGTACTCCTGGAGAATAATAATCAGACTTTCGCTCAGAGGAACAACACGCGGCTCCTTATTCTTGGTATGAATCAGGGTAATATACCCCTCGTTCAGATTCACGTCCTTGCAGCGGATAGACCTCAGTTCAAGGGAGCGAATACCCGTACCCAAAAATACGCTGACAACGACCCAGGTACGGTATTCGTTGAACTTGTTCGTCTTGGGGCGGGCCAGCAGCTTTCTGATCTCGTCCTCGGTATAAACGTCCTTGAAATGCTCCTGATAGGCCATGTGCGACAACTGAATGTCGGCGGTGATGTAGCCGCGTTCCTTGCCGAACTTCAAGACGGGCGAAATTTTGAAAAGATAGCTGTTGACCGTTTCGGCCTTAACTCTGGTTGCAAGCTCCATCTGGTAATCATCGAACAGCTCTTGACGCAAATCGGAGCATCGAATGTCCTCCTGCAAGTATTCAAGGAACTTTTTACAGGCGTATTCATACCCGGCAATCGTGACTTCTTCAATGCCCCTTGTGCGGCAATCTCTGGAATAGAGCTGTACCAATTCACGAAAGTAAATGTCGGGCAGATTCTTGGCATTTCCCTTCAAACTGATTGTAGCTTTCCCACTCGGTCTGGGCATAACAAAACCTCCTCATTTTTCTGAAAACACGGTGGCTACCTTGGCTTGAAAAATGAGGAGGTTTGTCAATTTTTTGCTTTTTCTTTCTGCAACTTTTTCAATAGAAAACAGGGATTTTCTCTGATTTTATCGAAAAATCAGAACTTTTTCACTCCCATTCGATTGTGGCGGGGGGTTTGGACGTGATGTCATAGCAGATGCGGTTGATACCCTGCACCTCGTTGACGATGCGCACAGAGATCTTATCCAACACCTCGTAGGGGATACGGGCCCAGTCGGCGGTCATAAAGTCGCTGGTGGTCACAGCACGGAGAGCCAGGGTATAGTCGTAGGTACGGCCGTCACCCATAACGCCCACGGAGCGGGTGTTGGTAAGCACAGCGAAATACTGGTTGAGGTTCTTGTCCTCGCCGGCCTTGGCAATCTCATCCCGGAAGATGAAGTCGGCCTGACGCAGAATGTCCGCCTTCTCCTTGGTGATGTCGCCGATGATACGGATGGCAAGACCGGGACCGGGGAAGGGCTGACGGGACACCAGGTACTCAGGCAGTCCCAGCTCGCGGCCCAGCTGACGCACCTCGTCCTTGAAGAGCATACGCAGAGGCTCGATGATCTCCTGGAAGTCCACATAGTCGGGCAGGCCGCCCACGTTGTGGTGGCTCTTGATGACGGCGGCGTCACCGGCGCCCGACTCGATCACGTCGGGATAGATGGTGCCCTGAGCCAGGAAGTCCACCTTGCCGATCTTCTTGGCCTCTTCCTCAAAGACGCGGATAAACTCCTCGCCAATGATCTTACGCTTGCTCTCCGGGTCAGAGATCCCGGCCAGCTTGCCCAGGAAACGCTGCTCGGCGTCCACACGGACAAAGTTGATATCCCACTTGGAGAAGGCCTGCTCCACCTCGTCGCCCTCGTTGAGACGCATGAGGCCGTGGTCCACAAACACACAGGTGAGCTGGCTGCCTACCGCCTCGGCCAGCAGCGCGGCCACCACGGAGGAGTCCACACCGCCGCTGAGGGCCAGCAGCACCTTGCCGCTGCCTACCTTCTCCCGTACCTGCTGGATGGCGGTCTTGCAGTAGTCCTCCATGGTCCAGTCACCAGCGGCATGGCACACCTCATAGAGGAAGTTGCGGATCATGGCGATGCCGTTCTCGGTGTGGTTAACCTCGGGGTGATACTGCACGCCGTAGAAGCCACGCTTCTCGTCGGCAATGGCCACGTTGGGGCAGGCGTCGGAGTGGGCAGTGAGGGCAAAGCCCTCAGGCACCTTGGCCATATAGTCGCCGTGGCTCATCCAGGAGATGCCCTCCTCAGGCAGTCCCCGGAACAGCTTGCAGGCGGTATCGTAGTAGGTCTTGGTCTTGCCGTACTCCCGGGCGGAGTCATCCTGGGCCTCGGTGACCTGACCGCCCAGAGCATGGGCCATGAGCTGGCAGCCGTAGCAGATGCCCAGAATGGGTACACCCCAGGTAAAGATCTCCGGATCCACGTGGGGAGAGGTCTCCAGGTAGACGCTGTTAGGGCCACCGGTAAAGATGATGCCGATGGGGTTCATGGCCTTCAGCTCCGCCAGAGGGGTGGTGTAGGGCTTTACTTCACAGTACACATTGCACTCCCGGACCCGGCGGGCGATCAGCTGGTTATACTGGCCGCCGAAATCCAGAACGATCACAGTCTGATGGGACATAACAACTTCCTTTCTTACGCTGGACGCTTTGCCCAGGTTTTACACATCTTTTACTCATTGTTCCTTGTTCCCGTTCGCCGCAAGGGCTATACTGAAACCATGCAGAAGAAAGGAGGGAACAGAATGGACTTTCATTGGGACGCCTCCGCCGATCTGGAGGATCTGATCTACGAGAACCAGGACGTATCCGCCAGCGAACGGTAATCATATACCATCCAAAAGGCCGCACCGGAGGGTGTGGTTTTTTTCTGCCCTGCGGCAGCTCTCCCAAATAAAAGACCCATCCCCCGGCGAGTTTGGTCGCCGGGGGAATTGAGTTTTCAGCGAAAGAATTTCCGCCTTAGATCTTGGTGATGTCGATGGGCTTCAGGTCAACGCTGCGGCTCTGCTCCCGCACGGTGAGCACCGCACGGGCGGTGTCGATGGCGGTGACGCAGGTCACGCTGTGCTCCACGGCGGAGCGGCGGATCTTAAAGCCGTCGCTGTCGTGCTTGCGGCCCTTGGTGGGGGTGTTGATGATCATGTCCACCGTTCCGGAGGCGATCATATCCAGGATGTTGGGGTGGGACTGGGAGACGCGGTTGACCCGCTTGCAGGCGATGCCCGCCTCAGTGAGGGCATCGCAGGTGCCGGAGGTGGCAAAAATCTCAATGCCCATCTCCTCAAAGCCCCGGGCGATGCCAACCATCTCGGCCTTGTCCTCGTCCTTGACGGTGACGATGACCCGGCTGCCGCGCTTGGGCACCTTCAGACCAGCACCCTTGAAGGCCTTCAGCAGAGCCTGGGGATAGGTCTCAGCCAGACCCAGCACCTCGCCGGTGGACTTCATCTCCGGGCCAAGGCCGGTGTCCACGTCGGTGAGCTTCTCGAAGGAGAAGACGGGAGCCTTGACGGCATAGTACTTGGCCTCGGGGTAGAGACCGGTGCCGTAGCCCAGGTCTTTCAGCTTCTGGCCCAGCATGACCTTGGTAGCCAGGTCGATGATGGGCACGCCGGTGACCTTGGAGATATAGGGGATGGTACGGGAGGAACGGGGGTTGACCTCGATGACATAGATGTCGTCGTTGTAGAGGATATACTGGGCGTTGATGAGGCCGATGACGCCCAGGTGCTTGGCCATGTTCTTGGTGTGCTTCAGGATAAGCTCACGGTGCTTGTCCTCCAGATTGATGGGAGGATACACAGCAATAGAGTCGCCGGAGTGCACGCCGGCACGCTCCACGTGCTCCATGATGCCGGGGATAAGGATATCCTCGCCGTCGAACACGCCGTCCACTTCCAGTTCCCGGCCCATCAGATACTTGTCGATGAGGATGGGGTGCTCCTGGACAGTCATGTTGATGATGCGCATGAAGTCCTCAATGTTGCGGTCGGTGTAGGCGATCTCCATGCCCTGGCCGCCCAGCACGTAGGAGGGGCGCACCAGCACGGGGTAACCCAGCTCGTTGGCCGCCTTCAGGGCCTCCTGGGTGGTGAACACGGTGCGGCCCTTGGCGCGGGGGATCCCGCACTTCTCCAGAATCTCGTCGAAGCGCTCCCGGTCCTCGGCGGCGTCCACGCCGTCGGCGGGGGTACCCAAGATCTGCACGCCCATGTCGGTCAGAGCCTTGGCCAGCTTAATGGCGGTCTGGCCGCCGAACTGGACTACGGCGCCCCAGGGCTTCTCCTGCTCTACGATGTTCTGCACGTCCTCGGCGGTGAGGGGCTCGAAGTAGAGCTTGTCGGCTACGTCGAAGTCGGTGGAGACGGTCTCGGGGTTGTTGTTGACGATGATGGTCTCATAGCCCAGGCGCTTAAAGGCCCAGACGGAGTGGACGGAGCAGTAGTCAAACTCGATGCCCTGGCCGATACGGATGGGGCCGGAACCCAGCACCAGCACCTTCTTGCGGCCGTCGCCGGTATCCACCGCCTCATTCTCTCCGTCGTAGGAGGAGTAGTAGTAGGGGGTCTCGGCATCAAACTCGGCCGCACAGGTATCAACCATCTTGAAGGAGGGGATGATGCCGTACTTCTCCCGCAGAGCCTTCACCTCAGACTGCTGCATGCCGCACAGGGTACCAATGTAGCTGTCGGCAAAGCACATCTCCTTGGCGCGCTTCAGGGTATCGGCATCGGGAGTGCCCTTGCAGGCCTTCAGCTCCTCCTCCATGTCGATGATGCGCTTGAAGCCATCCAGGAACCAGATGTCCATCTTGGTGATGTGGTTGATCTTCTGGGGGGAGAAACCGCGGCGCAGAGCCTCTGCCACCACGAACAGACGCTCGTCGGTGACCTGGACCAGCAGGTCCTCGATCTCGTCGGTGTACAGGCCCTCCAGCTTGTCCAGCTTCAGGGCGCGGACGTTGAGCTCCAGAGAGCGGATGGCCTTCATCAGGGCTCCCTCAAAGGAGTTGGCAATGGCCATAACCTCGCCGGTGGCCTTCATCTGGGTGCCCAGAGTACGGCTGGCGGTGGTGAACTTATCAAAGGGCAGACGGGGGATCTTCAGCACGCAGTAGTCGATGGTGGGCTCGAAGCAGGCGGTGGTCTTGCCAGTCACCGCGTTGGGGATCTCGTCCAGAGTGTAGCCCAGAGCTACCTTGGCCGCCACCTTGGCGATGGGATAGCCGGTGGCCTTGGAGGCCAGAGCGGAGGAACGGGACACACGGGGGTTAACCTCGATAACAGCGTACTCAAAGCTGTCGGGATTCAGAGCAAACTGACAGTTACAGCCGCCCTCGATCTCCAGGGCGGAGATGATGTCCAGAGCGGCGGAGCGCAGCATCTGGTACTCCCGGTTGGCCAGAGTCTGGGTGGGGGCCACCACGATGGAGTCGCCGGTGTGCACGCCCACGGGGTCGATGTTCTCCATGGAGCAGATGGTGATCACGTTGCCCGCGGAGTCACGCATGACCTCAAACTCGATCTCCTTCCAGCCGGCGATGCAGCGCTCGATGAGCACCTCGCTGACGCGGCTGAGGTTGATGCCGCGGTCGGCGATCTCCCGCAGAGAGGCCTCGTCATAGGCGATGCCGCCGCCGGTACCGCCCAGGGTGTAGGCGGGACGGACGATGACGGGGTAGCCGATTTCGTTGGTGAAGGCTACGGCATCCTCCACGGAGTTGACCACCTTGGAGGTGACGCAGGGCTGGCCGATGGACTCCATGCAGTCCTTAAAGCCCTGGCGGTCCTCCGCCTTATGGATGGACTCGGGGCTGGTGCCCAGCAGCTTCACCCCGTACTTGGCCAGAGTGCCGTCCTCATACAGAGCCATAGCCAGGTTCAGGCCGGTCTGGCCGCCCATGTTGGGCAGCAGGGCGTCGGGCCGCTCCTTCTCGATGATCTGGGTCACCGAGTGGATGTTCATAGGCTCGATATACACATGGTCAGCAATATCCTTGTCGGTCATGATGGTGGCGGGGTTGGAGTTGATCAGCACCACCTCCATACCCTCTTCCTTCAGAGCACGGCAGGCCTGGGTGCCGGCGTAGTCAAACTCAGCGGCCTGGCCGATGACGATGGGGCCGGAACCCAACACCAGGACCTTCTTCACATCGGTATACTTGGGCATTACCGGGCACCTCCCTGATCCATGGATTCAATAAAGCGGTTAAACAGATATTCCGTGTCCTTGGGGCCGGCGTTGGCCTCGGGGTGGAACTGGGTGGTAAAGCAGTTGGGACGCTTGTAGCGCAGGCCCTCACAGGTGCCGTCGTTGACGTTGATGTGGGAGACCTCAGCCACAGCGGGGTCAACCGACTCAGACAGGACCATATAGCCGTGGTTCTGGCTGGTGATGAACACCCGGCCCTTCTCCAGATCCCGCACGGGGTGGTTTCCGCCCCGGTGACCGTAGGCCAGGCGGCCGGTCTTGGCGCCGGTGGCCAGAGCCAGCAGCTGGTGGCCCAGACACACGCCGAAGAGGGGGATGTCGCTCTCATAGAGCTTCTTCAGCTCGGCAATGATCTCCACATTCTCCGCCGGATCGCCGGGGCCGTTGGAGAGCATCACGCCGTCATACTTGCCGCCCAGCAGCTCCTCGGCCTTGGTAAAGGCGGGCACTGCGGTGACCTTGCAGCCGCGGCGGCGCAGGCACTCGATCATGTTCTGCTTGACGCCGAAGTCCATCATGGCCACGTGGTGACGCTCCTCGCCATAGGCGGGGAAGACCTCGGGCTCCTTCCGGGTGACCCGCTCTACCGTTCCGGTCACCTTATAGTTCTTCAATTTCTCCATGATCTCGGCAACATTAAAATGCTCCGCACAGGTGAGCATACCATTCATGCTCCCCTGACTACGGAGTATCTTGGTCAGAGCACGGGTATCCACGTTCTCAATGCCGCTGATATCGTGCTTTTTTAAATAGTTGTCCAGAGTGTCCTCACAGCGGAAATTGCTACCCCGGGGGGACAGATGACGAACCACCAGCGCCTCCACCCAGGGACGGCTGGACTCGTTGTCCTCGCTGTTGACGCCATAGTTGCCGATCAGAGGATAAGACATCACCACACCCTGACCCGCATAGGAGGGGTCGGTCAGGATCTCCTGATAGCCGGTCATAGAGGTGTTGAACACCATCTCACAGATCCGGTCGGAGGTACTGCCGATGCTGGTCCCGGAAAATACGCTTCCGTTGGCCAGGATCAAAGTCGCTTTCATCAATTCTCTCACACGCCCTTCCGTTCCAGTTCACTTTTTTCTGTCGCAAAAACGCAATGCTCAAAGTGTTTCAAGATATTGTATCGAAAATTCTTATACAATGCAAGAGGCATCTGTTATTTTTTCGAAATCTTTCTCCCTGCTTTTTTCCAAGGAATATCCGCCGTAAATTTTGGGCAAACTGGACAAACAATACTCGCCGGGAGGGAAGGAAATGTTTACCGGTTTTGTGCGCACGGTGATCTTATATCTGGTTTTGATCGTGGGCATCCGCCTGATGGGCAAGCGGCAGGTGGGGGAGCTGGAACCCTCGGAGCTGGTGCTGTCCCTGGTCATTGCTGACCTGGCTGCGGTCCCCATGCAGGATTTCGGTATTCCCCTTTTGGCCGGAGTGATCCCCATCCTCACCCTGCTGGCCCTGACCATGATCCTCTCTGTGCTCACCATGAAGCACGTGGGCTTTCGCGCCCTGCTGTGCGGGCGCCCCAGCGTGATCATCCGCCGGGGAAAGCTGGACCAGGGGGAGATGCGCCGCAACCGCCTGACGGTGGATGAGCTGATGGAGGAGCTGCGCTGCCAGGGCTACGCCGACCCCTCCGTGGTCTGGTACGCCATTTTGGAGACCAACGGGCAGCTCTCCGTCCTCCCCAAGGCCCAGGAAAAGCCCCCCACCCTGGCCCAGTTGGGCCAGAATCCAACCGAGTCCGGGCTTCCCCTGGTCCTCATCAGCGACGGGCATGTACTGGAGCACAACCTTACCGCCCGGGGCGTGGACCGGAACTGGCTGGAAAAGGAGCTGGGGCGCCAGGGCTGCAGCGACCCCAGCGCCGTCTTTTTGATGACGCTGGATGAGACCGGCGGCGTCTATCTGGCGCCTAAACAGGAGGAATAAGATGAAACGGCTTTGGATGGCGGTCCTTCTTCTGGCCGCGCTGTTGTCTTTGTGTCTGGTCAACGCCTGGTATTCCCTCACCCTCACCCGGCAGCTGTCTGAGCAGCTGGACCAGGCCCAGGCCCTGGTGGAGCAGGACCAGTGGGATCAGGCCCGCTCCATCACCCAGGAGGTCTACGACAGCTGGAACGGCCACCACTTTTACCTGCATGTCTTTCTGCGCCACTCGGACACCGACCAGATCCTGCGCACCTTCCGCCAGGTGATCCAGTACCTGGATTTGGAGGAGCTGGACCAGTACGCCGCCGCCAATGCGGACCTGGTGGCCCAGCTGGAGCTGCTCTCTGAGATGGAGCAGCCCAGTCTGGTCAATATTTTATAAGTAAAACAAGAGGACGGCTCTGTCTGAGCCGTCCTCTTGTTTGTCCGATTTGATTATTCCACCGTGACACTCTTGGCCAGGTTCCGGGGCTTGTCGATGTCACACCCCCGCATCAAAGCCACGTAGTAGGCAAACAGCTGCATGGGGATGACCTCCAGGGAGGGCAGGAACATGGGGTTGACCTCCGGGATGGTCATGGCGCTGTCCACCAGGCTCTCCAGAGCCTCTTTGTGGTTTTCACAGGCGATGCCGATCACGTCAGCTCCCCGGGCCTTGACCTCCTTGACGTTGCTCATGAGCTTCTCAAACAGCTCGTTCCACCCCGCCAGAGCCACCACCAGGGTGCCGTCCTCAATGAGGGAGATGGTGCCGTGCTTGAGCTCACCGGCAGCGTAGGCCTCGGAGTGGATATAGGAGATCTCCTTGAGCTTCAGGGAGCCCTCCAGGCCCACGGCGTAGTCGATGTTGCGGCCGATAAAGAAGACCGAGTTGTGGTTAAAGTAGATGGAGGCATAGTACTGGATCTTCTCCGTGTCCTTCAGAATGGCCTCCGCCTTGGCAGGCAGAGCGCGCAGCTCCTCTACCAGAACGCTGTACTCCTCCTTGGTCACCCGACCCAGCAGGTCGGCAAAATAGAGGCCCAGCAGGTAGACCACCGCCAGCTGGGTGGAGTAGGCCTTGGTGGTAGCCACGGCGATCTCCGGGCCAGCCCAGGTATAGAGCACGTCGTCCGACTCCCGGGCGATGGTGGAGCCCACCACGTTGACGATGGACAAAATCCGGGCGCCCAGCCGCTTGGCCTCCCGCATGGCGGCCAGGGTGTCGATGGTCTCACCCGACTGGCTGATGACCAACGCCAGGGTATGTTTGGTCACAATGGGGGCGCAGTACCGGAACTCAGAGGCCAGGGTGACCTCCACCGGGATGCGCAGCAGCCGCTCCAGGATATACTTGGCGGCCATACCCACGTGGTAGGAGGAGCCGCAGGCAATGACGTACAGCCGGTCCAGGTCCTCCAGTTCCTCTTTGGTGATGGTCACATCGTCCAACACCACTTTGCCGTCCCGCAGGCGGGGAGAGATGGTGTCCCGGATGGCCTTGGGCTGCTCCATGATCTCCTTGAACATAAAGTGCTCATAGCCGCCCTTTTCCGCCGCCGAGATCTCCCAATCCACGTAGGAGGTCTCCTTCTCCACCGGCTGGACCAGGGAGTTATACACCTTGACTCCATCCGGGGTAAGCACCGCCATCTCGCCGTCATCCAGGTAGCAGACCTCCCGGGTGTAGCGGATCAGGGCGGTAACGTCGCTGGCCAGCATGGTAAAGCCCTGGCCCAGGCCCAGGATCAGGGGGGAGTCCTTCCGCACCGCCACCAGCTTATCCGGCTCGTCGGCGCACACGATGCCCAGAGCATAGGCTCCCTGAATCCGGTGGAGCACCTTGGACACCGCGTCCAACAGGTCCCCCTTGTAGTAGTAGTCCAGCAGCTGGGCCACCACCTCGGTGTCGGTCTCCGAGACGAATTGAACCCCCTTGGACTCCAGGAATTTCTTTAACTTTGCGTAGTTTTCAATGATACCGTTGTGTACCACCGCCATACGGCCGGACTGGCTCACCTGGGGGTGGGAGTTTACGTCGTTGGGGGCTCCGTGGGTGGCCCAGCGGGTGTGGCCCACTCCCATCAGTCCGGGGACGTCCTGCCCCTCCCGGGTCAGGTCCCGCAGCACCTGGAGACGGCCCTTGGCCTTCACCACCTGCAAGCCCTTTTCTGCATCGTACACCGCCAGGCCCGCCGAGTCATAGCCCCGGTACTCCAGCCTGGACAGCCCATCCAGCAAAATAGGGGCTGCCTGTTCCTTGCCGATAAAACCAACGATTCCACACATATTGACTGTTCCTCCTAAAACTTGGATCTGGAGGGCAAACTCGCAGCCATTTGAACCTCGTTATCCGGTCCCAGCCCTTCTGTTTTGCGGTCACCCGCATATTTGTAGGCTGAGTACGCGCCCGGACCAGGCACGGAAGGGCGTCCGCCGAATTTACGGGACAGAGTTCTGTCCTTTCGATACTCCCTTCTCCTCGTCGTCCTGCCCGTATAGGACAGGCGCTGGCGCTTTGTGATGGGATCGCCCCATAGCCTCCTTTCTCTCTGCGATATGGTATAAAAAAGCGCAGTGCGCCTTTTTATCAAAGCATTCTTCGGTCCTCCGGATTGATGGACCGGATGGGACGGCAGGGGTTGCCCACCGCCAGTACGTTTTCCGGGATATCCCGGCTGACCACACTGCCCGCGCCGATCACCGACCCGGAACCGATGGTCACACCAGGCAGCACCACCACGTTGCCCCCGATCCACAAGTTGTCGCCTACGGTGATGGGTTTGGCAAACTCCAGCATCGCGTTGCGGGTGGGATAGTCCAGGGGGTGTCCGGCAGTATAGAAGCCGCAGTTGGGGGCAATGAACACATTGTCCCCGAACGTCACCGGGGCGCAGTCCAGGATGACGCAGTTGTAGTTGGCAAAGAAGTTCTCGCCCACCTGGATGTAGCTTCCGTAGTCACAGCGAAACTGGGGATTGATGGCACAGTTCTTCCCCACCTTGCCAAGCAGCTGCCGCAGCACCTGCATCCGAAGCTCAGTCTCGGTCATGGGCAAAGCGTTGAGCTGGCGGCACAGCAGGTCGGCCCGGTGCCGCGCGGCATTCAGCTCGGGTTCATCCGCACAGTAGAGCTGCCCGGACAACATTTTCTCTCGCTCTGTCATCCTTTTCCATCTCCTTCACGGGATGTTATCCTGAAAAACAGCCCTATTATAGCGGCCATCCCACCCCTCGTAAAGAGAATTTAACAAAAAATAATTTTTATTTTGATTTCTTTATGAAATACGTTTTCAGCCCTATCCCAACAAAAACACCGCCCTTCCAACATTAGGAAGAGCGGTGTCTTTTGTATTTTTATTTGGCTTACCGGACCAGCATGGTGCGGATGCGGGCCACGGCCTCCTTGGTAGCGTCGGCATCGCCAAAGGCGGTCAGGCGGATATACCCCTCGCCGCTGGGACCAAAGCCAGCGCCGGGGGTGGTGACCACGTTGGCCTCTTTCAGGAGCTTATCGAAGAACTCCCAGGAGCCCATGCCGTCGGGGGTCTTGAGCCAGATGTAGGGGGCGTTCACGCCGCCAAAGCAGGTGAGGCCCGCCTCGGTCAGGCCCTCCCGGATGACCCGGGCGTTCTCCTGGTAATAGGCGATGGTTTCCTTGATCTGGCGCTGGCCCTCCTCAGTGTAGACGGCAGCAGCGCCCCGCTGGATCACATAAGGCACGCCGTTGAACTTGGTGCACTGGCGGCGGTTCCACAGGGCGTTGAGCTTGGCCCCGTCCCGCTCCAGCTCCATGGGCACCACGGTGTAGGCGCAGCGGTTGCCGGTAAAGCCGGCGGTCTTGGAGAAGGACCGGAACTCGATGGCGCAGGTGCGGGCCCCCTCGATCTCATAGATGGTGTGGGGCACGTCGTCCTGGGTGATGAAAGCCTCGTAAGCGGAGTCGTAGAGGATGACAGCCTTGTTTTCGTTGGCGTAGTCCACCCAGGCCTTCAGCTGCTCCTTGGTAGCCACGGTGCCGGTGGGGTTGTTGGGGAAGCACAGGTAGATCATATCCACCTTCTCCTGGGGGATCTGGGGGGTAAACCCATTCTCCTCCACGCAGGGCATGTAGACCAGCTTGGACCACTTGCCCAGCTCCTCCTGGAAGTCACCGGCCCGGCCAGCCATGGCGTTGGTATCCACATACACGGGATAGACGGGGTCACACACGGCCACCACGTTGTCGGCGCCGAAGATGTCGCCGATGTTGCCGCAGTCGCTCTTGGCGCCGTCGGAGACAAATATCTCGTTGGGCTTGATATCCACGCCCCGGGCGGCATAGTCGGTCTTG
Source organism: Flintibacter porci (assembly GCF_041925195.1). NCBI lineage: Bacteria > Bacillati > Bacillota > Clostridia > Eubacteriales > Flintibacter > Flintibacter porci. The sequence goes on from NZ_JBHEVB010000003.1 coordinate 72,048, forward strand.
GCAATGGCCTCCCGCAGGAAATCGTAGCCCTGCTCGGGACCGTAGCCGTGGAAGCCCTCAAAGGTGCCCATCTCATCCACTGCCTTGTGCATGGCTTCGATGACAGCGGGGGCCAGAGGCCGGGTCACGTCACCGATGCCCAGACGGATCATCTTGGCCTCGGGGTGCTCGGCGGTGTAAGCGGCCAGACGGCGGGCGATCTCAGAAAACAGATAGCTGCCGGGCAGCTTGAGGAAATTTTGGTTCACTTTGGTCATAGCGTACCGCTCCTTTGTGCCGTAAGGGCAAAGTTTCATGGTTGATATTATCCCCGATGCTCCCCCGGTTGTCAATCTAAATTTCCCCCTGGAACACCGTGCGGGCCGGGCCGGTCAGCAGGATACGGCCGCTCTCCCGCTCCCACTCCACCTTCAGCTCGCCCCCGGGCAGCGCCACCGTGGCCCGCCGGTCGCACCGCCCCGACTTGACCGCCGCCGCCAGCACCGCGCAGGCTCCCGTCCCGCAGGCCAGGGTGGGGCCGCTCCCCCGCTCCCACACCCGCACCCGCAGCCGGTCCCGGGCCTCCACAGCAACAAACTCCATGTTCCATTCCCCGGGAAAGGCCGGGTCCCGCCCCAGAGCCGCTCCCCGCACCTCCAGGTCGATCTTCTCCGGTTCCGGGCAGAAAATCACCCCGTGGGGGTTGCCCATGTCCACCGGATACACCATCTCCCCCTGCACTTCTACCGGCGGACTCAGTTTAGGCTCCCCCATATCCACCGTGACCTCCCGCACCTGTCCCCCCAGCACATGCAGGCAGAGAAACCGCGGCCCGGCGTCGGTATCGATGGTCAGGCAGGTCTTTCGGGTCAGGCCGTTGTCGTACACGTATTTGCCTACGCACCGGATGCCGTTGCCGCACATGGCCCCCCGGGAACCGTCGGCGTTGTACATCTCCATGGTAAAATCCCCTTCCCGGCCCGGCCGGATGCAGATGAGCCCGTCCGCCCCCACCCCAAAGTGGCGATCTGACAGCGTTACCGCCAGCCCCGGCAGGTCCTCCGGGACCTCTTTGAGGCAGTTCAAATAGATATAGTCATTTCCCAGACCCTCCATTTTGGTAAAGCGCATGCCCGCTCCTTTCCCGCTCAGCCCCTCCGGGCAGCACACGCCCGGACCTACACCGGAAAGCATATGCCCCTTCGCCCCCTCTTAGCACCCGCCTACCGCTCCCCTCCTGTTTTCCCGTCCTTTTTCCTCTTTTGTGAATTTTTCCACATCCGCCCCCAGCTGATTTGGAAAGTTTGTCGCAATCCAAACTTGAAAAATTGCGGTTTGGGTAGTATCGTATTATTATTATTCGGGCGCGGCCTCAGGACCGCACCACACTACGGAAAGTGGGGCAAGGACGTCCACCCAGGGCGGTCTTGTCTTCTTTTTTACCCCGGCACCGCCAAAATCAGAGGAAAGGGTTTGAGACAATGAGCGATAAAATCACAGAGATCTTTGGCTCCAACGTGTTCAGCACCTCGGTCATGCAGGAGCGCCTGCCCAAGAAGGTCTTTGCTGAAGTCATGGACGTGATGGAACACGGCGGCAACATCAGCATCGCCACTGCCGACATCGTGGCCAACGCCATGAAGGACTGGGCTGTTGAGAAGGGCGCCACCCACTACACCCACTGGTTCCAGCCTCTTACCGGCATCACCGCCGAGAAGCACGACGCCTTTATGACCCGCCCCGAGGACAGCAAGACCCTCCTGCAGCTCACCGGCAAGCAGCTCATCATGGGCGAGTCCGACGCCTCCTCCTTCCCTTCCGGCGGCCTGCGCTCCACCCACTACGCCCGGGGCTACACCGCCTGGGATATGACCTCCCCTGCCTTTGTCAAGGAGATGACTGCCGGCACCATCCTGTGCATCCCTACCATCTTTGTCTCCTATAACGGTGAGGCACTGGACAAAAAGACCCCCCTGCTGCGCTCCATGGAGGCCATCAACACCCAGGGTCTACGTATCCTGCGTCTGTTCGGCAACACCCAGGCCCAGAAGGTCTTCCCCTCGGTCGGCCCTGAGCAGGAGTACTTCCTGGTAGACCGGGAAAAGTACCTCAACCGCCGGGATCTCATCTACACCGGCCGCACCCTCTTCGGTGCTCCCGCCCCCAAGGGCCAGGAGTTGGACGACCAGTACTTCGGCGTCATCCGGGAGCGGGTGGGCGACTTCATGTCCGACCTGAACCAGGAGCTGTGGAAGCTGGGCATCCCCGCCGTCACCCAGCACAATGAGGTGGCCCCCGCTCAGCACGAGATGGCCCCCATCTACACCATGTGCAACCTGGCTGTGGACCAGAACCAGCTGACCATGGAGACCATGAAGCGGGTAGCCACCCGTCACGGTCTGGTGTGCCTGCTCCACGAGAAGCCCTTTGCCGGCGTCAACGGCAGCGGCAAGCACAACAACTGGTCCATCGGCACTGATACCGGCGAGAACCTGCTGGACCCCGGCGACACCCCCAACGAGAACCTCCAGTTCCTGCTGGTCCTCTCCTGCATCATGAAGGCCGTGGACATCCACGCCGATCTGCTGCGTCAGTCCGCCTCCTGTGTGGGCAACGAGCATCGTCTGGGCGGCCAGGAAGCTCCCCCCGCCATCATCTCCATCTTCCTGGGTGACCAGCTGGAGAGCGTAGTGGAGCAGATCGTCTCCAACGCGGACTCCATTAAGCTGCTGGCCACCGGCAAGCTGGACTCCGGTGTATCCACCGTCCCTGTTCTCAACCGGGACGCCACCGACCGCAACCGCACCACTCCCTTCGCCTTCACCGGCAACAAGTTCGAGTTCCGCATGGTGGGCTCTTCCGACTCCATCGCCGACGCCAACACCACCCTCAACGCCATCGTGGCCGAGGCCCTGTGTCAGGCTGCCGATGAGCTGGAAGCTGCCGACGACTTCTCCACCGCCTGCATGCAGGTCATCCACCGCAACATGACCGAGCATCAGCGCATCATCTTCAACGGCGACGGCTACTCTGAGGAGTGGGTCCAGGAGGCCGCCCGCCGCGGTCTGCCCAACCTGCCCTCCCTGGTGGACGCGGTGCCCGCTCTCACCACCCAGAAGGCTATCAACCTGTTCACCCGCTTTGGCATCTACACGCCCCAGGAGCTGGAGGCCCGGGCTGAGATCATGTACGAGACCTACATCAAGGTCATCAAGATCGAAGCTAACACTATGATCCATATGGCCGCCAAACACTACATCCCCGCTGTCATTCACTACACCACCCGCCTGGCTCAGTCCATCAACGCCGTGGCCTCTGCCTGTCCTCAGGCCGAGCTGTCGGTGCAGCGCAAGCTGCTGCAGGAGGTAAGCCGCTACCTGGCCGACGCCTCCACCGCTCTGGAGCAGCTCAAGCCCCTGATGGGCCGGGTAGACTCCATCGACGGGGTCAAGGAGATGGCTCTGGCCTACCACGACGCGGTGGTACCTGCCATGGACGCCCTGCGCTACCCCATCGACACCCTGGAGCTGATGGTGGACAAATCCATCTGGCCTGTCCCCACCTATGGCGATCTGATGTTCGAGGTTTAAAAGGATATAAAAAAATTGCCCGCCGGTAGGTGGGCAATTTTTTATGGGCATTTTTCCTTTCCAGCCTTTTTCTCGCATCGTCCATTCTTTTTCGACACAGTCTAGGCTGGGAGGTGATCCACGTTGGAAGACAGCGAAGCACTTTTGCGTTTTATTCACAAAAATGCCGCCATGGGCGTCGGCACCCTGCCCCAGGCCCTCTCTCTGCCCCAGAGCCGGGCTATGACCTCCGCCCTTCAGGACCAGCTGCGGGAGTACCGCTCCATCGCCGCCCGGTCCCAGAGTTACGCCAAGGAGAAGGGTCTTCATCTGAAAGGTCCGGGCAGTGCCGCGCTGGCCATGTCGGGGATGATGCTCCGGGCCCAGACCGCTCTGGACCCCTCTACTTCCAAGCTGGCGGAGATGATGATCCAGGGCAGCACCATGGGCACGGTGGAGATGACCCGGCGTCTGCATCAGCTCTCGGATCAGTCTGACCCGGAACTGGTCTCGCTGGGCCGGCAGCTGTTACAGACAGAGGAACAAAACATTCAACAGATGAAGCGCTTTTTGTGAAAAAACTGCCCGCGGCCAAGCCGCGGGCAGTTTTTTCATTCTTATTTGTCCTTCAGCAGTTTGTTGAGCTCCTGCATAAAAGTATTGATGTCCTTGAACTGACGATAGACCGAGGCAAAGCGTACATAGGCCACCTCGTCCACCTTTTTCAGGCGCTCCATCACCAGCTCGCCGATCTGGGCGGAGCTGACCTCCCGCTCCATCTCGTTTTGCAGCTTCTGCTCGATCTCGTTGACGATGCCCTCCAGGGTCCCCACCGACACCGGCCGCTTCTCACAGGCCCGGATCAAACCGCCCATGACCTTGTTGCGGTCAAAGCTCTGGCGGCTGCCGTCCCGCTTGACCACTACCAAAGGTAGGCTCTCCACCGTCTCATAGGTGGTAAACCGCTTATGGCAGGACAGGCACTCCCGGCGGCGGCGGATGCTGGCTCCCTCCTCAGCGGGGCGGGAATCCACCACTTTACTCTCCAGATAGGCGCAATAGGGGCATTTCATTGGCAGTTCCTCCCAATTCAGGCGTCTTTGTTTTAGTGTAGCACATTTTTTCCTGCTGTGGTAGTCCCCACCGAAATTTATTTTCTTCTCCGGTGCTGTTTTTCTTCTCTGGGACATACCAGTTAAGTGGAGGTGACGCCATGTCCGTCCTGCACACACTGACACAGCATCTCTGGTGCCCCTGGCTGCTGGGGGGCTTTCTGCTTACCGGGCTGGTCTACTCTCTTGGCTCAGGGTTTTTCCCCTTTTTCCACGCCCGGCTGTGGCTTGGTACCACGCTGGGCAGTCTGTTTCATCCCACCGCGGAGAAAAAAGGAGGCGGTCTGTCCTCCATCCAGGCCCTGGCCACCGCCCTGGCCTCCACCATGGGGACGGGCAGTATCGCCGGGGTGGCCGCCGCCCTGTGTCTGGGCGGTCCAGGGGCAGTCTTTTGGATGTGGGTGTCCGCCCTGCTGGGGATGATGACCAGCTGCGGGGAAAAGCTGCTGTCTGTGCGCTACCAGCGCCCAGCTCCCGGCGGCGGCCGCCAGGGCGGTCCTATGTTCTATCTGCGGGATGGGGTGGGCTCTCCCCTGCTGGCGGTCTGGTTCTCTCTGGCCTGTCTCCCCGCCACGTTGGCTGGGGGCGGGATGGTCCAGTCGGGTTCCATCGCCGCCTCCCTCCACGGAGCCTTTGGCTGGCCGCCCCTGGCCATCGGCCTGGGCACCGTGGCTGCGGCGGGGATGATCCTTACCGGAGGACTGGGCCGCATCGCCCGGGTGTCCCAGGCTCTGGTCCCCGCCATGGCACTGCTATATCTGGGTGGAGGCGCGCTGGTGCTGCTGCTGCGCTGGCCGCAGGTGCCCCAGGCCCTCTCTCTCATTTTCCGCTGCGCCCTCACGCCCCAGGCCGCGCTGGGAGGCGGTCTGGGCTGGACAGCGGCGGAGGCTCTGCGCCACGGGGTGGCTCGGGGAGTGTTCACCAATGAGGCGGGCTTGGGCACCTCCGCTATGGCCCACGGCGCCGCCGAAGTGGATCACCCCGCCCGTCAGGGCATGTGGGGCATTTTTGAGGTGTTCTTCGCTACCCTGCTCACCTGTACCCTCACCGCCCTGGTCATTCTGGTTGGGGGCGTGTACCAGCCAGAGACGGTACTCTCTCAGCTGCGCCAGGGCACGCTTCCCGACTGGGCCTTGGGCGTTCCCCTCACTGCCCGCTCTTTTTCCGCCGTACTGGGAGAGGCAGGGGCATGGATCGTTTGGATCAGCCTGCTTCTGTTTGCCTTCTCCTCCATTCTCGGCTGGAGCTACTACGGTCAGCAGAGCCTGCGCTTCCTCACGGGCGGAGACCGCCTCCTCCCCCTGTACCGTGCTGTCTTTTTGGGATGTGTAGTCCTGGGGGCCTGCGGGAACAGCGCAGGACTTTGGCAGCTGGTGGACCTGTGCAATGCCCTGATGGCCATTCCCAACCTGCTGGCTCTGCTTCTGCTGGCTCCCCAGGCCCTGCGTCTGCTGCAGCAATGGGTTCAGCAACAAAATGCCCCGGTGTGACATGTCACACCGGGGCATTTTGCTTCGTTTAATCCAGGCAGAACATGGGGCGGGCCTCATCAAACAGGTCCACCATACCGCAGTAGTTGAGGGTCTCATAGGTCTCCAGCCACTGCTGCTGTTCCTCATTGAGCTCCTCCCGTTCCAGATACTCCCCATCTGCCGTGAGGATCCCCACCGGGGTGATGGCAGGCATCTCCTCATAGAGTTGAGAGAGGAAGTTCATAAAGCCGGTCAGCGGCATCCCCGCCAGCTTGGCGGTGAGCACACCCAGGTAGTTGGGGCTGATCATTAACCCCTCCTGCTCCTCAATATCATAGTTGGTCCAGATAAAGAAGGGGACCTGGTACTGCTGCATCACCTCTTCGGTGGTTCGCTCCGAGAGAGGCTTTCCGTAGAGTTTTTCATAAAACGCGTTTTTCAGAGGCGGCTGGTGATCGCCAAAGAAGACGATCATGGTGGGCTCACTGCTCTGTTCGTAGTGGGCCACCAGCTGCTCCAGCGCCTGGTCGCTCTCCAGCACCAGAGATAAGTACTGCTCCGAGGAATAATCCGCCTGGCGCAGATCATCGGATACCGTCACCGTTTTCTCCAGGTTGTTCCAGCCCTGGGCGTAGCTGCTGTGGTTCTGCATGGTGACGTTGAAAATGAAGTTGGGGTCTCCCTGCTCCGCATCGGTGATCTGGAAGATGGTCTCATAGTCCGACTGGTCGGAGATGTAGTTGCGGATCATATAGGCGTTGTCCACATCCTCCTGGTAGAGCTGGTTATCAAAGCGCATGTTGTTATACACGATGGGCCGGTTCCATCCCGAGGACTTATAGGGGTGAAAGGCGGTAGTTTCATAGCCGTTCACTCCAAACAGGGATGCCAGGGAGGGCATCCCTTCTTTGGTGTAGAGCTGGTAGGCTACTGTGTGGGGAGGCTGGAAGATGGTGGAGAACCCGGTGAGGTATTCAAACTCCACACTGGCAGTACCTCCTCCGGTAACGGGGGAGTACATCCAGCCTTTAATGGTGTTCTCACTGAGGGAGTGGAGGAAGGGGGTGGGGTCCTGAGAGACCTCCAGATTGTCAAAGATGGTCAGGTCGGAGAAGGACTCATTCATGACCACAATGATATTGATGGGCTTGGTCGTGTCCACATTTTCTTCCACACCGGGGTACTCGTCCATCAGTTTCAGCACAAGGTCATGGCTGTAATCATCGGGCTTATCCACCGAGCTATACCGCAGGGCCACCGTGAAATTCAGGAGGAAGCCGTTGGCCTGGGTGACCCACTGTTGGGTATAGATCCCCAGGGCAGGCAGCATGCCAGTAAAGAAGAAGGCAAAAGAGTAGCCGATGCAGAAGATCCAGCCCACGATTCCCACCGGCAGAGGCAGCTTGTCCCGCTTGGGCTGCGGCTGGCACATCCACACCAAAAACAGGTAAGCTACCAGCAGCACCGCCGCCTGCTCCATATAGGTATCAATGGAAAAGTCAAAGGCGTCGGCCACATTGGCCGCCGTCTTCCAGCTGGCCACATCGGCAGGAAAAAAAATGCGGCCCCGGAAGCGCAGCACATAGTGGTTTACCAGTCCAATCAAAAAACTCAGGCAGATGGCCAGTCCGGCTGCCCGGCGGCGGCGCCCCAGCACCAGCCGGCACACAAAGAACAGGATGTAATACCAGACCAGATTCATCAGCACCTGCCAGGCCTGCAGGTCGGAAAACACATCGTTCTGGTTGAGGATCTCCACCATCCAGAAGGCTGCCCAGGGTCCCAGCAGGAATACCAGTCTGGACATCCATTTCCATGGCTGGCTGCGCAAGTCGGCCACCAGCCGCGGGAACGTATCGCGGTACAATAAAGCTCTCATAGGATCTCCTTTGGCGGTCTGAACCGCCTGTGGTATCAAAGCGGCAGTTCCATTGCGCTGCCGCTACCTTTTAGAATAAAACTTTTCAAAAATTTTGCAAGATATTTTCCGGAATTTCACTCTTGTCCTGTTAGACGCAAACGGAGCGGGAAGGTTTCCTTCCCGCTCCCATTTTTTCTTTATTTGCTGTAAATCCGGGCAACCCGGGGGCTGAGCTGGGCAGTCAGTCCGCAGCCCTCGTCCTCTCCCACCAGCAGGGCCACCTCCTGAGAGGCCAGCAGGTTTCCCTGTTCGTCCCAGCCAAACAGGGTCACCGGGTCGCCCACCCGGCAGGGAATGCCGGTGACGTCCACCAGAGTCTGATCCATGCAGCAGGCCATCAGCCGGGCCCGCTCTCCCCCTACCAGCACCGGCCCATGGACCCGTACCAGCTCTTCACTGAGCCCATCACCGTATCCCACGGCGATGGTAGCCACAGTGGAGTCCCGCTCCAGAAATACCTTTCCGCCGTAACCCAGGGGCGAGCCGGCCTGGAGAGTACGAAGGCCGGTGATCCAGGTGCGCCAGGTGGCCGTTTCACTCACCCGTCCGGTGGGCTGAGTGGGGTGGTCCATGTACAGCCGCCGGCCGATGCGCACCCCGTCCAGCCGGTACTGGGGGAACTGCTCATGGGCGGCGCTGGCCGAAATGTGCCGCAGAGGGATCTCCATTCCTCCCGCCTGCAGCTGCTCCACACCTTCCAGGAACAGCTCATACTGCTGCCGGGTCCGCTCTGTGTCCTCCAGGTCGGCAAAGTGGCTGAAGGCGCCCATGATCTGGAAATGATTCCGGGCACTTCGCCACTCCTCCAGCAGATGGGCCAGCTCCGCCCCCGGCATTACGCCGGTGCGGTTGAGCCCGGTCTCGATCTTGATTTGAATTTTTACCCGCCGGCCTGCCGACTGTCCTAGCAGTGCCAGCACCGGGAGAAGCTCCAGCCGTCCCACCGACAGCGTGAGGTCCAGCTCCACCGCTGCGCGCAGCAAATGGGCGGGCACACCGCCCAAGATCAGGATCTCCCGGGTGATGCCCGCCTGGCGCAGAGCCGCGCCCTCCCCCACCTGGGCCACCGCTAGAGTGGTGATCTGGGGAAATTCCTCCATAACATGGCCCATGGCCTCCAGTCCCAGGCCATAGGCGTTATCCTTCAGCACAGGGATCAGCTGCGCTCCCTGCAGCTCTTCCAGAACGGTAGCCACGTTGCGCCGTACTCGTTTCATATCCACAGATAAAATCGAATTATTCAAAATAATATTCATTTTTCTTTCTGTCTCCCTCTCGCCGAACAAACCTCCGTCCCCCGGTGATCTGCCCCATTCCTCGAAAGATTTTTTTATTGTCACCTGATTATATCCTCTTTTTCTCCCTGTTTCAACCGGAAATTACCGCCCCGTGTCATTTGTGCTAAAAAAATTTATTCCAGCGCTCACTTTTTGCATAGTTATCTATTGACGTTGAATATTTTCCGGTGGTATACTCTTACACAACCTATCCAAGCCCGGTGGGCCTGGATGAATGGTATGTAAAGGAGATTATGCAAAATGAAAAAGAATGTTCTTGCTCTGTCCCTGGCTCTGGCCCTGGGTCTTGGGCTGACCGCTTGTTCCAGCAGCAACGGCGGTTCCGCTTCTAATTCTGGCTCCAACACCGATACCTCCGGCTCCCAGAGCAGCACCAGCGGCTCCAACACCGGCGCTGAGAAGCTGGTCCTGGGCACCTCCGCTGACTATCCTCCCTTCGAGTTCCACGTCCTTCAGGACGGCGAGGACAAGATCGTGGGCATCGACGTGTTCCTGGCCCAGCAGATCGCTGAGGATATGGGCGCAGAGCTGGAGATCAGCGACATGGACTTTGACATGCTGCTCAACCTGATGAACAAGGGTGATGTGGACATGGTCATCGCCGCCATGGAGCTCAAGGATGACCGCGCTACCGCCGCTGACTACTCCGATCCCTACTACACCGATGAGGCTCCCCTCATTGTTGTGAGAAAGGCTGACCTGGATCAGTACAAGACCCTGGAGGACTTCTCCGGCAAGACCGTGGGCGCCCAGACCGGCACCACCAAGGCTGACATCGTCCTGGGTACCGATCCCGAGAAGCCCCATATGACCGATGTGCAGGACCTGCTGCTGCCCAAGGTCACCGATCTGATTGCTCAGCTCCAGTTTGAGAAGTGCGACGCCGTGGTTCTGGACGCCGCTGTGGCTCAGAAGTACGTGGCCTCCAACGACGAGCTGGCCATCGTCGAGAGCATCGACCTGGGTGAGGCTGCTGAGCCCTACCGTGTGTGGGTTGCCAAGGGCGATCCCAAGGGTCTGCTGCCCTCCATCAATGAGACCATCGCCAAGGTGACTGCCGAGGGCGGCGCTATGACCGACTTCATCGAGCAGGCCAACGATCTGGTTTCTCAGGCTCAGTAAATTCGTTTCGTTCTATCTGCCGTGCAAAGCCGCATTTGCGGCTTTGCACGGCTGTGTATTGGGAATTTTGAAAGAAAGATAAGGGAGTACAACTATGCTTGAATCCTTCCTCCAAATGTTTACCAATCCCGGTCCCGCCAGCTTCATCAACTTCACCTTCCTGCCCAAGTACACCTTCTATTTTGTACAGGGCGTGAAGTACACCCTGATGCTGTCTGTTGTGGCGGTGCTGCTGGCCGTGATCCCCGCCCTTTTGCTGGCCCTGATGCGGCTGAGCAAAAGCCGCATTATCCGCTGGATCTCCGGCGCTTACATCGCCATCTTCCGCTCCACGCCTATGCTGGTGCAGCTGTACATCATCTATCTGGGTGTATTCTCCTTCATCGAGGTGCCCAAGATGACCATTTTCGGCTTCTTGCGTCTGGATCTGTTTATCCCCAGCGTAGTGGCTCTGGCGCTGAACAGCTCCGCCTACGTGGCTGAGATTTTCCGGGCCGGTATTCTGGCGGTGGATGCAGGCCAGACCGAGGCCGCCCGCTCTCTGGGCCTGTCCTCCTGGCAGTCCATGCGTCTGGTAGTCCTGCCCCAGGCGGTCAAGAATGTACTCCCTGCCCTGGCCAACGAGGTCGTCACCATGGTGAAGGAGTCCTCCATCTGCTCCGTGATCGGCGTGTACGATCTGATGTGGGGCGCAAAGACGGTCATTACCAACTCCTACATCGCAGTGGGTCCCCTGGTCCTGGCTGCTATCATTTACTTCTGCATCAACTTCCCCGCCAGCAAGGCCATCGAGGCCATTGAAAGGAGAATGCGTCGTGGCGACAAGCGCTGAGCTCATCCGTGTTGAGCACGTCATCAAGGAATACAACCACGGAGCGGTGAAGGCCCTTAACGACTGCTCCCTCTCCATCAAGAAGGGCGAGGTGGTTGCCATCATCGGCCCCTCCGGTTCCGGTAAGTCTACTCTGCTGCGGTGCCTGAACCTGCTGGAGGTCCCCTCCAGCGGACACATCTACTTCAACGGCGTGGACATCACCGACAAGAAGGTGGACATCAACCTCCACCGCCGGAAGATGGGCATGGTGTTCCAGCACTTCAACCTCTTCCCCCATATGACGGTGAAGAAGAACATCACTCTGGCCCCCGTTCAGCTGGGTCTGAAGAAGCAGGATGAGGCCGACGCCCAGGCCATGAAGCTGCTGGAGCGCATCGGCCTGGCCGACAAGGCGGATGAGTATCCCAACATGCTCTCCGGCGGCCAGAAGCAGCGTATTGCCATCGTCCGCGCTCTGGCTATGGAGCCTGAGGTCATGCTCTTTGACGAGCCCACCTCCGCTCTGGACCCGGAGATGGTAGGCGAGGTTCTGGACCTGATGCGGGACCTGGCCCACGAGGGCATGACTATGGCGGTGGTTACCCACGAGATGGGCTTTGCCCGCGAGGTGGCCAGCCGGGTCATCTTCATGGACAGCGGCGCTATTCTGGAGGAAAACTCCCCTCGTTTTCTGTTTGATTCCCCTCAGAACCCCCGTACACAGGCCTTCCTGAGCAAGGTTTTATAAAAAATATCCGCGGCAGATCGTTAGCGGGGTGTTCGTAAGACAGTAAAATAGGAAAAAGGCGTGACCGCGAAAGTCACGCCTTTTTCCTTGAGAGGATAGCCGCTTTCGCAGCGCAGTAACGCAAAGTGCACATACGGGTTGAACCCGTATAGAAGTGCGCCCTTGTTATCTGTTCGACAAACTGGAAGTTATCGCTCTACATATTTTTTGTAGTCGTTAAACAAAGCCTTTACAAAACTCTTTAGATAGGTCTGGTCGAGTTCATTTTCAAAAGCAAGTTCCTGTTCATATCCATAGGCATTTCCATTATGAATACTACCCTTAACTTTGATGTGACCTCCGCTACAAGCTATAAACTCTATATAGCTATGTACACCATACGGATCTTCTAATCTCGCAGAGCCTTTGAGTGTTTCATATAGTCTATTTAGAGATATAGAAAAGCCCGCAAGTCCTCGAACATCAATATCCATCACAGAGTCAGCGGAAAATCCATAACTGAATACCTTTATACCCAGACTGGTGTTTACTGCAAATGAAAGATCATTTTCATATATCATTGGATTTAATTCCAAAAGAAAGTTTTCTGATTCTAATCTATACATGATAATACCTCGAATCCCGATTTGCGGGTCTGTTCGGCTCCATATTATCATATGGCCGGATAAACTACAAGAACAGCCACAGCAGTGCAAACTGCTGTGGCTGTTCGCTGCCTTACGAACACCGACCATTTGATCTGCCGCGGTTTTTTTATGTGTTTTCCGGCACTGCCTTTTTCTCAGGGCTCTTGAATCGCTGGACAAACCCGATGATCTGTCCTGACAAAAGCACCGTCAGCAGGGAGCAGGCCAGGCGCTTGAGGTCGATATAGCTTACCGACAGCCCCAGCACCACCAGATCGGTGATCAGGTAAGCCCACTGAATGTTCCAGTGCGTGACTGCTGACATGCTCATAGCCAGGGCATCGTCCCCGCCGGGAGCTCCTCCCGCCCGGACGCTGAGCCCAACGCCGATCCCTACGAACAGAGCGCCCAGCACCGCCGCCAACAGGGGGTATTGGGCCAGCTGCGGCCAGATGGGGTCGAACTGCTCAAACAGGGCATAGAACAAGGAAAATCCGCCGCCGGCAATGATGGAGTAGCCAATAAACTCCTTGCCCAGCAGGCGCCATCCCATCCAATAGCACACGGCATTGAGCACCAAACCTGTCACCGCCGGTGAAATTCCAAACCAGTGGTGCAGCAACAGGGTCATACCCAACACGCCGCCCTCGGTCACGCCGGATAAAGCGTGCACATTGTAAAGGCCAAAGGCTAAGATTGCGCTGCCCAGCAATGCCAGCAGACACTTCTTTGGCTTCAACAGGGAAAACAAAATAACAACTCCTTTTATCCCGTCTGTTTTCATTATATCTGTTTTCCCCATTTTTGGCAACAGTTATTGGCTGTTTATATCATCTTCGCCCTTTTTCACAATTATTTTCCACTTCTCGTCATATTCCATATTTTTATGCGGGTGGGAAGCGAAAAGTCGGGCCGGACATTTTGTCCGACCCGACTGGTGCTTATTTCGCTTAGTAGTTCTCAGCCTTCAGCTGGAAGTAATCCTTGGGATGAGCGCACACAGGGCACACCTCGGGGGCCTGCTTGCCCACGTGGATGTGGCCGCAGTTGCTGCACTGCCAGATCATGTCGCCGTCACGGGAGAAGACCAGGCCGCCCTCCACATTGGCCAGCAGCTTGAGGTAACGCTCCTCGTGCTCCTTCTCGATCTTGGCCACTTCCTCAAACAGGAACGCGATGTGGTCAAAGCCCTCCTCCTTGGCCTCCTTGGCCATGGTGGCATACATGTCGGTCCACTCGTAGTTTTCACCCTCGGCGGCAGCCTTCAGGTTCTCAGAAGTGGTGCCGATGCCGCCCAGCAGCTTGAACCAGATCTCAGCGTGCTCCTTCTCGTTGGCAGCGGTCTCCTCAAAGATCTTGGAGATCTGCACATAGCCGTCCTTCTTCGCCTTGGAGGCAAAGTAGGTGTACTTGTTGCGAGCCTGGGACTCTCCGGCAAAAGCGGTCCACAGGTTCTGCTCGGTCTTGCTACCCTTCAGTTCAGGCATCGTAAGTTCCTCCCTTAAAAAATATTTAATGCGAATAATTCTCGTTTAATTGGTTACATTATAGCACCTGCCCAAAGCTTTGTCAATCACTCTTTGGGTTTTTTAAGAAAAATCCCCCTTCAGTATTCCCAGATACTGAAGGGGGGATTCTACGTTTTTTTCTCGTTTTTACACGCGCTTCCAGGAGGCGCCGCCGGGCACGTCGGTGATCTCAATGCCCTGAGCCTTCAGCTCATCCCGGATCTGGTCAGCCTTGGCAAAATCCTTGGCTTTCTTGGCCTGATAGCGCTCCAGCACCAGGGCGTCTACAGCAGGGTCACCCTCGCCGGTGATGGTGTAGTCGCCGGCAGAAGTGGTCTTCTGGGCAGCCTGCTCCTTGCGCACCTGAGCCGCCTTCTCCAGCAGGGACAGGGACAGCACCTGGTCAAAGTCGCCCAGGATGGCCAGCTTGGTGGCGTCGTCGGTCTTAGCCTTCAAGGCGTCGTACAGCAGGGTCACCGCCATGGAGGTGTTCAGGTCGTTGCCAACCTGCTGCAGGAACTTCTCCCGGTACTCCTGCACCACCGCCTGGTCGGGCTCGCCGCCCTCCTTCAGGGCCGCGATGCGCTTGATGAGCTTCTGGTAAGCGCCCTGGGCGTTGTCCAGGTTCTCCCAGGAGAACACCAGGCCCTTGCGGTAGTGGGACTGCAGGCAGAAGAAACGGTAGCTGAGAGGATCATAGCCCTTCTCCTGCAGCAGGGAGACGGTCAGGAACTCACCCTTGGACTTGGACATCTTGCCGGAATTGGTATTCAGGTGGTGAACATGGAACCACTGCTTGCACCAGGGGTGACCCAGGTAGCTCTCAGACTGGGCGATCTCGTTGGTGTGGTGGGGGAAGGCATTGTCGATGCCGCCGCAGTGCAGGTCCAGATACTCGCCGTTATATTTCAGGGAGATGCCGGAGCACTCGATGTGCCAGCCGGGATAACCCACGCCCCAGGGAGAGTCCCACTTCAGGGCCTGGTCCTCAAACTTGGACTTGGTGAACCACAGCACGAAATCGTTCTTGTTGCGCTTGTTGGAGTCCTCTTCCACGCCCTCGCGCACGCCGACTGCCAGGTCCTCCTCGTTGTGGTCGTTGAAGATGTAGTAGCGATCCAGCTTGGAGGAGTCAAAGTACACGTTGCCGCCGGCTACATAGGCATAGCCCTTTTCCAGCAGCCCGGAGACGATCTTGATGTACTCATCAATGCAGCCGGTGGCGGGCTGAACGGTATCGGGAGTCTTGATGTTCAGCTTGGCACAGTCGGAGAAGAAGGCGTCGGTATAGTACTGGGCGATCTCCATCACGGTCTTGTGCTCCCGCTTGGCGCCCTTGAGCATCTTGTCCTCGCCGGTGTCGGCGTCGGAGCTGAGGTGGCCCACGTCGGTGATATTCATGACCCGGTTCACATCATAGCCGGAGTAGCGCAGGAACTTCTCCAGCACGTCCTCCATAATGTAGGAACGCAGGTTGCCGATGTGGGCGAAGTGATAGACGGTAGGGCCGCAGGTATACATCTCCACATGGCCGGGCGTGTGGGTGGTAAACTCTTCTTTTTTATGGGTGGCAGAATTATAAAGCAGCATAGCTGTCTCCTCCTTTTATCTCATGTTCTTGGGAACAAAGTTTCCGCTTTGGTACTGTTCATCCAGCAGACGCTCCACCAGCTCCAGCCGGGCAGAGAGGGCCTCGATGCGCTCTTCCACCGGGTTTTCCACGCTGGTCTGGTCCACGTCGTCGGCATAGTGGGTGGTGCGCCCGGCAATGCGGACGATCTGGGCGGGGATACCTACGGCGGTGGCGTCCTCGGGCACCTCGCTGAGCACCACGGAGTTGGCCGCGATGCGCGCTCCGTCTCCCACCTTGAAGGGGCCGAGGATTTTTGCTCCGCAGCCGATGAGCACGTTGTTCCCGATGGTGGGGTGGCGCTTGCCCTGGTCCTTGCCGGTACCGCCCAGGGTGACTCCATGGTAGAGAAGCACATCGTCTCCCACCTCGGCGGTCTCGCCGATGACGATGCCCATGCCGTGGTCAATGACGAACCGGCGGCCGATCTTGGCCCCGGGGTGGATCTCGATGCCTGTCCAGAACCGGTTCCACTGGGAGACGAACCGGGCCAAAAACTTCCAGTTATGGCAGTATAACCAGTGGGCCAGACGGTGATACAGGGTGGCGTGGACCCCCTGGTACAGCAAAAAGATCTCCAGCTTGGAACGAGCCGCCGGGTCACGGCGCTGATAGGCCTCCAGCGTCTCCATCAGGGAATGAAACATAGTATCCTCCTTTTCTCCGGGGCACACGGGCTCCGGCCGGCGCCGATTGGGGCGCATGATATGGTATGCTTACGGTTTCGGCTACGTCCCAACATCGACACGCCTCCAAGATCATTCCGTTTGTGTTACACATATCACTGCACCTCCTTCGGTCCGTTTGGAGAAAAACAAAAACGCCTCTCACGCCCACTTCGGGCATAAGAGGCGACGAATCGCGGTTCCACTCTCATTTCTCGCTTGTCTGACCGCTATCGGGGCCAAGCCGGGCGGCATTACCCGCCGCGCTCCCGGACGCACTTCACATCCGCCAACCTAAGCCCCCTTTCAGCCGGTGAAGGGCTCTCTCTGTCTGCTGGATAGGACGTTACTTTTCCGTTCTCTGCGCTTTACAAGTCAGTATATTACCATTGCTTGGCGTTTGTGTCAAGTCCGCCCCGTTTTTTGCCCGACAATCCCCCCTGTCAACCTGAGGTTGACAGGATTCCAGCTTCTTTTTCTTGTCAACTGCCCCGTCCTTTGCTATGCTGAAACCAGAAAAAGGTCGGAGAAATGGAGGGATTTCCATGGAATTAAAGGAACGCATTGCCCTGGCCCGAAAGCAGGCTGGGCTGTCTCAGGAACAGTTGGGGGAAAAGCTGGGCGTCTCCCGGCAGGCGGTAAGCAAGTGGGAAAGCGGCCAGAACAACCCCGACGTGGCCTATCTGGCAGAGATGTGCCGGCTGTTCGGCGTGTCCTCCGACTGGCTGCTGCTGGGCAAGGAGACAGACGATGCCTCCATCCCCGCCCGCTGCCCCGACTGTCAGGCCATTGTAACAGGACTGGACAATTTCTGTCCCAACTGCGGGTGCTCTCTGAAAGCGTCCCCAAAAGTTCAGTACGCCCTGGTCCTGAAATCTGCTCTTACCTCCCCAGAGGACAACTTGACTTTGTACCAGATCTGCGAGGAGGGAGTATACAAGCCCGCCTTTTCCCTCCCAAACCAGGATCTGCTGGGGTACACCCATAAAATCCTGTGCCAGGCTCCCAGAGCGCTGTTCCGTGGCCTGACACTGGATCAGGCCCGGGCGCTCCAGAGCCGCTTTGCCCATCCAGGTGATTTGCTGGTCTGTTTTGACCCCACCGGTAACGCACCACTGCCCCGGCTGATGGACCGTCCCTACAAACCCAGCCCCCAGCAGGGTTTGTCCTTCTGGACCACCGTGGGAGCGGTAATCTTAGGTGTTATCTGCGCCCTTCTGATTTTAATGATTGTGTTTTGATAAAACGCGCCCCTCGCTCCCAAACCAGGGAACGAGGGGCGCTATGTTTTTTCTGCAATCAATCAACCCGGAGGCCAGGTCATGTCGCGGCCAGCCAACACGTGGAAGTGCAGGTGGGGCACACTTTGACCAGCCTGCTCGCCAATGTTGGAGACCACCCGGTAGCTCTCCAGACCCAGCTCCTTGGTCACCTTGGAGATGACAGCAAAGATGTGGGCCACCACCGTAGCATTTTCGGGAGTGACCTCAGCCACGGAAGCGATGTGAGTCTTGGGAATCACCAGAAAATGGGTGGGCGCCTGGGGCTCGATGTCGTAAAAGGCATAGACCGTCTCGTCCTCATAGACCTTGTTGGACGGGATCTGGCCGTTTGCGATCTTACAAAACAGACAATCTGACATGGATAAACCTCCTTTGTTTGTCAAGTAAGACCATTGTACCCCAATTTGTCGGGATTGCAAGATTTTTTTACTCCGTCACAGGCTGGAGCCCATTTAGAGAGAAGGTCTGACCATAGAGCGTCACTGCGGTCACATTTTCAGGGTCTACCAGCTTCTCCGGCTGGAACTGGATACGGCAGTCATCCGTCTCCCCTGTCTGATCAGCGGACGCTGAATAGATCCCCTCCTCCATTTTAACGATACTTCCGTCCTCCAGGGTCAAAGACACGCTCCCCCGCTCCTCATGCAAAGTGTCCATGGTAGGGTCGCAAGCCTCCAGGGTAAACACAAACCGAATGGGAGAAATGTAGATACTCTTCAGTCCCAGCTCTTTTCCCTCCAGGGAGAAGGGCTCATCCATCCGGTACAGCAATCCGGCATCCTCTGAGGGCAGTGTTCCGGTACAGCTCCACCCATCGGAAAACTGCACAGGTCCTTCTTTTGTACTCCAGAAGAACTGGCGAGGGATCAGAGTGAAGCTCCCGCCCCACATTTCCTCCACCCCCAGCAGAACATCATAGCTCCACAGGATGGTAGCCTGATTGTCCTCCGGATCCGGGTCTTCCAGCGGAATTTCTCTGGGCACGCCGCCCAGCAGAAGCTCTTCTCCCTGGGCGTTGGTAATAACGGGCTCCATATCGAATATACGGTACTCCAGCTCCGGAACGACCCCCTCCGGAGCTGTGAGTTCCACCAGGGCGGTAATGGAATTACGGTCCATAAGTACCTGCTTGATTTCCACTGTCCAGCCGTTGTCGTAGGTGTGGCTCTGCTCCACAGGTACGATCCCCGCTGACATTAGACTGGCGTCCTCCGGCTCCCCCTTGAAATACTCCACGATACTCTGGTCCAACCCCGTCGCCATGGTAAACGCACAGGCCATCAGCAGCAGCGCCGCAGCCACCAGTATTGCCACCATCTTTTTCATCGGTTTCACGGTTTTTCCGCTCCTTTCCCCGCTCAGGAGGCGCTCCAGCATGGCCTCCTGCCGCTCCGGGGACAGCTTCACCTGGTCAAACACCCGCTTTAATTCACGGTTTTCCATACTCGTTCACCTCCAAGATGTCTTTCAGCTTCCACCTGGCCTGTACCAGCCATGTGCGGACGGTAGATGGGTTCTTCTCCAAAATCTCCGCCATCTCCAGCGTGGAATATCCCTGATAATAGTAGAGATAGATAACCATCCGTTCCTTCTCAGGCAGGGATAGGATGTATTCCCACAGTTCCCCGTCCTCTGGCTGTTCCCAGGTCAGTGTTTGAAGTGCTTTCTCCCCCGCCCGCCGGGTACGCCACCAGTGCTTGAGCTGGATTTTACAGTGATTGCGGGCGGTGACGATGAGCCACGCCTTCTCATGCTCCGGATCACGAAAGGGCTTGTCATACTCCATTGCTTTTTGAAAGACCGTCTGGGTGGCGTCCTCCGCGTCAGGCACATTTTTCAGCAGCATCAGGCAGATTTGATAGACCATGCCCACATGCCGCCGGTAGAGGGCGGCCACTTCCTCTCCGGTACGAATTGTTCCCATCCGCGACACCTCCTTTCCTGTCTCTCTGCTTATAACACAATGCAGCGGGGCAGAATGTTGAGAAACCTGAAAAATATTTCAGGGACGGCCCGAAAGCCGTCCCTGTTTCATTGTACCACACAGGATACTGTTTCACTTGCAGATATATGTTGACTTTCATTAGGTCTTAGTATCCAGATGGATGGTCTGCCCCAGAAGCGTAACCGAGACCACATTCTCCGGCTTTACGATCTCCTCCGTCTGGAAGACACAGTATGCCGCTCCGGTGTTCTGGTCGTAGGTCTGGGACACTACGCGCCCCACGGCCACCGTTTCACCATCTGCCATGTGCAGGACCGCCCCTTCTTCCATCCAGCTCATCTCCGTCGGTCCCCACATCCGGGAATCGTTCCCCTCACCTTGCAGGGAGAAGGCCACGCTGATGGGGGAGAGATAGAACTCACCCAGGGTCATCTCTTCCCCGCTTACCTGGATGGGGGCGTTGACCTCATAAGTCATGCCGCTGTCCTCCTCAGGCAGCTGTACGGTGCAGCTCTGCTTCTCTTCGGAGAAATCCACACTCAGCTTTCTACCTCCGCTCTCCTGCAGCCACATGGGAGTCAGCGTCAAACTCTGCCCATTCAGGCTCTGGCCTTCGGCCTGCTGGGACCCTCTGGTGCACAGGAAGGTGAGCCGATTGTCCTGCCCATCTCCCTGTTCCAGGATGACTGGGCCGTAGCCCCAACTTGCCACTCCCTCCTGGCCCTGCGTCTGGGAGTCCACCTCCATGCCCAGCTCGAAGTAGTAGTTCTCCCCGTCCAGCACGGTCCCCTCCGGGGCAACGACCTCAGCCAAAACCGCCAGAGAATACCGGTCTTCCAGCACCTGCCGGATGTGGATCGCCCATCCATTTTCATAGTGGAAGCTTTTCTCCACCTCTACAACGCCGCCGGACACCAGCTGGGCCTGCTCCTCTCCGCCGCCAAAATACGACAAAATCCGCTGGTCCAATCCGGTCACCACGGTAAATGCGCACGCCATCAGCATCAGCGCCGCGGCCACCAAAACAACCGTCATCTTTTTGATCCGATTCACAGGTCTGACCTCCTTCTGCTCGGTGAGGAGGCGGTCCAGCATGGCCTGTTCCTGCTCTGCCGTAGGGGCAAACGCCTCAAACGCCCGATTCAAATCATGGGATGTCATATCCTTCCGCCTCCATTCTTAATTTCAGCTTTTTCCGTGCCCGAACCAGCCAGGTGCGAACCGTGGACGGATTCTTACCCAACAGCTCTGCAATCTCCTGGGCGGTATAGCCCTGGTAGTAGTAGAGATACAGCACCAGACGGTCATGCTCCGGCAGACTCCAGATCAGCTCTTTCAGCCCAAGATCCTCCGGCTGCTCACAGGTCATGTTCTGCAGCGCGGCTTCACTCTCCCGGTTTCTGCGCCACCAGTGCTTCAGCTGGTCCCGGCACTCATTGCGGGCGGTGACGATAAACCACGCCTTTTCATGCTCCGGATCACGGAAAGGCTTGTCCTGCTCCATCACCTTGCGAAAGACGGTTTGGGTCGCATCCTCAGCGTCCGGCACGTTTTTCAGCAGCATCAGACAGATCTGATACACCATGGTCCCATGGCGGCGATAGAGGTCGGCCACTTCCTCTTTGCTGCGTATACGGTTCATTCCGGACACCTCCTTTTGTCTTTCTATCTGGTACACGATTGAGGTGGAAGAAATGTTGCAAAGAAGGAAAAGAAAAGGGACGGTCCGGGGACCGTCCCTTATTTTGATCGCTCAGTAAGCTCAGTTCAGCTTTCCGGCAACAAAGTCGTCGATGGAGGCCAGAGCATCGTCCAGCTTCAAAATGTCAGTTCCGCCGCCCATGGCGCTGTCCGGCTTGCCGCCGCCCTTGCCGCCGCAGATGGCAGTGACGTTCTTGATGATCTCGCCGGCCTTGATACCCTTGGCTACGGCTTCCTTGCCGCACACGGCCAGGAAGGTGATCTTCTCGCCGTTGACGGTGGCCAGTACCGCCACCACGTTGGGAGCCTTGTCCCGGAGCATATCGCCCATCTGGCGCAGCCTGTTGGCGTTGGCGTCGGCGATGGTGGCAGTCAGCACTTTCAGCTCGCCCACCTGACGGGCACCGAACAGGAAGCGGTCGGCCTCGCCGGCGGACTCCTTGGCCTTAAACTTATCCACCATCTGGTGCAGGCTCTTCACCTCAGCCATGGTCTGCTCCGCCTTCTCACGCAGCTCGCCGGGCTTGGCCTTCAGGGCAGCAGCAGCCTGGAAGAGCATTTCCTGGTTGCGGTTCATCACGTCCAGAGAGGCCTGGCCGGTGGTAGCCTCGATACGGCGCACGCCGCTGGCCACGGAGAACTCGCTGGAGATGTGGAACACGCCCACCTTGGCAGTGTTGTCCAGGTGAGTGCCGCCGCAGAACTCCACGGAGTAGCCCTCGCCCATGTCCACCACGCGGACGGTATCGCCGTACTTCTCGCCAAACAGGGCGATGGCGCCCTTCTTCTTGGCCTCTTCGATGGGCAGCACGTCAGTGTGGATGTCGTAGCCCTCCAGCACTGCCTCGTTGACCATGGCAGACACCTTGGCCAGCTCCTCAGCGGTCAGAGCGGAGAAGTGGGTGAAGTCGAAGCGCAGGCGGTCCTCCTCCACCAGAGAACCGGCCTGATGGACGTGGTCGCCCAGCACGGTGCGCAGAGCCTTGTCCAGCAGGTGAGTAGCGGAGTGGGCGCGCATAACGGCCTTGCGGCGCTTGACATCAATGGAGGCGGAGACGGTGTCGCCCACCTTCAGCACGCCCTGGGTCAGCTTGCCGGTGTGCATATACTTGCCGCCCTTGTTCTTCTGTACGTCGGTGACCTGGAAGATAACGCCGTCGGCGGAGATCACGCCGTGGTCGGCCACCTGGCCGCCCATCTCAGCATAGAAGGGGGTCTTGTCCAGCACCACGATGGCCTCGACACCAGGCATGACTTCCTCAGCCTGCTCGTTCTCCACCACCAGAGCCACCACCTTGGCGTCGTCAATGGCGGTGTGGTCATAGCCCACAAACTCGGTCTCGGGCACATCCTTGCCGAACTCCACGCCGGCCCAGCCCAGGTCACCCAGAGCCTCACGGGCCTTCCGGGCGCGCTGGCGCTGCTCGTCCATCTGCTTGTGGAACTCAGCCTCATCCAGCTTCATGCCCTGCTCCTCCACCATCTCCAGGGTCAGGTCGATGGGGAAGCCATAGGTATCATACAGCTTAAAGGCGTCGGCGCCGGAGAAGGTGCTCTCTCCCTTGGCCTTGTGCTCAGAGAGCATATCATTGAAAATCTTCAGGCCGCCGTCGATGGTCTTGGCGAAGTTCTCCTCCTCCACGCGGATGACCTTGGTGATATAGTCCTGGCGCTCCCGCAGCTCGGGGTAGTGGCCCTCATTCTCGTGGATGACGGTGTCACACACGGTGTACAGGAAGGGATCATTCACACCCAGCAGTTTGCCGTGGCGGGCGGCCCGGCGCAGCAGACGGCGCAGCACATAGCCGCGGCCCTCGTTGGAGGGCAGCACGCCGTCGCAGATCATGAAGGTAGCGGAGCGGATGTGGTCGGTGATCACGCGCAGAGACACGTCGGTGGCGTGGCTCTGGCCGTAGGAGGCGCCGGTGATCTCGGTTACCTTGCGGGTGATATTCATGACGGTATCCACGTCAAACAGGGAGGGCACGCCCTGGCACACGCAGGCCAGACGCTCCAGGCCCATACCGGTATCGATGTTCTTCTGCTTGAGCTCGGTGTAGTGGTTCTCACCGTCGTTGTCGAACTGGGAGAACACCACGTTCCAGACCTCGATATAACGGTCGCAGTCGCAGCCCACGGTGCAGCCGGGCTTGCCGCAGCCCCACTGCTCGCCGCGGTCGTAGTAGATCTCGGAGCAGGGACCGCAGGGGCCGGAGCCGTGCTCCCAGAAGTTATCCTCCTTGCCGAACTTGAAGATGCGCTCGGCGGGGATGCCGATCTCCTCGTTCCAGATGCGGAAGGCCTCATCGTCGGCGGGAGTGGTCTCATTGCCGGCAAATACGGAAGGATAGAGGCGCTCGGGGTCCAGGCCCACCCACTCCTTGCTGGTCAGGAACTCCCAGGCCCAGTGGATGGCCTCCTTCT
Source organism: Flintibacter porci (assembly GCF_041925195.1). NCBI lineage: Bacteria > Bacillati > Bacillota > Clostridia > Eubacteriales > Flintibacter > Flintibacter porci. The sequence goes on from NZ_JBHEVB010000003.1 coordinate 95,865, forward strand.
TGAAGTAGTCGCCGAAGGAGAAGTTGCCCAGCATCTCAAAGTAGGTGCCGTGGCGGGCGGTCTTGCCGATGTTCTCAATGTCGCCGGTGCGGATGCACTTCTGGCAGGTGGTCACACGGTGACGGGGAGGCTCCTGCTCGCCGGTGAAGAAGGGCTTCATGGGCGCCATGCCGGAGTTGATGAGCAGCAGGCTGGCGTCATTCTGGGGGATCAGGGAAAAGCTGGGCAGACGCAGATGTCCCTTGGTCTCAAAGAAGGACAGGAACATTTCGCGCAGTTCGTTTAAGCCAAAGGGCTTGGGATCGTACATGGGTATTACCTCCAATATTTCTCTTACTTTGTCTGGATTTCCAGGCCCATGAGCACCATATCGGTGTCAAAGGCAATGCGGTAGACGACGTCTTTCTCCGAATGTTTGCAGTAGAACACGGCGGTGGCGTATTCTTCGCCGGAGTCCAGCTTTTGACCGGTGGCCATGCTGTCCTCCTCCTTTTCAAAGGTACCCGCCTTTTCCACGGCGGAGTTCATATAGCTCTCGATGTTTTCCGGGCTGGTGGTCTCTTTGGCGTCAGAGCGCAGCTGGTCATAGACCGCCTGCCAGTCGCCTTGGTTAAGCAGCTTCATCACGCTGCGGCCCTGCTGCAGCACCTTGTCTTCCTCCATGCCCTGAGGCAGGGGGTTGCCCTTACAGGCACACAGCACCACCAGACAGGCCAGCAGGGCTGCCGCCAGCGCCCACAGCTTCTTTTTCATCCCTCTCCCTCCTTTTCTCCTCAGGCGGTACAAAAAAACCGCCCCTGACCACAGCCAGGGGCGGAAAATTCCACGGTACCACCCTGATTATCCCAAAATGGGCATCTCAGCCATCCGCTTACGGGGATGAGCCGTCCCGCTCGTCACGGGCCGCTCCGGAGTGGCCTGCCTCGGCTGCCGGCCGGGGGCTTTCACCTGCTCCCCCTCGCTCTGGGCCATCGTCCGAAGCTTTGCTCCATCTTTGCGTGTAACAAAGGTATTGTATCACATTTTTTGCCCTTGTCAAGGCCGCGCTTCCCCGCCCGGCGGGAAAAAGTCCCCCACCTGCTGGGACAGGCGGCCCACCAGCTCCACCACTTGCTCCAGACCGTAACCAAGGTTCTTTCGGTAGGCGTAGTAGCCTCCGTAGATGACAAAGCTGAGCACGATATGGCTGGCTGGATCCTGGCGGTACTCCGGCCGGCGCTGAAAGGCCAGTTCTTTCAGCCCCGCCTCCAAGGTCTCAATGAGCCGCCCCTCCCGACTGCCGGAAAACAGGGTCTGGATCATGGCGGAGCGGGCATTGCAGGAGCGGAACAGATCCCGGGTAAACTCCTCAGTATTGTCAAAGATCCTCTCCGGGTGGGGAATATCGGCCAGAATGGCCTCCACCACCTCCCCCTCCAGGGCATGAGAGAGGGCAAAGATATCCGAGTAGTGGGTATAGAAGGTGGATTTGTTGATTCGGGCCAGCTGGCACAGCTCCTTGACCGTGATCTTCTCCAGCGGCTTTTTTGCACGCAGGCTGAGGAAGGCATTGACGATGCTCCCCTTGGTTTTTTCCACACGCAGGTCCATAGGACACCTCCCCGACAATTTCCGTCAAGTGTCGTTTATCCAACTCTTTTCTATTTTCGCCGGTGGAACCGGCCTCTGGGTTCGTTATAATAAGTATAGTCACTTTTCCGACTCATGTCTATTATTTTAGGAGGACCCCATGGATTTTTATGGATTTTATACCGGCCGCTCCTTTGATGCCTATCATTACCTGGGCGCCCATCTCACCGGGGATGGTGCGGTGTTCCGCACCTTTGCCCCCAGCGCTCAGAAGATCTCCCTCATTGGGGAGTTCAGCAACTGGGAAGAGCTGCCCATGGCCAAGGTATACGACGGAAACTTTTGGGAGCGGATCGTCCCCCAGGCCAAGCCGGGGATAAAATATAAATACCGCATCTACCGCCCCGACGGCAGCTGGCTGGACCACTGTGACCCCTACGGCTTCTTTATGGAGCTGCGTCCCCACAATGCCTCCATTCTCCAGGACCTCTCCTCCTACACCTTCCGGGATGAGAGCTGGATGCGCCGCCGCACCGACGGCCGCTGCCGCCCGGTCAACATCTACGAGGTCCACCTGGGCTCCTGGCGCACCAACCCGGACGATCCCAACGGCTGGTTTAACTATGAGGAGATCGCCCAGCGGCTCATCCCCTATGTGAAAGAGGCGGGCTTTAACTACATTGAGCTCATGCCTCTCAGCGAGCACCCCAGCGACGCCTCCTGGGGCTATCAGAATACCGGCTTTTTCAGCCCAACCTCCCGCTACGGTACCCCCCAGCAACTCATGACCCTGGTGGACCGGTGCCACCAAGCGGACATCGGGGTCATTCTGGACTTTGTACCCGTCCATTTTGCGGTGGACGACTACGCCCTGTGGAACTATGACGGCACGCCTCTCTATGAATATCCCAGCTGGGATGTGGGCCGCAGTGAGTGGGGCAGCTGCAACTTCATGCACTCCCGTGGGGAGGTGCGCAGCTTTCTCCAGTCCGCCGCCCACTACTGGCTGGAAGAGTTCCACTTTGACGGTCTGCGCATGGACGCGGTGCGCAACCTGCTCTACTGGCAGGGAGACGAGGCACGGGGCACCAACCAGGGCGGCATCCAGTTTTTACGGGAACTAAACCGCGGGCTCAAGGAGCGCCACCCCACCGCGATGCTCATTGCCGAGGATTCCTCCACCTACCCCGGGGTGACCCGCCCGGCAGACCAGGGAGGCCTAGGCTTTGATTACAAGTGGGATATGGGCTGGATGCACGACACCCTCTCCTACTTTCAGTCCGACCCGTGGGAGCGCTCCCAGAAATACCACCAGCTCACCTTCTCCATGCAGTACTTCTACAACGAGCGCTATCTGCTCCCCTTCTCCCACGATGAGGTGGTCCACGGCAAGGCCACCATTTTGCAGAAGATGAACGGGGACTACGAGAAGAAGTTCCCCCAGGCCCGGGCACTGTATCTCTACATGTTCCTCCATCCGGGAAAAAAGCTCAACTTTATGGGCAGCGAGTTTGGCCAGCTGCGGGAGTGGGACGAGAGCCGGGAGCAGGACTGGGATGTGCTGCGCTACCCCATCCACGACGGGTTCTACCACTTCTTCCAGGCCCTCAACCGCCTGTATCTGGAGCACCCCGCCCTGTGGGCGGAGGACTACCAGGGAGACGGCTTTGTCTGGCTGGACTGCCACCAGGAGGGACGTTGCCTCTACGCCCTGGAGCGCCGCAGCGGCAGCGAGCGGCTGGCGGCGGTGTTCAACTTCTCCGACCAGTGCCAGGAGAATTACCAGCTGAAGATTCCCCATGCCCAGGAACTCACCCTGCTGTTGGACAGTGACAGCGCCCCCTTCGGCGGCGGCACGCAGCAGCCCCAGAACTACATTCCTGTGACGGACGGCCAGGTGACCCTGACTCTGCCCCCCTTCTCCGGGCGGCTCTATCAGCTCCAATAAGCAAAAGCCGGTGCGCAGACGCGCACCGGCTTTTTTAAAATATTCCAAAGCAGATCAGGCCCAACAAGGCGCACAGGCCGATCACCTTTGGGATGCTCACTTTGAATTTCAGCAGCAGCACCAGCGCCAGCACACCAATCCCTACGCTGGGCAGGTTTAGGACGCTGTTTTCCATATAGTTGGTCCCGCTCAGGGATACCATCACTCCCGCCACCATACCCACACAGGCGGGGCGCACCCCCACCATCACCCGGCGCATCACAGGACTATTGCGGAAGCGATGGAAAAACAGGGCGGCCAGAGCACACACGGTCAAGGTGGGCATCAGCACCCCCAGATTGGCGGCGATGGCGCCGGGCAAACCGGCGGTGCGCATTCCGGCAAAGGTGGCACAGTTGAGGCCCAGCGGCCCTGGGGTCATCTCAGCAATGGCCACGATGTCGGACACTTCCTCCGCTGTCATCCACTGGTGGACCTGCATTTCACTGGAGATGAGGGGAATCATGGACAGGCCGCCGAAGCTGGTAAAGCCAATTTTGGTAAAACTCCAGAGAAGCTGAAGAAGGATCACGGCGTTTCTTCCCCCTTCCCCTCCATGTACTTGCTGAGGATCAGTCCGCACACCGCACCGATGACCACCAGCCACACGCAGTTGACATTCAGAAACAGGTATAGGCAGAAACTCACCGCCGTCACCACAGCGCAGGGCGGCCAGCGGAACGCTCCCTTCACCATCCCCACCAGGGCGCTGGCAATGATGGGCACCACAGCGCACCGCACTCCCATCATGGCCGCCATCACCCAGGGGTTATGGGCACTGCGGAATAAAACAAGGTAATTACCGTCAGCACCGCCATAGGAGGCGTCACCATACCCACCACACAGGCCACACCACCCCAAAATCCGGCCATCCGGTAGCCAAACAGCATGGCTACGTTGCCGATCATGGTGCCGGGCAGACTGCGCCCGACACTGGTCAGGTCCAGCAGTTCCTCCTGGGTCAGCAGGCCCAGCTGCTCCACATAGCGCTTTTGCATCTGGGCCACGATGCTCCACCCTCCGCCAAAGGTAAACAGGCCAAACTTCATAAAGTCCCGCAGCAGTCCTGTCAGCATCTTCCACCGCTTCATGATACCCACCTCTCTCCACGCGGTCACATGCGGCTTAAAAACTCCAAAAAGTAGGTAATGGCCAGCAGATCGGCGCAGCCGCCGGGAGACAGATTGCGCTCGATCAGCGCCCGGTCCAGCTTCTCTGCCTTCTCCTGCGAAACCGCTCTGTCCTGCGTCAGATTTTTAGCCTGTTCCATCGCCCATTGCTGACCCTCCAGGCCGCCCCGGGCAATGAGGTTGGTATCCACCACCTGAGCCATCAGCGCCAGGAGCACCTGGACTCCCGCCTGCTCCAGGCTGTCTCCTGCCTCCAGGCGACGGCGCAGGGTGGGCAGCCCGATCTGTGCCACGGCGGGCAATCCCCGGGACAGCTCGCCCCGGATTCCCTCCAGGCCATGCTCCAGGTAGATCCGCTGACCTGTGGTGTGGGCTCCCTCCCGGCGGATGGCCTCAAAATCCTCCTGCACTGCCTGAGCACTCATCTCTCCGCACAGGGCCAGGGCAGCATCCAAATCCTTGGAGAACCCCTCCGCGGTCCACAGCCGTCCGGCGGCGGCGCACACGGTTCCCAGGGTAAACACCGCTCCCTTGTGGGTGTTCACGCCCCCGGTGGCCCGGAACATGGCCCGTTCTCCCGCCGCACCCGCCTGGCGCAGGCGGCGGAAGGTCTCCTGGGGCGGAAGATTTCTTGTTTCCATCCCCAGTCTCACTGCCTCTTCCAAGTAGGGCAGCAGGGCGGCGGTGCTGTCCAGGAAGGTAAACACATCCATATCCCGGTGGCTGCCATTATTCTTTCGGTCCACCAGACCGGGCTTTGGGGTGGTGCACACCTCATAGAGCAGCGCCTTGGCCGCCAGAGCACCCAGGGCCTGCTGGTCTTTTTTGCCGAAATAGTCCTCCAGGATGACCTGGGTGGCTCCTTGCAGCTCCTCCACGGTATGGAGGCGGCGGGAGGCACACCCTTTGCCCTCCTTGCCGCACACCAGGCACTTCCGGGGCGGCTGTCCCAGCTGGGTACGGTCCCACTTGCCGCTCACCGGGTCCAGAACATCCAGGTCAAAGAGGCGGCCCAGGGCGTCCCGGTCCTCCAGCTCCACGCACAGTTCCTTCACCGCCCGGCCGTCTCCCCGCACCACCCACAGGGCCTCACATCCGGTAGGCTGGTCCACCTCTTCCCGATGGACAACCTCCAGCCGCTGAGCCAGCAGGGCGCATGCCAGACGCTCCAGCCCCTCCCGGAAGGCCCGGCGGAGGACCGGGGAGTTTTTCACCGGCCCGGCAATGTTCAGGCAAAAGGAGATAACAGGAAGCTGATATTCCTCCAACAGCTGCTGCTGGCGCATGGCCCGGGCCTCCCGAGCACCCAGCATCTCCATGAGGGTGACGGCATGTTCCATTGGGGGACCTCCTTTTAGTAGTGGACGACTTCCGCGCTGCCGCGGATGGCGTTGATGACGGGCTGAGCCTGAGGGGAGTGGAAAAAGTCCCAGGTGGTCTGGGGCAGCTGATTTTGAATTTCCTCCATACGGCCGTCGTGGATAGCCTGGCGCACCGCGCTGGCGCTGATGACCTGTCCGTCTGCCTGGGTGCGGGGCACCTCCACGCACTGGATGCCCATTTGGGGCAGCTCCTGTGCCATAATCTGGTTATAAAGGCCGGTGACCAGGCTGCGGGGTTCTTCCCCTACGTAGCGCACGCGCACCCCAAGAGCTTGGGCAATGGAGCCAAACAGCGTGAGGTCCAGCTTAGCATGGCCGGTGATCACCGCCTGCTCGTCTTTCAAAAAGTAACTGGGGAAGGTGGCTGAACTGATCATATAGGGACCGCTGGGGTGGCAGATGACATTGTTCAAATGGGCCACTCCCTCCGTCACCAGCTTCCAGCGCACATCGAAGGGCACCAGGCTTGCCTCCTCGCTGAGGACGAAGAGGTGTACCGTGTCGCACTCCTTGGCCGCCCTCTCCACCAGGCTCAAGTGGCCCAGGGTGAAGGGGTTAGCGTTCATGACGATAGCCCCCGACTTGCCGGGACGGCGGTCCTGCTCCAGCTTTTTGCAGAAGGAGGAAAACCCGCCCCGCCGGTTCTCCAGGAAGGAGAGAGTTCCCTCCACCCGGGCGATCTCATAAAAGCCCAAGTCCTGAAAAAACTTGGCGCTTTTGCACTTGGTGTAGACAAACTGGCGGAGAATTCCCCGCTCCGTCTGGCGCTCCATCAGATGGGAGACCACCTGGTTGAGAAGGCCCTCCCCCTGGTGGCGGTGGTCTACCGCAAAGCAGCGCAGGGTGCACCCAAAGGTGCTGCCGGTAGCCACCAGCTGGTAGTCCTCGTCAAACAGGCCGCAGGTGTAGTCCAGATTGCCATCCAGGGTGATCCCCTCCCCATCCAGCAGGGCGCGGAGTTTTGTTTGTCCGCGCTTATCGTCGGGGCGGATCTCACTGAGGGTATAGGCCATGGGGTCTCCTCCTTTTAAAAAACACGGGGACTGAAACAGCCCCCGTGTCGGTCGTTCGTTTGGTTTATTCCGCTTTGTTGGGGTCGTAGGGCTTGATCTTGCGCACCACGTCCAGGATGGTACCATCCCGGGCCTCCAGAATGGCAACCACCTTGTCCTCCCACTCCAGATCGTCGGGGCGGCCCACCAGGGAGTAGGCCTTGTCCTTCAGTTCCTCGATGGTCACGTGGGGGATGCCCGCCTGGTCCAGGCACTCGATGAGGTCGGGACGCAGGGGATTGACGGCGATGCCGTAGTCGGTGACCAGCACGTCCACACAGTCCCCGGGGGTGGTGACGGTGACCACGTGCTCACAGACGGTAGCCATGCGGCCGCGGACCAGGGGGGTAACGATGATGCAGCACTTGCTGCCGGCGGCGGTATCGGGATGTCCGCCGGGGGCACCGCGAAGCACGCCGTCCGAGCCAGTGAGCACGTTGACGTTAAAGCCGGTATCGATCTCCAGGGCGGCCAGCACTACAAAGTCCAGGCTGTTGACGAAGGCGCCCTTGTTGGCAGGGTTGGCGTACTGGGAGGCGCTCATCTCAAAGTGATTGGGGGTCTGGTTGATGGAGTTCACCGCGTCCAGGTCGAAGTCCTGCACGTCGATGACCTTGCCCACCTTGCCCTTCTTCAGCAGCTCCACCATGGGGCCGCAGATACCGCCGATGGCCCAGCCCATCTTGATGCCCCGCTCGTCCATGTACTGCTCCAAAAACAGGTTGGCCGCCAGAGAGGGGCCGCCTACGCCGGTCTGGAAGGAGAAGCCCTCCTTGAAGTAGGGGGTGGAGGCGATGACCTTGGCCACGTTCTCCGCCATCATCAGGTCCCGGGGGTTCTGGGAGATGCGGGCAGCGGCAGAGGCGATCTTCTTGGGATTACCAATGGAGTCTACCACCACCACAGCGTCCACGTCAATGGCCTCCACGCTGGCGGGCATATTGGGGAAGTCCACCAGGCAGTCGGTGACCACCACCACATGGTCGGCGTACTTGGCGTCGGACATGGCGTAGCCCATGGAACCGCAGTTGCTCTTGCCGCCGATGCCCCGGCAGTTGCCCATGGGGTCACTGGTGGGAGCAGCAACGAAGGCGATGTCGATGTGGACCTCGCCGGCCTCAATGGCACGGGGACGGCCGCCGTGGCTGCGGATAATGGCGGGGGTCTTCAGCTTGCCGGCGGAGACCACCTCGCCCATACGGCCACGGATGCCGGAGGTCTGGATGCCGATGACCTTGCCCTCCTCAATGTAATCGGCAATGGGATCGTGGGCAGAGCCCAGGCTGGTGGCGGCGATGGTCAGGTCCTTGAGGCCCAGCTCCTCGATGGCGGCAGCCATCACCTGGTTGACCACATAGTCGCCGTCCCGCAGGTGGTGGTGGAAGGAGAAGGTCATGCCATCCTTGGCGCCGCACTGCTTGAGGGCCTCCACCAGGGAGTCCACCACCTTGGTGTCCACCGGCTTCTCGCACCGGCGGGTGCGGGGAGAGGCCTTCTGGATGTACTTGCCGTCCATATAGTTCTTGCCCTGGTACACCTCACGGCCATTGGTGAGCAGAGCGTCGGGAATGTCCCGTCCTACTTTGTTAATCATACCAGATCCCCCTCATACAATCCACAGGCCCGGGCCAGACGCAGGGTGCGCTCGGCGCCGGGGATAAAGGCGATGTCGATCATCTTGCCATCCACGGTAAACACGCCTACACCGGCAGCGGACTGCTCCCGGTAGGCACGGACGATCTTCTCGGCCTGGATGATCTCCTTCTCGGTGGGGGCGAAAACCTGGTGGACAAAGCGGATCTGCTTGGGGTTGATGAGGCTCTTGCCGTCAAAGCCCATGGCCTTGTTCTGCAGGACCTCGGCCTCAAAGCCTGCCTGGTCGTCCAGGTTGGTAAATACGGTGTCAAAGCACTGGATGCCGGCGGCACGGGCGGCCAGCAGCATCTGGCCCCGGGCGAAGAGCATGTCCACGCCGTCGGGCTGGGGAGTAGTCTGCATGCACTTGCGGAAGTCGCCGCCAGAGATGGCCACGCCGAACATACGGTCAGAGGCGGCGCAGATCTCATAGGCGTTCAGAATACCCTTGGGGCTCTCCAGAGCGGCCATGAGCAGGGTGCGGCCCTTCTCGACCCCGAACTCCTCCTCGGCGGCCTCCACCGCGGCCTCCACGGTCTTCACATCCTGGGCGCTCTCACACTTGGCGATGCGGATGCCGTCGGCTCCGCCGGCCACACACACCCGGATATCCTCCTGCCAGTGGGGGGTATCCAGGCCGTTGATGCGGACGATAACCTCGGTGTCGCCATAGTCGATAGTCTTCAGGGCGTGGTACAGAGAGAAACGGGCAGCGTCCTTCTGGTTCTCGGCCACCGCGTCCTCCAGGTCCAGCATAATAGAGTCACAGCCGTAGATGTAGGCGTCTTTAATGAGTCCAGGCTTCTGGGCGTTCATAAACATCATGGTCCGGCGCAGGCGGAACCGCTCGGGTCTGGGACGAGGAATCATTGCACCGCACCTCCCCAGGGAATATTGGCCTGAGACTGGCCGCAGCTGCGGAACACCGCGCACTCCACCCGGGCCTTCAGGGTGCAGTCCAGAGCGCCCTTATCCACCACAGTGACCTGGGCGTTCTCCACGCCCAGACGCTCCAGGGTCTCCAGCACGGTGGCCTTGATCTGGCGGCCGTACTGATTCATCACGCTGCTGGACAGCGTCAGCTGGATTCCGTCAGTACCGGGCTCCACGGTGACCTGGGCATCGCTGGACTCCAGGGTACCGGCCATAGCCGGCTTCAAAATTTCCATGACATGTCCTCCTTCAAGAGATTTTCTTTGCTAATTATAGGGTAACATGCCCAATATTATAGGTCAAATACAATTTATAATATAGTATCCATAGGATTTATACTATGTTTTTCTTGACGGCAGGTTCCAGCTGCATTATGCTGAGGATAAAGGAAATAAAACCGGCTCATTTTTCAGAGAGGAGGGGGAGCATATGAATCTGAAACAGGCCCGCTACATCCACACCATTGCCCAGGAGGGGGGCGTCACGGCGGCGGCAAAAAAGCTGTATATCAGCCAGCCCTCTCTCAGCCAGATGCTGCGGCAGATCGAGGGGGGGCTGGGGGTAGAGCTGTTTGACCGCACGGTGCAGCCCTTCCGTCCCACCTACGCCGGGGAGTGCTATCTCCGGGCCGCCCAGGCCATGCTCAGCGCCAACGAGATCCTGGAAAATGAGATCCAGCAGATCCGCCAGGAGGATCGGGGACGGCTGCGTCTGGGCATCAGCATGCAGCGCTCCGCCCGCCTGCTCCCTCAGGTCCTGCCCCAATTCATCAAATCCTTTCCCCAGGTCCGTCTGGAGCTGCGGGAAGCGGGCAGCGCCATGCTGGAGCAGATGGTGCTGGAGGGGGAAGTGGACCTGGCCTTTGCCTCCACGGAAGGCGGCATCCCCGGCCTGGCCTATCAACTGATCCAGCGGGAGACCATCGGAATCCTGGCCGCTTATGACACCCCTCTGGCCCAGGCTCTGCCATCCGGCACCCCCATCCAGCTGGAGCAGGCCATGGACGCCCCCTTTGTCTCGCTGAAAACCGGCCACAATGTCCGGATCGTCCAGGACCGGCTCTTTCAGGAGCACGGTTTGAACCCCACCCTCTTTCTGGAGAGCGACAACATGGAGGCCGCCCGGCAGATCACGGTAAATTGCGGGTGCTATATGCTGTGCGCCCACAGCTACACCGCCGGACAGGGCTGCTTCTATCCCCTGGCCGGCTACGACAACCAGCGCCACTTCTGTGCCTGCTACCGGCAGGGACAGCGTCTACCCCGCTACGTCCAGACGATCCTGCACCTGGTGGCCCAAAGTCTGGCCCCCGACGGCTCCTGACCCACATACAAAAGGCGGCGGAAGTGCTTCCACTTCCGCCGCCTTATTTCATCTATATTACTTGTCGCTGACCGCCATATCGTAGAGCTCATTGCGGGACAGGCCCAGTTCCTTGGCCGCCTGCTTCACCGCATCCCGCAGGGAAGCTCCCTCCTCCCGCAGGGCGCGCACCCGCGCCAAACCGTCCTCCAGGGTGGCCTCCTCTTCCTGGGTAGGTTCCGCTCCCCGGACCACCAGCACAAACTCCCCCCGGGGCGGGTTCTGGTCGTAGTAGTCTGCCGCCTCTCCCAAGGTGGTGCGGCGGATCTCCTCATGGAGCTTACTCAGCTCCCGGCACAGAGAAATGGGGCGCTCCGGCCCGAAGGTGGCCGCCAAGTCCTTCAGGGTGGCGGGCAGCTTATGGGGCGCCTCATAGAAGATCATGGTCCGCTCCTCCCCCCTAAGAGAGTCCAGGTGGCGGCGGCGGTTCTTCTTGTTCATAGCAAGGAACCCCTCAAAAGTGAAGCGTCCCGTGGGCTGGCCCGAGGCCGCCAGGGCGGTGACCAGGGCGCAGGGACCGGGAATGGACACCACCGGCACGCCGTTCTGGGCGCACAGGGCCACCAGATCCTCTCCCGGATCAGAGATGGCGGGGGTACCCGCATCGGTGACCAGAGCGCAGCTCTCCCCGGCCAGCAGCCGCTGCAAAATGCTCTGGCCGCTGTTTTCCGAGTTATGGCGGTAGTAGGAGACCATGGGCTTTTTCAGCTCCAGATGGTTGAGGAGCTTCATGGTCACCCGGGTGTCCTCGGCGGCAATGAAGTCCGCCTGGGCCATGGTCTGGGCCATACGGGGCGAGATATCCCCCAGGTTTCCAATGGGGGTGGGAACTAAATATAAGGTTCCGGACATGGGATGAACCTCCTCGTTTTATTCCAGACAGGGCAGCACCTGCAAACCGGGCTTGCCCTGGCGTACCCCCTCGGCCAGCAGGGCGTAGGGGGGCTTGGTAGGGGTGTGGGACAGCAGTTTGAGCCGCTTGGGCTCCAGGTCCCAGCGGCGCATGGCCTCCAACAGGTCAACCATCCGCTGGGTGGGAAACGACAGGGCAAACCGCCCGCCGTTGCGCAGCAGCCGGGCCGCTGCCCGGCACAGGGCGTCCAGTTCCTCCCGCTCCATCCGGGCCGGGCCGCCGTCTTTGCCGCTGCCCGGGGCATAGTAGGGCGGGTTGGACACCACCAGATCAAAGCTGCCCGGCGGGAAAGGGGTTTGGGACCAGCTCCCGGTCCAGATCTGCCCATCCAGGCCGTTGCGCCGGAGGTTGTCCTGGGCCAGCGCGGCGGCAGCCGGGTCCTGATCCAAACCAAACAGCTCCAGCTGAGGTTCCCGGGCAGCCAGCAGCAACAGCAGCACACCGCTGCCTGTCCCCAGGTCGCACACCCGCCAACCCTTGCGCACCGTGGAAAACCGTCCCAGAGCCAGGGTATCGCTTCCCAGCGGGAAAACTCCGGGCCGCTGCTCCAGCTGGTAAGGGCCCAACTGCTCCAGCTTACTCATGGACCGCCTCTCCCCCGCTCTCCCGGATGAGGGACACCAGGTGCCGGGTGATCCGCCCGGTAAGCCCCCAGATGGCCTTTCCCTGCCAGGGGTAGACCGGCACGTTCTCTCCGCCGGGCTGCCACTTGTAGTCCCGGGGAATACCCAGCAGGTCATAGGGGAAGCCCTCCCCTGTCTGGGGCATCAGCTTGTAGCTATACTCCAGAGGCGGATGGCTGCACAGGTGATCCAAAGGGACCAGAAAGGTCTCCTCCACCTCGGCGGGGCTTTTCTTCATGCACTCCAGACCCTCCCGGTCCACCACCCCCAGGATGGGGTAGAGGATAAAGTTGGCCCGGTGGGCGATGAAGTCCAGCCGTCCCAGCAGGCGGATGTGAGTTTGAGGGATGGACAGCTCTTCCCAAGTCTCCCGCAGGGCGCAGGACTCGGGGCTCTCTGTCCCCTCCATCTTTCCTCCGGGGAAGCACACCTCCCCCGGCTGGCGGTGAAGTTTGGCGGCTCGCACCTCGTAGAGGACCTGCCAGCCCTGTTCACTCTCCACCAGGGGAACCAGCACGGCGTAGCGCCCTGTGGCATCCATCAGGCCGGGGGTGCGCACCTCCAGCAGCTTGTTCAGCTTCTCCAGTTCCATCAGGCTACCCCCAGGTTGGCGGCCAGCAGATTGAATACCAGCAGCAGGCTGATCACCGCCCCCACAAAATAGGCGATCTCCCGGGGCCAGCGCCAAAACAGGGCGCAAAAAGCTCCGGTCATCCCCAGATGGACTAGCAGCATCACGTTTTTAGGCCGCCGGATCACGTCCACGCCGCTGCCTGCTACCTGGACGGAGACTTGATCGGGCAGCAGCCGCCATCCCATCAGGCTGCCCAGCAGAGCCAGCAGCACGATGAGATAGACGATGGTATTCCGGTTCTTCTGCAAAAAATCCTTCTGCTCCCGGAAGCGCTCCCGCTTATTTGACGCCATACATGCTCCTCTCTGCCAAAAAACACGCCGCGAGGGCGTGTTTTTCGGCGTAAAAGGGTTTTCCCTTTCTGATTACATCTTCTCCGGCGCGCTGACACCCAGCAGACCCATGCCGTTGGCCAGCACGGAACGCACGGTGTCTGCCAGCTTCAGCCGGGCGCCCAGCACCTGGGGCTCCTCGCCCTTGATGCGGCAGGCGTTGTAGAAGCGGTGGAAGTCACCGGCCAGGGCCACCAGATAGCGGTTGATGCGGCTGGGATCGTAGTCCCGGGCGGCCAGGTGGATCTCCTCGGGGAACTGAGCCAGAGCCTTGATGAGGGCCAGCTCCTCGGGGGTGTTCAGCACGGCGGCGTCCACATCCCCGGCCTTGGGCACCTGAGCGCCCTCCTCGGCCAGACGGGCAATGAGGGAGCAGATACGGGCGTGGGCGTACTGGACATAGTACACGGGATTTTCGCTGTCCTCCCGCACCGCCAGATCCAGGTCAAAGTCCAGGGGGCTGGTCGAGGCCCGGGAGTTGAAGAAGTACCGGGCAGCGTCCACGCTGATCTCGTCCAGCAGGTCGTGCAGGGCGATGGTCTTGCCGGAACGCTTGGACATACGCACAGGCTTGCCGTCCTGCATCAGGTTGACCAGCTGCATCAGCACCACCACCAGGCGGTGGGAGCCGTCCAGTCCCAGTCCGTCCAGAGCGGCCTGGAGACGGGCCACGTGGCCGTGGTGGTCAGCGCCCCAGATGTTAACGGCCTTGTCAAAGCCGCGTACCTCCAGCTTGTTGCGGTGGTAGGCAATGTCAGCGGCAAAGTAGGTGTAGAACCCATTGCCCCGGCGCAGCACGTCGTCCTTCAGGTCCAGCTTGTCCACCTGCTCCTGGGTCTTGCCCTCCCGCATAAACTTCTCCTTGAGAAGCTTGGTGGTGTTGAGCCACAAAGCGCCGTCCTTCTCATAGGTCCAGCCTTTCTTCTCCAGCAGCTCTACCGTCTCGGCCACATAGCCGCTGTTGTGCAGGGAGGACTCGAAGAACCACTGGTCGTACACGATGCCGTAGCGCTTCAGGTCGGACTCCATGCGGGGGATGTTCACGGACAGGCCGTACTCAGCCAGCTTGTCCAGCCGCTCCTCCTCGGGCAGGTCCTTCCAGCTGTTCCCGTGCTTCTCGTAGATGGCCTTGGCCAGTTCCTTGATGTCGTCGCCGTGGTAGCCCTCCTCGGGGAAGGGGAAGTTCTCCTCACCCACGATGAGCTGCATGTACCGGGCATTGATAGAAACGGCAAACTTGTGAATCTGGTTGCCGGCGTCGTTGACGTAGAACTCCTTCCAGGTGTTGCAGCCGTCCCGCTTGAGGACGTTGGCCAGGGTGTCACCCAGCACGCCGCCGCGGGCGTTGCCCATGTGCATGGGGCCGGTGGGGTTGGCGGAGACGAACTCCACCATGACCTTCTCGCCGTTGCCCTCGGTGTTGGCACCGTACTCAGCGCCCTCCTGCTCCACAGCGGAGAGAACCTCGCCGTACCACTTGGGGCCCAGAGTAAAGTTCAGGAAGCCAGGACCGGCGATTTCTACCTTCTGGAAGTAGCTGCCCTCCAGCTCCAGGTTATCCACAATGGCCTGAGCAATGGCCCGGGGGGCCTTGTGCAGAGCCTTGGCTCCCGCCATGGCAAAGGAGGAGGCGTAGTCCCCGTGGGCGGTGTCCTTGGGGATCTCGATGGTGGCCTTCACCTGGGCGCCCTCAGGGAGCAGTCCGGCCTGGGCCGCCTTCTCATAGGCCTGCTGGGTCAGCTGTGCTACCTGAGCCCGGGCCGCTTGGATCATATTTGACATTTCATTCTCACCCTTCTTCAAACCGGCCGGTAAAACCAGCCGATACAATATAATATTTACTGCTTCAGGCTGATGCCGTCCGCTTCCTTCACCTTGATTTGAAAAATGTTCCGACCGGCAATAGCGTGATCGATTTCGATGGCATAGTCGATCTCAATGTCACCGCCCTGGTCGTCCAGCTCGGCCAGCAGATGGCGGGTATTCACCCCGACAGTCATGGCTCCATAGGGGGTATTATACATGGCCATGTGCCGACGTCCCTCTTCAAATACCATCTGGGAGTTATACTCTCCCACTCGCAGCAAGGTCACCCGCTCGGGCTCGATCTGGAAGGTGGTCAAGGTCCCTTCCAACCCGGTCAGCTCGCTCTCCTGGTAGGACAGGGTATAGCTGCCGCCCTCCCGCTCCAGACGACCCTCGGTCACCAGCTCGATCACATCCTGATCGGCATTTTCATATTTCTGTGTCCCCTTAATGGAGATGATTACATCTTTTTCCATGGGTCCCTCCGTGGTTCTGTCTGCAATATGCCGGGCAGGGGCGCTTCCCCAGGTCCGGCGAAAAAACAGTGGAGGTATTATACACTGGTCTGCCGCTTCTGTAAAGGGTTCCCGGCTGCCGCCGCAATATCTTATATATTTTATGCGATTTTGGCTGGAAAAACAAGGGGCAGTTTCCCTCCTTATACAAAAGAAAAGGAAGGCCAACAGGCCTTCCTTTTGGTCTTTTTTCAGGGACACTGCTGCTGGGGCTCAGCTGCCGCTTCTCTTTTCTCCCGCCGGGTGAGAAACACGCCTGCACACAGTGCAGTGAACGGAGCCACCGTCACCAGGCCGAAGGAACCGATCACCGTGTGGATCAGCTCGGCAGCCACATACTTGTAGTTGAGGATGTTCTCCACCGGAGTACCCTGGGCCATAAACACCATCAGCAGGGCTACATAGCCCCCCGAGTAAGCAAACAGCAGGGTAGTGGTCATAGTGCCCATAGCTGCCCGGCCCACGTTCATGCCGGAACGGGTGGCCTCCCACCAGGTGAGGTCAGGGCGCTTTTCCACCACCTCATACACGGCCGAGGTGATGTCCACGCTCAGATCCATAATGGCACCGGAGGCTCCAATGAAGATGGAGGCCATGAAGATCTGGGTCAGGTTCAGGTCCTGATAGCCGGAGTAGAGCAGGCTCTCCGAGTAGGACATGACTGCACCGTGGATCTGAAACAGGTCGGTAAACAGCACACCCAGCACGCAGGTGACCAGAATGCCCAAAAAGGAGCCCGACACTGCGGCCCAACACCGCCGGTCAAAGCCGTACACCAGGGCAATGATAAGCACGGTGAGAAACAGGGTGATGGCCAGACCGATCCAGATGGGGTTATAGCCCTTGAGATACAGGGGGACCAGCACCTTCCACAGGGTGAGCACCGTCAGCACAAAGGAGGCGATGGCCCGCACGCCGGTGGGTCCGGCAAACAGAATGAGGAAAATGGCAAAGCCGATGGCCATCACCAGCTCCCAGCTCAGGCGGTAGTGGTCACTCATGGTGACATTGGTAATGGTATCCCCATCATGGCTGACCACCACCAGAGCCTTGTCCCCGGGCTGGAACACCTTGTCCTGCTCCAGGGAGCCGTTGAGCATGTTGACGCCGGAGACCGTCTGGCCCTGGAACATGCCGTCCAAAATCTCCAGCTGGCAGCGCTGCTCGCCGGAGCGCACCAGTCCGGTATCGATGATGGTCGAGTCATCCACCGACAGCACCCGGGCGGTACACCGCTCTGCCTCCTGGTACACCAGCGCCCCTTCAAATCCAGTGGGCAGCAACAACAAAATCAAAATAGCCAACAGGCACACCACCACTGGTGCGTGGTAGCGAACTGACCTGCGGGAAAGATACTGTTTCACAAAACGAACTCCTTCTCCATGGATTCTTTCTTATTCCAGGGCCTGGACTATCCGGGCGGCAAGCTCCGCTCCGGCCCCATCCCCTGACAAACCAATCTGATAGACCGCACCGTTGATAAAGGCATAGCGGCTGCCCAACAGGCTCAGATCAAAATCCGTCCCGCTGAGATAGCACTGTACCTCCCCCAGCCCAGAGACAGCGGTATCTCCCCGCAGAGTCTTCCAGCACCGGCGGTAGGTATAATCAGACAGGATCTCCGCCACCTTCTCCGCTTCCGGAGTGCCGGGCTTGAGCACATAGTGCTCCATCTGTGTCTGTGGAAAGGCCGCATAATTCTCCACCAGGGGATATGCGTTCCGCTGGACGGTAACAGACACCTCTTCCTGGGGCAGGCTGGGCAGGGCCATGGGCCAGGTGTAGGCTTCCTTTCCCACCACCAGAGCGGCCAGCAACACCAGGACCGCGATCATGCCCCGACCGGTACAGACATCTGTGGGTACCGGCTCCCCGCAGTGGGGGCAGGCCATTTTAAGCAGAATACGGGGGCCATAGCTGTACCCGCAGCTTGGGCAGGCCAAAGCAATGCTGCTGCGCAGGGGGAGGACCACCACCAGAGTCAGCCACAGCAGGCCTCCCACTACCCCGCTCAGAGCATACCGCCACTCTCCCAGCCACAGGCCCTGGCCTACCTGGACTGCGATCCATATCAGGACCCCTGCCGCCAGTGCCCGCACTGCAACAACATGATTGCGCAGAGACATGCCGTGCTCCTTTCCTCCCCCAAACAGAGGATACATATGGACCCGCCCCGCCTGGACTCAGGCGGGGCGGGCCGAAGGTTGTGGTTTTAAATCAGGCGATGCTGAGCATCTCGGCCAGCTTGTTGTAGATATCGGTGTTGTCGTAGTAACCGTTGAACACGTCGCTGCCCACACCCTGAGCCAGCACGGCCACGGGCAGACCGGTGTGGCTGTAAGAGGTGAAGCTCACGCCGGACTTGTTGTTGATGATGTGGGTGATGGTGACGGTGATAGGCTCATAGGTGCCGTAGAGCACGTACTCCTGCTGCTCGTCCATACCGGTGTCCTTCTCGTTGATGCTCTTCTCGTAGGCGGTCTTCAGCAGGCTCAGCTCATAGTCGGTGAGCACCAGCTTGTCCCCCTCCTCGCCGGAGGTCTTCAGACCAAACAGCTCGGTCACATCGGCCATCACCTCGTCAAAGGAGGTCTTGTTCTCCTTGTACTTGGCCACGTAGTCGCTGTCAAACTTGGCAAAGGAGATCTTCTGGCTCTCCAGCAGGTTGAGGTAGGTGTCATAGTCGGTGCCGGCAAAGCCGATGGTCAGACCGCCGGTCTCGTGGTCGCCGGTGACCAGGATCAGAGTCTCGTCGGCATGCTCCTTGGCAAAGTCCACAGCCACCTGCACCGCGTCGGCCAGAGCCATGGTGTCGTGGATGGAGGAAGCAGCGTCGTTGGCGTGGCAGGCCCAGTCGATCTTGCCGCCCTCACACATCATGAAGAAGCCGTTGTCGTTGTCCAGCACCTCGATGCCCTTCTCCACGTAGTCAGCCAGAGACCACATGTCCTCGGTGCGGTCCAGCTCGTAGGCCATAGCGTCGCCGTCGGCCAGATTCTCGTCCACCAGAATGGCCTTCTCGGTATCAGCGCCCACAGCCTCGGCCTCCTCGTGGGTCATGGCCACGGTGTAGCCGGCCTCCTTGGCCAGATCATACAGGTTGTCCTGGTTCTCCTCTTCACCGGTGGGAGACAGCAGACCGCCGCCGGCAAAGTAGTCAAAGTCGGAGTCGATCAGCTCCTGGCCGATCTCATAGTAGTTGTTGCGGCTGGCCTGGTGGGCGTAGAAAGCCGCGGGAGTGGCGTGGTTGAGGTTGACGGAAGAGATGATACCGATTTCCCAGTTTTTCTGGTCCTTAAGCTGCTCGGCAATGGTCTCATAGGCAGTGGTGCCGGTCTCGTCCATGTTGATGGTGCCGGAATAGGTCTTATGTCCGGTGGAAATGGACGTGGCGGTGGAGGCGGAGTCGGGGCAGAAGCTGTTGGAGTCGTAAGTAACAGCGGAGCCTACCGACTCAAAATTCATAAAGTTGAGGTACTCAGGGCCATCCAGCTTGGCGCCCTGGTTGTCGTCCAGGCTGGGCTCGGCCTGCCAGTAGTCCTCGTCCTTCAGAGCGCCCAGATAGTCAGAAGTGGACTGGATCTGGGGATAGCTCATACCGTCGCCGATGAACAGGAACACGTACTTGGGGGCCTTCGCGGTCTGGGTCTGGGACATCTTGTCCGCATCCACCGCATTCTGGGAGCCGGCATCGGAAGTACCGGAGCAGCCCGCCAGAGAGGCGGCAGTCAAAGCCAAAGCCAGCGTTGTGGCAATCAGTTTTTTCATGGTTGTTTTCCCTCCAATAATCTCTTGCCGTACAAGGACCCGTTTCCTCGCAGCGGCAAGCATTATTGTATGGGGCTTTTGTAAAATCATCCACCGTCAACAGGTCAAACTCCCGTTAAACGCCCTCAGTCCGCTCCCGGCCCCTCCAAAAGGTCAGCCAGGGTCACGCCGTCCAGATACTCCTCCACCATGGCATCCAGCTTTTCCCACAGCGGGCGGGTCCGGCACTGAGCGGCGTTTTCACACTGCCCCTCCAGCGCCTGGCAGTTTACCGGGGCCAGCTTTCCCTCCGTCAGGCGCAGGATCGCCCCCACGGAGTAGTCCTTGGGCGCCCGGGTCAGACGGTAGCCGCCTCCCTTGCCCCGCACGCCTGCCAGGTCGCCATTGCGGGCCAGCAGCTTGACGATGCTCTCCAGATACTTCTCCGACAATCCCTGCCGCTGGGCAATGTCCTTGAGGGGAATATAACCCGCTCCCCCCTGTTGGGCCAGATCGATCATGACCCGAAGGGCATAGCGCCCCTTTGTTGATACCATCATCTCCAGTTTCCTCCCTAATATATGGATCGTTTTTTGCGCTCGGCGGAAAAAAGCGCTCATTTTTCTCTCAAATTATACCATAGCAGTAGGAAAAGGCAATGATTCCTTTTTTTCATTTTGGTGCATCAATTGCTTCATATCTCTTCGATTTCCTCTCTCTTCCATTTCCAGCTTTCCTGCCGGTATACCGGACTTTCTCACCCCGCCGCCTGCCTGCTCCGCCCCTGCCTCCGGCTTTCTCTGCCCCATCTGGATTTTCTCCCCAGAGAAGGTTATTTCCCCCCTTCTGCTCCTATTTTATTGAATATCGGCCCATTTGGTCCCCTTGGCTCTCGTCACTAACTCCAAAGGAAATGAGGGAAAATCGGTGGAAATTCTCTGTTGTCTTAAGGAAAGATATGTTGTAAAATGAGGTAAGCTATGGTAATATGATGCTGACTAGTGTGAAAGTTTTCTTGCAAATTTAGGAGGAGGAAAAATTTATGCGGGGAGTCCACACCTTTATCAACGATATCCGGCGTCAGGTCTTTACCGAAGTTGCCCGCCTGGCCTTTGAGGGCGGCGATTACGCCAAGGCGATCGAGCATCTGCCCTATAAAATCATTCCCGGCGAGGTAGCCCGCCACCGTCAGAATATCTTCCTGGAGCGCGCCATTGTCAGCGAGCGTCTCCGTTTGGCCATCGGCCTGCCTCTGCGTGAGATTGACGAGTACGCTCCCACCGGTGCCAACATCGAGGAGAGCGCCATTGCTGAGAAGTACTATGAGCCCCCCCTGATCAACATCATCAACTTTGCCTGTAACGCCTGCCCTCCCAAGCAGGTTCGGGTCACCAATATGTGCCAGGGCTGCCTGGCTCACCCCTGCATGGAGGTCTGCCCCAAGGACGCCATCTCTCTGGTCCAGGGCAAGAGCTTTATCGACCAGACCAAGTGCATCAAGTGCGGCAAGTGCGCCGACGCCTGCCCCTACGGCGCCATCCTGAAGCTGGAGCGCCCCTGCGCTGAGGCCTGCGGCATGGACGCCATCGGCTCCGACGAGCTGGGCCGCGCCAAGATCGACTATGACAAGTGCGTCTCCTGCGGCATGTGCCTGGTCAACTGCCCCTTCGGCGCCATCTCCGACAAGAGCCAGATCTTCCAGCTCATCCAGGCCATCAAGCGCGGTGACAAGGTGGTCGCCGCCGTGGCTCCCGCCTTTGTCAGCCAGTTCGGCGACAAGGTCACCTCTTCTCAGATGCGCGAGGCTATGCGCCGTGTGGGCTTTGACAAGGTCATCGAGGTTGCCGTGGGCGCCGACATGTGTACCGCAGAGGAGGCCGAGGACTTCCTCAAGAAGGTCCCCGCTGAGCAGCCCTTTATGGCTACTTCCTGCTGCCCCGCCTGGAGCGTGATGGCCAAGAAGTTCTTCCCCCAGTTTGCCCCCTATATCTCCATGGCTCTGACCCCCATGGTGCTTACCGCCCGTCTGTACAAGAAGGATCATCCCGACGCCCGCGTCGTCTTCATTGGTCCCTGCGCCGCCAAGAAGCTGGAGGCCTCCCGCCGCACCATCCGCAGCGACGTGGACTTCGTCCTCACCTTTGAGGAAATGCAGGGCATCTTTGACGCCAAGGGTATTGTTCCCGCGGACATGCCCATCAATCCCGATGACGAGTTCAGCACCGGCACCGCTGCGGGCCGTGGCTTTGCTGTGACCGGCGGCGTGGCCGCTGCCGTGAAGGCCGCCATCAAGGAGATCGATCCCGACCGTGAGGTTCTGGTGGAGCACGCCGACGGCCTGCGTGAGTGCCGCAAGATGCTGCTGATGGCCAAGACCGGCAAGTACAACGGTTACCTGCTGGAGGGCATGGGCTGCCCCGGCGGCTGCGTGGCCGGTGCCGGTACTATCACTCCCGTGAAGAAGAGCACCGCCGCCGTTACCAAGTACACCAACGATGCGCCCGTCAAGAGCGTCTCCGACTCTGCCGCTGTCAAGCGTCTGCACGAGGTCCAGGAGTAATTCCGAAAAATTCCGAGCCCGGCCGTTGGCCGGGCTCTTTTTTACGCAAGCACAAAAAATCCCGCGGTACCATGTACCGCGGGATTTTCAAGTTTATGTAGAAAGAGAATGTCGAACAGAATCAGCCCAGGCGGCGAGCGCCCACAAAGGTGCTGCTGTAATAAGAGGAATTGATGTCGCTGATGATCACGCCGGTGCTGGGAGTAGAGGCGTGAACGAACTGACCGTTGCCCAGATAGATACCCACGTGGGTGGCCAGCTTGCTGGAGTTTCCGCTGTTGAAGAACACCAGATCGCCGGGCTGCAGCTGAGCCTTGGTCACGGCGGTGCCATTGCTCATCTGAGCGGAGGCGGTGCGGTTAACGGAGTAACCGTTCTGCTTGCACACATAAGTAACAAAACCGGAGCAGTCAAAGCCGCTGGGGCTGCTGCCGCCGTACACGTAGGGGTAGCCCACAAACTGCTTGGCATAGGCGGCAATGGCGGTGCCCTTGGCAGAGCCGTTGGCCACGCTGGCATCCACCAGAGTCACATAATCGGTGCTCACATAGCCGTTGGCGATCTTGTACCAGCCGCCCAGACCACCGATGGTGTCCAGAACCTCCACCACGGTGCCCTTGCTGAGGGAGCCGCAGGTGGCATAGTTGGTGCCGGGGCCGGTGCGGATATTCAGAGAATCGGCAACCACCTGACCATAAACCTTTTCAGCCACCACGCTGAGATAATCTCCGGAGACATATCCGGTCACACCCAGATAGGTGACCTGATGCCACTTACCGTCGCTGGTGGTGCTGATCACATCCACCTGAGTACCGCTGGGCAGTACCGACAGCACAGAAGAAGTGGTGTTGGCCTGAGCGCGAAGATTCAGACCGGAATCACTGGTCACAGTGCCGACATTCGCGGCCAGAGTAGGGGTAACCAGGGCGGAGACCACCAGCACAGCGGCGGCCAGCTTTGCAGCCAGGGCTTTGGACAGATGCATAGGAATACTCCTCCGTTTCTCTTTCGTAAACTTGATTTTAATTTGCGCCGGGCGATTACTTGCCGCTCAGCGCCCGTTCCAGCCAGACAGAAGCCACATCCATGGCGGCGTACAGGCTGTCCTTTTCACTCTTCTTGACCACACGGTCCCGGCTCTTCAGGTCGGGGTCGGTGAGCTGCAGCTGAACGCTGACCTTGGTAGCTACGTCCATATCGTCCACCTTTTTGGTGTCCAGAACCTGCAGCATGATAATGTATTTCTCGGCCATGGTGCCGTAGTAAATCAGGTTGTCTTTCCGGCGCAGGGGATGTCCCTTATAGGAAAGAGGAATCTTCTCCGAAGCCATGTCGTTCCTCCTCAAAGTTTGATGTTGTAACCGAATTGTAACACATTCGTAACCAGTTGTCAAACCCTTCTGTTTCTTTTTTAAGGATTTCTTTCGTTTGTCTAATTTTTCTATTAAAAATAGGTCAGATACCCAGAGATATCCCCCCTTTTCCAATATATTCTTTGACATTTCCCCAGAATTCGTGTACAATGTAAGCCGTTTGTAAATTCTATGTTAAAAAAAGAGGAGACTGTCTGAAATGAACCAATGGCTCCGCCGTTTAGACCTGCGGCGGAACAGGGCGCTTTTGCTCCAGGCTGCCCTGCTCCTGGTGCCGCCGGTGACGGCCTTTTATTTGATGCAGTTTATTCTTGGAGCTTATCCCTGGCAGATGTCGCTGGGCGTGGTGGTCGCCAACGCCATCTGCATCGGCGCGGTCTACTACCTGCTGTGTGCCCTCACCGGCCGCTGGGTCATCAGCTGCGTGCTGTTACATATCATCAGCGGAATCTGGGGCGCGGCCAATTATTTTGTCTCGGTCTACCGCGGCACCCCGGTGCTGCCCTGGGACCTCACCGCCCTGGGCACTGCCTCCGCGGTCTCCAGCAGCTATGACTTTACCCCCACCTGGCAGATGGCCCTCTCCATCGCCGGAGTGGTGGTGGTGTGCGTGTTGCTGTGGCGCAAGGCCGGTTCCGGCCGCCTTCCCCTGGTCAGCCGCCTTGCCTGTGTGGTCGGCTGCCTGCTGTGTCTCATTCCCATTCTCCAGCCCACCCGTCTGGGCTGGTTCGGCGTGAAAACCGACGTGTGGGACCAGACCGGCGCCTACCGTACCAGCGGCTCTCTGGCTACCTTCCTGCGCAACACGGAATTTATGGAAGTAGAAGAGCCGGAGGACACCTCTGTGGAGCGCTTGGGCCAGATCATGGAGCAGGCGGAGCAGACCGACATTCCCCTCCAGACCTCGGTGGACCACCCCAATATCATCGCTATTATGAATGAGTCCTGGGCCGACTTTGAGGAGTTCGGTAATCTGGAACTCACCGAGAGCGTCACCGACTACATCTCTTCCCTGGACAACGCCATCTGGGGGCACGCCTATGCCTCCGTGTTCGGCGCGGGCACCAGCGCCAGTGAGTTTGAGTTTTTGACCGGAAACTCCATGGCCTTCCTGCCCTCGGGCAGCATCCCCTATCAGCAATATATTTTAAAGGATACACCCTCTCTGGCCTCCCTGCTGCGGGAGGAGGGCTACGAGACCCGTGCCTTCCACCCCGGCGAGCTCACCTCCTGGCAGCGCAACCAGGCCTATCCCCTGCTGGGCTTTGACAGCTTCAAGTGCGGCGAGGATATGAACGTGCCCCAGACCATGGAGCACGGTTACGTCAGCGATCAGTCGGACTTCGAGCAGATCATCTGGGAGTTTGAGCACAAAGAAGAGGGACAGCCCCTCTTCCTGTTCAATGTCACTATCCAGAACCACGGCAGCTACACCGTAAAGGACTACCCCGCTCAGGTGCAGCTGACCGATCAGCCCGGGAAATATCCCATGGCGGAGCAGTACCTCACCCTGGCCAACAAGACTGACGAGGCCTTCAAGACCCTGGTGGACTACTTCTCCCAGTGCGATGAGCCCACCATCATCGTCATGTTCGGCGACCACCAGCCCTCGGTGGAGCAGGAATTCCTGGACAAGGCCTATGGGGTCACCCAGGATCAGATGACCATGGAGCAGTACATGGATAAGTTCCGGGTCCCCTTCGTCATCTGGGCCAACTACCCCCTGGAACTGGAAGGCCCCCAGGAAACCAGCCTGAACTTCCTGTCCCAGTATCTGCTCTCTTACAGCGGTATCCCCACCGATTCCTATGGCCGCTTTCTTTGGTCTCTGCAGGACATTCTGCCCGCCCTCACCTTTGTAGGCTATAAGGACACGCTGGGTGCGGCATACAGCCACTTGGAGAACAACGGCTATACCTCCCTGATCGAGGACTACCAAGCCCTGCAATACGACCGGCTCTTCGGTGGAGAAGATTCCTACTTCCACGCTCAGACCTGACATACCGCCCCCTTTCCCGCCATATGATATGGGTATGGGAAAGGGGGCGGCGGCATGCGTACCAGAATTGCGGAGCTGCGTTGGAAAGAGGTTATCGGGATGGGAGACGGCAGCCGCTTTGGATTCGTAGAGGATCTGGAGGTAGACGTAGAGAGCGGCCGGGTCCGCTCTCTGGTGCTGCCCGGCCGGCGGCGGCTGTTTGGTCTGCTGGGCCGGGAAGAGGACCGGTACATCCCCTGGGAGAGCGTGCGCCGCTTCGGAGAGGACACCATCCTGGTGGAGCACGCCCCCCAATCCCGCCCACCCCGCCGGGGACGACGATAAGCCGCGTTCCAGTCCGGACAAATAGTCCGGACTTTTTTTGCTCAAATCGGGAATGAAACTCGAAAAATTCCGGGAAACTACTTGCAACCTGGACTCTCCTGTGATATACTACCAGGGCATCATGCCTGGGAGTGCTGATTTTTCGCCCAGTGCCCGGCCAAGACAGCCGGGTTGGCGGGAAATATGAGGCGCCCAGAAAGATCAAACTGAACTATTAGGAGGAAACAATCATGGCAGTCGTATCTATGAAGCAGCTGCTGGAGGCCGGCGTGCACTTCGGCCACCAGACCCGTCGGTGGAACCCCAAGATGGCCACCTACATTTACACCGAGCGTAACGGCATCTATATCATCGACCTGCAGAAGACCGTGAAGAAGCTGGAGGAGGCCTACAACTTCGTGCGCGAGCTGGGCGAGAAGGGCGAGACCCTGCTGTTCGTCGGCACCAAGAAGCAGGCTCAGGAGGCCATCAAGGAAGAAGCTTCCCGCGTTGGCATGTACTGGGTGAACGCCCGTTGGCTGGGCGGCATGCTCACCAACTTCAAGACCATGCGCGGCCGTGTGGACCGTCTCAACCAGCTCAAGAAGATGCAGGAGGACGGCACCTTCGACATGCTGCCCAAGAAGGAAGTCATGAAGCACCTGGGCGAGATCGCCAAGCTGGAGAAGTACCTGGGCGGCGTGACCGAGATGAAGAAGCTGCCCGGCGCCCTGTTTGTCGTTGACCCCCGCAAGGAGCGCAACGCCATCAACGAGGCCCGCAAGCTGCACATCCCCATCGTGGCCATCGTGGACACCAACTGCGATCCCGACGAGATCGACTATGTGATCCCCGGCAACGACGACGCCATCCGTGCCATCAAGCTGATTTCCTCTGTCATGGCTAACGCCATCCAGGAGGGCAAGCAGGGCAAGGACGAGGCCCCTGTGGAGACCGCTGAGACTGCGGAGTAATCCAAATTCGTTTGACGGCTCTGAAAGCGCCCGCCAACAGGGCGGGCGCTTTTTTAAACCGCTCCCGATAATTTAAATGGAGGTAATTCATTATGGCTATTACTGCTAAGGACGTACAGAAGCTGCGCGAGATGACCGGCGTGGGCATGATGGACTGCAAGAAGGCCCTCACCGCTTCCGAGGGTGACATCGACAAGGCCATCGAGTGGCTGCGCGAGAAGGGCCTGGCCGCTCAGACCAAGAAGGCCGGCAAGGTTGCCGCTGAGGGCGTGTCCTACGCCATCGTGGCCGACAACGGCGTGGGCGTTGTCATCGAGGTCAACTCCCAGACCGACTTCGTGGCCAAGAACGAGGTCTTCCAGGCCTTCGTTAAGGACCTGGCTCTGGTTGTCGCCAACGAGAATCCCGCCGACGTGGAGGCTCTGAAGGCCTGCACCTATCCCGGCACCGACCGCACCGTGTCCGACGTTACCGCTGACAAGGTTCTGGCTATCGGCGAGAACATCCAGATCCGCCGCTTTGTCCGTTATGCTGAGGGCGTGAACGTGCCCTACATCCACATGGGCGGCAAGATCGGCGTGCTGGTGAACATGGAGGTCGAGGGCATCGACGCTGCTCAGGTCACCGAGCTGGGCAAGGACGTGGCCATGCAGATCGCCGCCATGAACCCCGCCTATCTGGACAAGTCCGAGGTGGATCAGGCCACTCTGGACAAGGAGAAGGAGATCCAGCTGGCTCAGATGGCCAACGATCCCAAGATGGCTGCCAAGCCTGAGAAGGTGAAGCAGGGCATCGTTATGGGTAAGCTGGGCAAGTACTTCGAGGAGAACTGCCTGCTGCAGCAGGCCTTCGTCAAGGAGAACAAGACCTCCGTTGAGAAGCACGTGGCCGAGGTTGCCAAGCAGCTGGGCGGCAAGATCACCATCAAGGCCTTCACCCGCTTCGCTACCGGCGAGGGCATTGAGAAGAAGGAGGACGACTTCGCTGCTGAGGTCGCTTCCATGATTAAGTAATTTAGCTGTACTTGTCCCCCCGCAAACAAGCACATTGTCCCTAAATCATGACTTAAAAGAAGTCCAAGGTAATCGTAATGATTGCCTTGGACTCCTTTTTTAAAGTACAGCAATATGTGGTTGCAGCTCATCATGTGGTAAGCATCTGGCGGTATAGGAGTAGCCGCGCTGTGGACTTTGGTAAGGACGTTGAGGCACCAAAATAGACCCCAATATATTATGTTGCATACTGGTCACGGTATTGTTTGGGTGTCATGCCCATAACCTTTTTGAATGCCTGCCCAAAATGACTTTGGGAGGAAAACCCTAGTTGATAGGCAATTTCTCCATACGTTGCCTTAGTGTAGCGCAGATCTTGCAAGGAAGAATGGATTTTCTGCTCCATGATATAGTCCATCAGAGGGATTCCCTCTTCCTTCATAAACAGTTGAGAGAGATAATTTCGGGTTACACCCAGCTCGTCCGCCAGCTCTACAACGGTAATCTTTTGACGAAGCCGCTTTCCCACCTCTTCCTTGCATCGGGTTACCAGGGCATTTTTCTGCATTCCGCTGATATGGTCCCGAACAAGAGTGGTATAGTGCGCCTCCGTCTGTCGCGCCAGAGCAATCACTTCATCTGCATGCAGAAGCTCTTCTACCTGCAGGACATAGGCGTCGGATAAAGAATAGGCGATTTCGGATGGGATCCCGCCTGCGATGGCTGAACGGCTGGATAGGGCTATCAAGGTAATGGCTATGTTTTTAGCGTGGCGCAAAGGGTTATTGGCTAGGGTCCCAATTTCTCCCACATAGGTCTCCTGAATACTTTTGCGCAGCGACTCCAGATCGCCCCGCCGGATACTGTCCTGCTCCCGCTCCTCCTGACTATATGGATTATGGACCTTGCCTTGCCCGTTGTAATTGTCATACACATGATCCAGCTTTTTCTGAACCAGTCCTTTTAAGTGTTCCTCCTCAGTTCCCCGGGCCATGATTTCCGTCCAGCTCAGATAGATTCCGGTAAGATGGTGGTACAGCATGGACAAAAGAGAAAAGAAAAATTCCAGCGTACAGCTTGACATGCGATAGGGCTTTTGCGGATCCATATGATGAATCCGCACCATCTGCTGTGTGATCTCCTGGCTGCGCTGCACAAGGCAGCCGGGACCGATAAGAAAGATTCCCTGCTCTTTGGCATGGATGATTCCATATACCACGGCATCCAGTTCAAAATACAGCTTTGGAGCACTGATGGATGCTTTTTCCAGCAGCATGGCTTCCAAATCAGGATCACACCGCAGAGGGTCTGGGTATCCGCCTTGATCGGCATAGGTACACTGGTACTCAGCATCGGCAGTATAGCAGCGGATGGGTACATGGCTCAAATGGACCAGATGACTGCACAGCTCAGTTGTATCTAACAAGCGTATCACCCACCTTTCCATTTTATTTTACCAGGAAGGAGCTTAAAGAACTACTGTAACATGGTATTTCTTTTCCAAATCATTTACTTAAAAACAGGCGAACTATGGGGCTGTGCCCACAGTTCGCCTGTTTGTTAATCGTCTACAGGACGATCCTCGTCGGCCAGATATTCAAAGAAATCAAAGTCGGCATAGTGGCTGTGCTTCACTCGGTCGGCGCAGGTGATGCCTACCAGAGTGCCGGTAAACTCTCCAAACTTGCAGTATTCATCGGAGAAATGAGCGGTGGCAAAGCAGCGGCCGATGGCATGGTACTTCTGATTATCATAGCTCCAGAAGAACTGTGCCTTACGTCCTTCAATGGTCAGACGCAGATAGATAGGCACATCGTCCACGGGAATACGGGTATTGAGAAATTCTGTTTTCTCCCCGTTTTCCAAATGGATGATAGACAGGGCGCTGCGCCCCAGGGTCTCGCTGTAATACTTGCGCAGGTTGATATAGTTCATATTATCGTAGTACAGAATGAGACCCGCGCTGTGCTGGTGTACCTCCGGGATAAAGTCCATCTTGGTGGTGATCCGTGCATGGACGCTGGTAAGCTTACGGGCCAGGATACTCACCTTGTTCAGTGAGGTGCGGGACTCCTGACCCCGCAGGCGCACCCAACCGGGACGAGCCGTGACATCGGCAAACCGGGAGGGCATGATACGGGGGGCATAGTAAAAATTCCCCAGCTGAGGGCTGTCAAAGTCATCAAAGGCAGGCGGCATCTGGAGGGGAACCTCGGGCAAGTGGGACTCGGGGACCTCCATCTTGGCCAGATTGGAGCCGTCTGCCATCCGCAGCCAGCCATCCTCCGTCCACATCATCTTCTGGATGGCCGTCTCACGACCCAGGGTGCAGCTGAGTTCGGGAACAAAGGGGCGTGCGCACAGGTGGACCAGGTAGACCTCGCCGGTGGGCAGTTCCACATAGCTGCCATGTCCGGATTTTTGCAGTACAGAATCGGGATTGAAATACTTTGGCTTGAGGTGATCCGGGTCGCTGCGCTCGTAGGACACACCGGGCACACTGGTCACAATGGGATTTTGGGGATCTCGCTCATAGGGACCCCAGACCTGGGAACTGCGGCCCATGGTGACGCAGTGGTTATAGCCCGTGCCGCCCTCGGCGCACATGATGTAGTAATACTCCCCTCGCTTGGTCAGGTGGGGCGCTTCGATGCAGCCGCGATCTGTTCCGCCACGCCACATCCGCTTGGGGTAGCCCACAATCTCCTTCTTTACCGGGTCGTACTCCACCATGCAGATGGAGCCGGGCTTTTCATAGCCCAGGCGGGTCTCCCACTCCAAGGAGACGATGTACTTCTTGCCGTTGTCATCATGGAAAATGGAGGCGTCAAAGCCGGAGGAGTGCAGATACACCGGCTCACTCCAGGGGCCGCAGATGTCCTTGGCTGTGATCAGGTAGTTGTCCACATCAAAGTAGCGGGCATTCATAGAGTTCATCACGCCGTAGACCACGTAGAACAGATCCTCTTCCTGGCAGTAGGTGAGGCAAGGCGCCCAGATTCCCTTGGCACTGGGCAGCTTTTTTAAATCCACCTTCTCATCGTCAGTGAGAACATGGGTGTAAAGCTCCCAGTGCTTTAAGTCCCGGGAGTGATAGATGGGAATGCCGGGGAACCATTCGAAGGTGGATACTGCCAGGTAGTAGTCGTCCCCCTTGCGGCAGATGCAGGGATCGGGGTTAAAACCGGGAAGAATGGGATTTTTGATCATAGCAACACGTTCCTCCTATCAGTTACCTTCCGTTTTTCTCTTTTCCAGGTCGGCAAGGATACCGCTGAACTCCTTGTCCAGGTACCAGAACTTCATGATGATCAGGCCGCACACATACACCACAATGGGAATCCAGACGAAACAGACCTCGATGGAGAACAGGGCTTCCGCGGTCTGTACCGCGGCTTCGCCCTTATAGCCGCCAATCTCCAGGATGAGACCCAGCAGGGCGGAACCGATGCCGTTGCCGATCTTATATCCAAAGCTGCACGCACTGTTGACCAGACCCTCGGTGCGGTAACCGGTTTTCTACTCGCCGTAGTCAATGGTATCAGATACCATAGCCCACATGGTGGCGCCGCCGCAGGCATTTCCGATGCCGCGGATCACGCTGGACACCACGATCAGGTTCATAGCGCCGCCGGAATAGTTCAGCACCAGCATGCCTACAATGTCAAAAACCAGGCCCAGTGCAAAGACATTGCGCTTGCCAAACCGCTTGACCAGCATGGCGATGAAGAACATGCTCACGATCTGCACTACATTGAAGATGCCGTTGATGGTAGTAACCAGGTTCTTGTCCCCCAGAATATCCTTGGCGTAAAAGACAGTGGCGCCGCCGTTGACAGAGTACATCAGGAAGAAGAGAGCCAGCATCCCGGTCATCATGATCCAGTACTTATTCTGGAACAGTGCTTTTACGCCTGTGGCAAAGGGCACATCCTTTGCCTCTCCATCCTTGACTGCAGGACGCACACGCTCTTTGGTACCAAAGAAGTTGATGAGAAATGCCGCCACAGAGACAGCGCCCAGCACCACAAACGCCTTGGTCCAGGCAGAGGCGGTGTTGCCAAACAGCTCCACCAGGGGAAGGGTAAAGGTGTTGATGGTCAGCGTGCCGGCAGTGGCCAGCAGGTTGCGGAAAATACTCAGAACCGAGCGCTCATAGGGATTCTGGGTCATCAGGGCGTTCAGTGCGGAATAGGGAACGTTGATGGCCGTATAGACCACCGTGGAAACCAGATTGTATGTAACAAATACGTACACCAGCTTCGCCCCGGAGGACCAGCCTGTGGGGACGGAGAACAGCAGCACGCCGGACACCGCAAAGGGGATGCACATGCGCAGAAGCCACGGCCTTGCCTTGCCAAAGCGGGATTTGGTGCGGTCCACAATGACACCCATGATAATGTCGCTCACACCGTCAAACACTCTGGAAATCAGCATGATCACACCCACAGCCGCGCTGCTTACCCCGGCGTAATCGGTGTAGTAGAACATGAGGTATACCGACATGGCGGTGTAGATAATGTTGCAGCCAAAGTCGCCGCATCCATAGGAAAAGCGCTCCAGAATCTTACGAAACGTCAACTTCTCTTTTACCATTGTTTTTCCCTCTCATTCCTTGCATTTGTTAGCGTGGATCGTTAGGTGCCGCTGGATACCGGGAACCAGCCTTCGGAAACGCTCTTTCCAAAATCCCAGCAGTCCCAGCCGTACCAGTTGGGATCATTGGCAGGGTCCAGCAGCAGCTTATAGTTCCAGTAGTAGTGGCCGCAACCGTGGTTCCAGGCGTCCAACTGAGCCTGGGCAATGGAGCGGTAGAGCTGCTTGCGGTTTGTGTCAGAGAGGCGGTTGTCCTGCTGGGAGAAATCCATTCCATTGAGAACGGACTGTCCGCCTTTGGTATCTACACCCACGGCCAGAGAATTAAACAGGCTCCACTCGCCGCAGATAACATCCACATACTCCTGTACCTGGGCAATCTCCTTGGCGTAGTGTTCCTGGATATAGGAGAGGTAGCCCTCCTGAGTCTGTTCACAGCCCATGCTCTCAGCCATCATCAAATACTGATGGGTATCCAAAATTACGTTGCGGAAGTTTCCGTCCTGGAAAAAGTCCTTCCAGGCATGAAGCTGGGAGCCATCGTGGAAGACAACGTATTTATCCGCATTCATGTGCTTACGGATCCGGTCATAGGCCTTTGTATAGAAGTCACGGGGGAATTCCAGGGTAATGGGGGCGCTTCCCTTTGCCAGTTCCGGATCTACCGGAGGATAGCGGTTTGAAATATCAAACACATCCCATGCTGCATCAGTAAGCGGCTCATTCACAGGCTCGATCCCCAGCAGGCCCCTCCGTGTTCCGTAACGCTGAGCCAGCCGCTCCAGAACATCCAGCACAAAGTCCACTTCCTCAGGCATCTGGCTCCACTTGCACACGCCGGAAATGCCGCCGTTATCAAAGCCATTCTGGCGCATAGGAACGGTATGCAGATCCAGCAGGATGGAAAGTCCATATTTCTCCGCCCAGCAAAAGGCCTTGTCCAGCTCTTCGATACAGCCAACAAAGGGAGGCCGGTCTCCGAAAATGAAGTACGGAATGGGAATGCGGACACTGTTCATTCCCATGTGGGCAATGTGGGCAAAGTCCCGCTCAGTGATGTATTCGCTGCGGTGGATCTTCAGCCGCATCTCAAACATCTGCGGAGACAGCTGGTGGGCCAGGTAGTATTCATCTTCTGCAGTCGTGCCGTCAAACAGCGCAGGGCTCATCCATTTTTCCAGGACCAACCAGTTCCCTAAATTAACGCCGTTGATCTTTTTCATCATATTTTTCCCCCTTTTGGAGTGTTATCTTGGCTTAAAGTATAATTACGAACACTTTTTTGGTATATCAAAAAAGTAAGAAGCATATCAAGAACAACAGGCGAGGAGTCATTTTCGATGAAATAGATAATTGTACGCATTGTTTTTTGTGCTTAATGACGGTTACTATTGTAAAGGACCTATGCATAAGATGCCAAAGGTCTTGCTCGAATCTCCCCTGCCAAAATACCGGGATCCGCCCCGAAGCGAGCCGCATGGAGTGTGACATAAACTCAGGCAATTCCCCAGTTGGTAACCCCGCAAGCATAGTGGAAGTTCTGTTCTGAAGGCATGTGCATTTTTTAACCAAGTTCACATCGACTTTTTCCTGTGAGTACGGTATACTTTCAATGAATGATTCGCCATAGGAAAAGCCTTTGGAAAGGAATGAGTCGTCATGGTGATTGAACCTATGAAATGCGGAACAGAAGAATTTGAGGTCCACCTGCCCGAGGAGCTGATTGCAGCAGAGCTGGAACCCAATCGGGTGGAACTTCCTCAGCGGACACCGGCAGAGCACATCCGCTGGGCTCTGGATCATCCGGTGGACTCTGCACCGCTGAAGGAGCTGGTAAAGGCCGGGGATAAGGTGTGCATTGTCATCTCCGATGTCACTCGCCGCTGGCAGTCTCCGGAAACCTATATCCCGGTGCTGATCGCGGAACTGGAATGCGCCGGCATCCGGGATGAGGACATGCTGATCATCTCCGCCACCGGGACACACCGCCGCCAGACCCCGGAAGAGCACATGGGCCTGGTGACAAAGGAGGTCTACGAGCGCATTGAGCTGGTGGATCATGTGTGTACCGATGAGGAAAACCTCTCTTATGTGGGCACCACCTCCCGGGGAACTCCGGTGTGGCTGGATAAGCGGGCTCTGGCTTGCGACAAAATCATCCTCACAGGAGGTGTGGTATACCACTTCATGGCAGGCTTCGGCGGCGGCCGCAAGAGCATTCTCCCCGGCATTGCCGGCCGGGAGACCATTATGAAAAACCACAATCTGGCGCTGAATCCCGGTCTTGGAAACGGCTCCAATCCCCAGGTACGCAGCGCCAATATGAATGCGACTAACCCAGTCCATGCCGATATGATGGAAGCGTGCTCCATGGTCAGCCCCACTTTCCTGGTGAACGTGGTGGTCAACGATGACCAGCAGGTCATCGCCGCCTTTGCCGGCAACTGGATCACCGCCCACCGGGCGGCATGCGACCTGGTCGACCGGATGTACGGTGTACCGGCCAAGGAAAAGACACCTCTGGTAATTGCCAGTGCCGGCGGCTTTCCGAAAGATCTGAACTTCTATCAGACCATCAAAACCCTCTCCAATGCTCTGGAGGTGGTAGATGAGGGAGGCACTATTATTTTGGTGACCCGGTCCCAGGAGGGCTTTGGCAATGGGGATACCCAGCGCCAGATTGCGGGTTTTGCTACTATGGTAGAACGGGAAAAGGATCTGCGTGAAAATTTCTCCATCGGTGCGTTCATCGGTTACCTCTTTGCTGAGAGTGCCGAAAAGTACCATATGATCGTCGTCACCGGTATGGAGCAGGCGGACTTCGGCACCTCTAAGATCCATGTGGTCAAAACCCTGGATCAGGCTCTGGCGCTGTCGCGGGAGCTCAATGGCGGCAAAGACCTGCGTGCCACACTGATGCCCCACGGTGCAAATACTCTGCCCAAGTTTGCATAAACTTTATAAAAAATCCGGATGGGAAACTCCATCCGGATTTTTTATAAGCCAGCCAGCTGGTCTTTGCCCCTGCCCCACTTATAACTTGAAAACCACCCCAGGAAATGCTATATTTTATACCTGAAACAAATTTTTCTTCGATCCCATAAGGTTCAATGTAAAGTTGAAAACACTTTGGCGAGCCGCCCGTGGTCAAACCCATTGTGATTAGGATGATCACAAGCCAAGCACTTATATTATTCAGGCCCGAGGCAGAGCCTCGGGCCTTTTTATGGAGGTGTCCCATGCGTCCCATTTTGATCATCGGCACCCGCGGTGCGGGCAAGACCACTCTCATCCGCCGCCTGCTCTCAGATACGTCCCGCCCGGTGCGGGGATTTTATACTGCCAACCTGCCAACCGAGCCGCCAGGCACGCACAGCACCTATCTGCACCCCGCCTGGCAGTCCCCGGAGGAGCGCACCTACACGCCGGACAATCAGGTAGGCCGCTGGAACGGACAGACTATGCACGCCTTTCCCTCAGTGTTTGACACCCTTGGGGTATCCTGTCTGGCCAATATACCTCCGCAGTCTTTGGTGGTCATGGACGAACTGGGCTTTCTGGAGTCCCAGGCTCCCCGGTTTACTCAGGCGGTGCTGGACGCTCTGAGCGGCCCCGCCCAGGTCCTTGCCGCGGTGAAGGACCGTCCCGATGTTCCCTTTCTCCAGGCCGTCCTGGCCCATCCCGAGGCACAGGTATTCCGTCTGACCCCGGAAAACCGCCAAGAGCTCTATGGACAGATCCGTGCACTGTTATGACCTCTGCCGCTTCACTCCCTGGGCACTGAGGGCAGCCAGATAGAGCACCACCCCAAAGGCCGCTCCCGCCAGATTGGCCCACAGCGCTCCCGTCCCCCAGTCCTTCAGGGCGCGCACCAGCAGATTGGTGGTCAGCGCCATGAGCAGGGTGGCCAACCCTGGAGCGGTGAGCCAGCGAAACAGCTCCAGCCGCAGCCCGGTGCAGACAATCAGCCGCTGGGCACACAGCAACAGTCCCAACACAGTGGAAACCCCGGTACTGACCACAAAGCCCTCCATCCCCATCTTGGGCACCAGCCAGGCGGTCAGGGCCAGCTGCACCCCGTCGCACAAAATGGAGATCCAGGCCACGCTCCCCTGTCGCCCCACACCGTTCAGGGCAGCGCCCAGCACCGCCTGATAGCAGCTCAGCGCCATGATGGCAGCCAGAGGGACCAGGAACTCCCCTACTCCATCCTGGTGGAACAGAGCCCCGCCCAGGTCACTCCCCACCACTGCCATCAGTCCCATGGAGGGCAGCGCCAGCAGAGACACCGTGGTCATGGATTGAGAAATATTCTCCCGGATCTCCTCCTTATGTCCCAATGCAGCGCAGTGAGACAGCCGGGGCACCATGACCAGATTCATGGCTCCCAGAAATACCGTAGGAAGGGCCAGCATGGGCAGCGTCATGCCGCACACCACGCCAAACTCCGCCATGGCGGCACTGCGGTCCATCCCTCCCTCCACCAGCTTGCGGGGGATCAGGGTGGCATTGATGGCCCCCATCACATTGCCCAGCAGAGCGTTGCAGCCCACCGGAAAGGCAATGGTGGCAATTCTGCGCCGCCGGATTCCGGCCCGCTCCCCCGGCCCCATCAGCCCCTGGCGGCGCTTTCGGCGGTGAAAAAGAGCAGAAAGGGTGGCAGACGAGAACAATTCGCAGATCACCATGCCGGTGACAATGAGCCCCACTACCCGCTCCGGATATTGGGGCAGGAAGAGAGTCAGCAGTCCCAGCACCGCCGCCGTGCGTACCAGCTGCTCCAGCAGCTCCACCACCGCCGGCGGCCCTACCAACCCCGCGCCGTAAAAGAAGTGCTTGTGGATATTCTCCACCCCGGTGAGGGCGGCGCAGGGCACCAGCAGCATCAGCCCCAGCTGGGTTCGGGCATCACCCAGGAGATAGACGGAAATGGGATCGCTGAACACAATGACCGCCGCTCCCACCGGCAAGATCAGCAGCATGAGCCACCGCAGACAGGAGCTCACGATCTGTGCTGCACCCCGACTGTTTTCCCAGGCCAGATACTGGGAGGTGAGATTGGATACCGCCGCCGTCAGTCCCACTGCGGTCAGGGACAACAGTACCGAGAAGGCGGGCATCACCAGCTGATAGAGGCCCATGACCTCCGCCCCCACCATCCGGGACAGGGCCACACGGTACCCAAAACCCAGCAGCTGGGACAGTGCCCCCAGCACAGTCAGCAGCACCACGCTGCGCCGGGCGGCGCTTTTGTATTCCTGATCCACGTCCATCCCCCCTTCCCTCCACTCTATTCGCCATCCCTGCCGGATATGTGGCCTTTCAGACCTTGCCCCGGCGGGGTTTCTATTGTATAATGTAGTGGACTAAAATGCATTCCCTCAGAACAGATGCGCTTGGCGCAAAAAATAAGGAGGAACCTGAGTTATGGCATTTGTAGATCTGGAACAGCGCGGCTCCATCGGTATTCTTACTATGAACCGGTCGGAGGCCCTCAACGCTCTGAACGATCAGGTCCTGCGGGACCTGGACGCCGCCCTGGATGCGGTGGAGGCCAATGATGAGATTCTGGTGGTCATCCTCACCGGCGCGGGCCGCTCCTTTGTGGCCGGAGCCGACATCGGCCAGATGAAGGACTTTACTTCTGTCCAGGCCAAGAAGTTCGGCGCCTACGGCAACAGCGTCTTCCTGAAGCTGGAGAACTTCCCCAAGCCCGTCATCGCCGCGGTCAACGGCTTTGCTCTGGGCGGCGGCTGCGAGCTGGCTATGTCCTGCGACATCCGTCTGGCCAGTGAGAAGGCCAAGTTCGGCCAGCCCGAGGTGGGCCTGGGCATCACCCCCGGTTTCGGCGGCACTCAGCGTCTGGCCCGCATTGTGGGCGTGTCCAACGCCATGGAGCTCATCCTCACCGCCAAGGTCATCAAGGCTGAGGAGGCCAAGGAGATGGGCCTGGTCAGCCACGTATATCCTGCTGAGGAGCTGATGGACAAGGCCATGGAGCTGGCCCAGGCCATCGCTGCCAATGCCCAGGTGGCCGTGCGGCAGTCCAAGGCTGCCATCCGCCACGGTCTGCAGACCGATATGTACACCGGCGCCGCCTTTGAGGCCGAGGCCTTTGGCCTGTGCTTCTCCACCGAGGATCAGAAGGACGCCATGACCGCCTTTGTCAACAAGGACAAGGTTACCAGCTTTAAAAACCGCTGATAGGTCCCAAAACGGGGCTGCGGCCGGCGCTTATGCGCCGGCCGCAGCCTTGTAATGGGCGTAATTCCAGCACCGCCGTGAAAGGAGTTTGATCCATGCTGAACATCGGAGACGTCTTCTCCAATCTGGTGGGCCTGTTTCTGCTCATCGCCGTGGGATACGCCGCGGTAAAACTTCAGGTCCTCCCCGTCTCCTCCACCAAGCTGCTGAGCAATCTGCTCATGCAGATCACCCTGCCCGCCACCATTCTGGTCTCCCTGGTGCGGCCCTACGACGCCGCCTTTATCCGGGACGGGGTACTCATTGCGATACTTGGAACGGTGCTGTACCTTCTCTATGGCCTGCTGTCCCTGCCAGCCTGCCGCCTTTTCCATGTCGGTGAGGGACGCAGAGGCGCATGGATCTTCTCCGCTATGTTCAGCAACAATGGCTTTATGGGCTTTCCCGTAGCCCTTGCTCTCTTTCAGGAAGAAGGGTTGGCTCTGGCGGTATTTCTGGGTATTCCCTTTAATCTGCTGGCCTACACACTGGGCGCCAAGCTCATGTGCATGGACCACGAGTCAGAGGACTCCAGCCCACCGCCCTCCTGGCGCTCCATCCTGCTGACCAGCGTCAACGGCGCCATTCTGCTGGGGCTGGTAATGTACGTGGCGCAAATTCCCATTCCCGACGTGCTGTCCACTCCCCTCACCCATCTCTCCAATATTACCACTCCCCTGTCCATGCTGGTTATCGGTATGAATCTGACCGAGGGACGGGTGGGCGATCTGCTGCGGGATCGGGACGTCTTTTCCGTCTCCTTTCTGCGCCTCGTCTTCTTCCCGGTCCTTACCTGGGCCATTTTGCGGCTGCTGCCCATCTCCAATCCTCTGGTGGTGGGGGTGACTCTGATCATTATGGCCATGCCTTCCCCGGCCATTAGCGCCATTCTGGCGGAGAGCTATCACTCGGACAAGGAGTTCGCCTCCCGGTCGGTATTTCTCTCCAGCCTGCTGTGTCTTATTTCTATCCCGCTGATCTCTCTGCTTTTGTAACAGAGCTGAAAAAAGAAAAAAACGGGCCTTCGCCCGCTTCCATACGATGATAAAAAAGAAATGACCCTTGACTGCTTGTTTCGTAATCCAATGCAGTCAAGGGTCATTTCTGGTGGTTCTTGTTATCTAACATCATATGGTTACCTCACTTTCTATTGATTCGCATCTACCACACGTTCCGTTTACAGGATATCGATTTCTGCCATTCAACTTTTGTTGCCGCGCGTTCACTTCGCCGTGCATCCTCGCTTATGAGGTTCTGTGCTGTTGTGCGATCTCATGCTTCCTGCAACATCCTGTGGCATTTGCGTGACCAGATATACACTGTATCCTACCAGCTGATCTTGTACGGGGTTCAGAGCTTACCATTGGTTTACGCAGGTCCTGTTCGATTTCCCTGGCATTTTTGCTACCCATTGAATTCTTCTCTGCGTTCGGGATCTTGATTTCTCTTCAGCTTACCAAACTCTCATGAGTTTTTCCTGGTCCGCCGGGTACTGACAAGGTTTACCGAATTTTACTTGCCAATCTGGAATTCTTAAGATATAAACTTGCCTTAGATCTTTAAGGTGCCTTTGTTTTCCTTCGGGTCGATCTGTATTCCGATACAGGTTTGACAGCTTATGTTTTTGATTTACCAGGGATTTGATATATCTCAACTTTCTGCTGTCGGATCAGGTGTATCTGGTATCTAGGTTTGCTACCACATTGGTATCACCCTTTCTGGTTATAATATAGCACCCGCCCTATAATTTGTCAACGGTTTTTGGAGGAAATTACAATTCATTTTACAAGTTTTTGAAAATTACTTGCAAAAAGGGCGTGCCGCTGGGCACGCCCTTTTTTAAATCCGTTCCGGCGGCGCATCGCCCGCCAAATCCATCAGATATTCGTAGTACGGTTTCAGGAAACAGAAGCCCTGTGCCACCTGCTGGACCAGCTCAGGCTGGAACAGCAGGCCCTCACAATTTTCATCCCGGGTCAGGGAGATACTCTTGCGGTTGTACCAGGGGTACAGCAGAGGTCCCGGGTCCCCCTTGGGCCGCTTGTACTGCTCCCCTTCCAGCGCAAAGCCGGAGCCCTCCAGCTTCCGGGCCAGCTTCTCCAGGGGCTTGGGGTCCCGGTCGATGCGGGCACGGAGCTTGGCCATGGTAACAGGGGTGGGGTCGTAGCAGCCCATGCCGAAGCTGTAATACTCCGGGGCGATCTCAAAATAGAACGCCGGCAGACTGGCCCACCGCTCCTTGGGACGGCGCAGGGTAAACCACAGGTGATCCTTATAAGGTCCCCGGCCGTGGAGCCGCCGGGCATCCCGGTATATCCGGGAGACATGGAGGTTGAGTCCCAGTTCCGGGGATTTCTCCTCCATGACCTGCTGGACCTCCTCCCCCAGTTGGCGCAGGGGCTCAGCCACGTAGGTCAGATACTCCTGCTTGTGCTCCAAAAACCAGCTGCGTTCGTTATGGAAGCGGATCCCCCACAGGAAATCCACTGCTTGCTGTGAAAAACCTTGAAACATGTTGTGCTCCTTCAGGATGCCTGACTGCTGGCCCCTCCTGCCGACTGATCCGGCGTACTGCTGGACGAGGAGGCCCCGGAATCCGTGCCCTGGCTGCCGGAATCGATGGGCTGTTCCGGTTCAGGCTGAGGTTCGGGCTGGGGCTGCGGCGGCACGCCGTTGACCCAGGTGGAGGGATCGCCGTCGGCGGGGTTATACAAAATGGTCTTGGGACGCATCTTGTAGGTGCTGGAGGTCATCTGCTGCTTCTCCACCAGATTGCCGTTTTTGTCGTAGATATAGCGGTAGGTACTGGCACTCACGCCGGTATAGGGGTTCTGCTTGCTGTCCACCTTGGTGGTTCCGCGGGGGATAGACTCATCTGCTTTATACTGGGTAGTGGGAGAGACCCAGTCATAAGTAGTGCTCTTGGGCACGGCGTAATAACCGGTCTCGTTGGTGCCGTAGATCTCTACGGTGAGCTTGCGCTTGCCGCCCTGGTCGTAGCTGCGGGTAACGATCTTCACGGGATAGTTGGTGTTGTTTTTAAAGCGGAAATCCGTCAGACCATAGTATACCGTGGCGTCCATGCCCTCATCCACATAACCGGTGTTATACATGTGGGCCTTGCGCTCCACCACCTCCAGGGTGGTGTGCAGGACGGCGTAGTAGATGGTAGAGGAGGTCTGGCAGATGCCGCCGCCTACCTCGTCCACCGAGGCGCCGCCGGAGTACACCGGCGCGGACAGATAGCCCTTGGAGGCAGTGCGGCTGCCGGTGGTGTTGTTGTAGGAGAAGATCTCTCCGGGCATAAGGACCACGCCGTTGCAGGCCTGGGCGGAGAGCTTTACGTTGTGCTTGCGGTTGGAAGAGCCGCTGACGTTGGTGGTACCGCTGCCCAGCAGATCCCGGAACAGCTTGGCCTGCAGGCTCTCCTTGGTCTCATTGGGCTGGGTCAGGGTGAGAGGGATGGAGACGGTCTCGCCCTCGGCCGCAGACTGATAGGCCGCCTTGGCCTGTTCCACGTCAAAGTCTACGCCTACCACATGGTCCGTGGCCTGATAGGTCTCGGGGTCCACGGTGGCATCCACAGGCTCGGTGTGCAGTTCTTCATACATGGCCTCAAAATCAGGCTCCCGGGGGCTCTCTTCGTGGGCGGTGAGGGTCACCGTCTCCGCCTGTACCGCTTCGCCCCGCAGCTGCTGGCTGATCTCATCGGTCAGAGCCTGTTTGACCTGCTGCTCCGACTGCTCCCGGTCAATGGCCACACCGGTAACGCCCTTGGTGATCTTCAGGGCATCGCCCTCCACCACATAGGCGGCCTCGGTGATGCCGCCGCCGGCCAGCTGATCGGCCTCGTCCAGCAGCGCATTCAGCTCTTCTTTTCCGCTCTCGCTCCAGTCCAGCACCAGATCCACGTCCTGCTTCATTCCCATCAGGCTGCCCAGATAGGCGCCGCCCTGAAGCAGGAAGTTACTCCGGCCGGCTTCCCACGCCTGCCGGACGCAGTCATCTGCCTCCAGGCTGAGGGCACTGCCGCTGATGCTGCCGCTCCAGGTGCCGTACTCCACCGGCAGGGTGACGCTCTTGGCCTGGGTCATGCTCTGCTCCAGGGTGGACTTTGCCTGCTCCTGGGTCATTCCGCCCACGGACACGCCGCCCACATGGACGCCCTTCATGATAGTCTGGGAGCCGCCCACCCAGGCACACAGGCCCACATAG
The DNA here is from genome assembly GCF_041925195.1 of Flintibacter porci. NCBI lineage: Bacteria > Bacillati > Bacillota > Clostridia > Eubacteriales > Flintibacter > Flintibacter porci. Next base: position 138,740 of record NZ_JBHEVB010000003.1, read on the forward strand.
GCGCCGACCACCACAACCGCTGCCGCTCCGATTCCGATGAGCAATTTCTTTTTCTTTGGGTTCATAGGGCCCTTGGCCCCATTGTTTTGGACCCGACTACCTTCCATATGACGTTACCTCCGCGCATCGGCCCGCAGCCGATACGTTTTTCTGTTTATTTCTCCACACAGATTCAGAATTTTATGGATATTTCTCCCTGATCCTGCGTGTTTCTGGAGATCATGACCCATTATAGCACCCCTGTTTTCCCCTTACAATTACAGAACAGTTACAACTGTCTTTCCCAAATTTCCCCTTTGGAGCAAAATATTTGGACCGCCCTTTACTTTTTTGCGCCCTTGGGGTATCATGTTTTTTACCCAGGTCCTCCTGTCTGTTTTCAGGATCTGCATCCATTGTATGCGCCTTTAATCAATTTTAAGAAAATCTCAATTCGTTTTTGACACATCTCTGCTACAATATCCTTGTTAAGTCGGCCGCCCTGCGGCCTGCTATCGGAGGGAAAAGCCATTATGTCAAACTATCAATATCAGAGGGGAAACCGAAACAACGGCGATCTGACCTATTGGATCCTCGCCGTGGTATTTCTGGTCTGTATGCCGCCCATCGGCTTTTTTATGATCGTTCTGAAACTGCTGGGCGGAAAAAAGCGCACCGGACGCAGCGCCACCACCTATGCCCGCCGTCCCGATGCCGCGCCGGTAGGAGCCAGAACCACCTCTCCCCAGCCCGCTGCTGAGCTCACCGCCGAAGGCCGTAACGCCCAGCTGGCCGCGCTGGAGCGCAAGGGCCGCACCATGACCATTGTGGGCGCCGTACTTACCGCGGTTTTCCTCTTTCTCTCCCTCTCCAGTGTCAGCAACGCCTTTTATTGGCTGCTTCACGGAGATGTCGTATGGTTTTTGGAAGACATGATGAACCTGCTGCCCATCTTCTGCTTCCTGGGCGGCGGCGCCGGATGCCTGTTTGTGGGGCTTCGCCGGCAGAAGAAGGTACGCCGCTTCCGCCAGTATCTGGCCATGATCGGCCGGCGCACCAGCATCTCCCTGGCCTCCCTGGCCTCCGCCACCGGCACCTCCCCCGCCAAAGTGAAGGATGACCTGGAGGACATGTTGGAGGAGAACCTGTTCCCCAACGGCTACCTGGATCTGGGCAGCGGCATGCTGGTGATCTCGGGCGACGGCCTGTCCGATCCTCCCAAGGAGGAGCCTAAGCAGCCGGAACAGCCCAAAGAGGAGCGTCCCCAGGACGCGGTACTGGATGAGATCCGCGCTGTCAACGACGCCATCGATAACCCCCGGCTCAGCCAGCAGATCGACCGCATCGGCGTCATCACCGCCAAAATTCTGGACTACCAGCGACAGCACCCGGAGAAATCTCCCCAGCTGCACAGCTTTTTGAGCTACTATCTCCCCACCACGCTGAAGATCCTCCGGGCCTATGCCCAGTTGGAGGACCAGGAGGTGGCAGGTGAAAACATCACCGCCGCTATGGAACGCATTGAAGGCATGATGGATAAGGTCGTGGAGGGCTTTGAAAAACAGCTGGACCAGCTGTTCCAGGGAGACGCCCTGGACATCACCTCCGACGTGGAGGTACTGGAGCGGATGCTCTCCAAAGACGGCCTGTCCTCCAAGGACAGTATCCGCCTGGAGCTTTAAAAGATAAAAGGAAAAGGCTGACATCCAACGATGTCAGCCTTTTTTCATGCTCAGGAAGCTCCAAATACCACCCGGTAATAGTCGTTATCCAAAATAGACGCCGAGTAGGCCACCCGGTTTTGCACCTCGGAGAGGCGCTCCGCCACATACTCCGGGTCAGGCTCGCTGCCGTCCCACATTTGGAAAGTGTCGGTGGTGGAGTCATAGCGTCCCTTGTCGGTGATAAAGCTGTAATTGGAGAAAATGACCAGCCCGGGCTCGTCCGAGAGAATGTCTCGGCCCATAATGAGCCGGGAGTCGTATTCCAGGCCAAAGAGATTGGCCAGGGTGGGCATCACATCCAGGCTGGAACAGAACTTATCCACATGGACAGGCTCTTTGATATCTGCACTCCACAAAATCAAGGTGTTTTTGTAGATTTCAAAGACCGGGTCCACCTCGTGGCCCAGCAGCTCGCTGTACTCCTCATCGGTGAGACCATAGGGGTAGTGGTCGGCGGAGAGGACAATGACGGTGTCATCCAGCTTGCCTGCCTCCTCCAGCTGATTGACCAGGCTCTCCATGGCCAGCTCCAGCTCCATCTGGCAGGCCAGATAGGCGGTCACCGCCTCGGAGTAGCCTAGATCCGACACCTGGCTCCAGTGGCGGCGGGCCATGGAGTTGCTCTCATAGTTGTACTTCAAATGGCCGCTCACCGTCAGGCAGTAGACCATGAACTGATCCTCATTCACAAATTGGGGCACGATCTTTTCCATCATCTCCTGGTCAGAGGGCGGGAAATTCTCCTCGTCGATCTCCATATCCAGTCCGTTTCCGATGCCGTAATATTCGTAGCCCATATTGGGATGAGAGAGGTTGCGGTCGTAGTAATCGTAGAGATAGTCGTGGTAGGCCAGGGTGCGGTACCCCAGATTTTTGAACAGGGTACCAAAGCCGAAGGGCATGTAGTTGTCCGACGACTCCGAGTAACTCCACACCCCCGACTTGGGGATGAGACCCGTGGTGGTCACATACTCCCCGTCCGAGGTGGACACACCCCACAAGGGCGTATAGAAGTGGTCGCAGATAATTCCCTCGTGGGATAGCTTCCACAAGGTGGGAGTACGCTGGGGATCCATAGCCAGGGTGGAAAATCCCTCTGCCACCACCCAGACCAGATTTTTCCCTGCAAAGCGGCCCGTCCATTCATTTTCCGCCGTGGGTTCCACTTTGGAGAAGTACTGGTGCATGTCGGTAAGCACCGGATCGTCCTGGTCCCGCTCCAGCAGAGCGTCAAAGTCGATCTCCATCACATGCAGTCCGGGCTCCTTTTTCTCCTCCAGCTGGTAGGGTGCGGAGGTGCGCACCGCCAGCTTGGGCAGGATCTGGTCATCCGGATCGATGCCGAAGAGTACCCGCCGGATCTCCAGTTGGGTCTGGGTGATCATACCGAAGTTCTGTACCTCCAGCTCCGGCGCGGCCGCCTGGAAGTAGATATACCGCAGCGACAGGTTCCCCCCGCCGCACAGCAGCACCAAGAGGATCCCCGCCACCTGTACCAGCGCACCCACCCCAAACCAGCGCAGCCGGTCGCCCCGGGCCAGAGGCTCACCGCTCACGATCCGGTCCCGGAACACCAGGGACAGCACCACAGGCACCACCATCATCAAAATGGGAAACCAGTTCATCAGGATCTGGCCCACCGCCATATCGCCGAAGGCTCCGGCCACCATGGCCATTTTGGTGATGGAAAAGATAGTCAAAAAGGTTTTGAACAGATGGTAGTAGACGATCTGAGAGCCCATCCACAGGGAGAGCAGGGCGGTACATATCACTACCAGCCACCGTCCCCGCCGCTCCTGCACGCCGCCGCACAGCAGTCCCAGCAGCACCGCCACCGGAATGGAGAACAGCAGGGTAAAAAATGCCCCGGCCGGGGACAGGCTATGAAAGCAGAAGAGCTTCATAAACAGCTCTTCATAATAAATAACGGCCAGGAAAAAGGCCGTGGGCACAAGAAGCCGCCGCCTGCCTGTCTTGGACAGGTGGAGAAGCCTTCTTTTTTTCTTCTGATCCGCCAACTCCATCCCGCAGCTCCTTTCCGCCCGCAGCACGGGTCCTTTCCAATATACCATACCTTATAAATGCAGGCTCATTTTACCCGATTGGGCCTAACCTGTCAACAAACCGCCCCAGGCCGGTTCCTTTTTCTTTTTTTCCAGCTCTCACCTTTAAATTTAAGGTTCAACCCACTCTCTAATTTTCTTCCTTCCTGCATTCTGACGCTTTCTCCCATTCTTAACCGCTTCCTTTTGCCGTTCCAACCAAAAAGGCATAGAATTTTTTCTTTTGCAGATAGTTTAGGGTTGCATTGAGCATGGAAATCTGCTATATTATCCTTAATAATTTATTCACAATTTTTCCATTTTCATTTCTTAAGTTTTTCCTAAATTTTTTCCGGCAACTTTTTGAGAAAAGCAGCCTTTTCCGGCTGCTTTCAACTTTGTCACCCCGCGCTGGGCGGGGGAAAGGATGGTTTTACGTGACTTCTCTGCGCCAGACCCTGGAGGAGCGTCTGCTGACGATCTTTTCCACCCACTACGACATCGAGCGCGGCAGCGACGATTCTGCTCTGAAGGCCTGCTGTGCCTTTCACTCCCGGGACTCCCAGTATGTACTGAGCAAAAAGGCGGAGCTCTGGGCGGCGGAGCACCACGAGTACCTCTACCTCTACTCCTTGTCTGAGCTGAACGAGACCGCTCTGGAGGACGTGTGCCGACAGACCCTGGAACTGGGCACTCCCCTGGTCAAGCCCCATGCTCAGCATATGTATACGTATCTCACTGCTTTGGTTCTGTGTGATCAGGCCGACAAGCAGGCTCTGGGCGCTTTGATCAAGAAAAAGCACCGCAGAGAATTTAAGCTATCGCTCCATGGATGGATGGAGTTTCGTATAGCCGCCGTGGACCTGTCCACCGGCGAAATTACCACCAACCGCGCGGGAAAAGCCTTTGGCAAGGACCTGAAGCGGATGGTGGAACGTGTCATTGCAAACTATAAAGGAGAGGAGAAAACTCAATGAATGCAATGCTTGTTGTCATCGTTGGCATTATCATTCTGATCGTAGGTTACATTTTCTACGGCGGATGGCTTGCCAAGCAGTGGGGCGTTGACGACTCCAAAGTCACCCCCGCCCATGAGCTGGAGGACGGCATGGACTACGTCCCCGCCAAGGCTCCTGTTCTGATGGGTCACCACTTTTCTTCCATCGCCGGCGCCGGCCCCATTAACGGCCCCATTCAGGCTGCCGTGTTCGGCTGGGTCCCCGTTGTTCTGTGGGTCCTGATCGGCGGTATCTTCTTCGGCGCGGTTCATGACTACGGCGCTCTGTTCGCCTCCATCCGCCACAAGGGTCAGTCCCTGGGCGAGGTGGTCGCCCTGAACATCGGCGATCGTGCCAAGAAGCTGTTCCTGATCTTCTCTTACCTGACCCTGGTGCTGGTGGTGGCCGCTTTCGCCTCCATCGTGGCCAGCACCTTCGTGGGCTTCAACGCGGACGGCTCCCTGAATGAGACCAACGCCTCTGTGGCCATGATCTCCCTGCTGTTCATCGTGATGGCTATCCTGTTCGGCTTCTTTGTGTATCGCAAGGGCGCTTCCCTGACCATCGCCACTATCGCCGGCGTGATCGGCATCGTGGTCTGCCTGTTTATCGGTCTGAACTGGCACCCCATCTACCTGACCAGCTCCACCTGGATGTGGATCATCGGCGCTTACATCCTGGTTGCCTCCGTGGCTCCCGTGTGGATCCTGCTACAGCCCCGTGACTACCTCAGCTCCTTCCTGCTGTACGCCATGATGGTTATCGCCGCTGTGGGCGTCATCGGTGCCGGTCTCACCGGTGCGGACGCTGCTCACATGGATATGCCTGCCTTCACCGGCTGGTATGATAACCTGGCTCCCACCGGCAACTCTCTGGGCTATGTGTTCCCCGCCCTGTTTGTGACCATCGCCTGCGGCGCTATCTCCGGCTTCCACTCTCTGGTGGGCTCCGGCACCACTGCCAAGCAGCTGGACCACGAGCGCGACGCTAAGCCCATCGCTTACGGCGGCATGCTCATCGAGTGTGCTCTGGCTCTGATCTCTCTGGCTGCTGTGTCCTTCATCTGGACTGAGTATGCCTCCGGCGAGATCGTCACCCCCACCCAGGTCTTTGCTACCGGTATCTCCCGCATGGTGGCCTCTATCCCCGGCCTGGCCGGCGCTCAGGGCACCATCGCCTCCCTGCTGGTTCTGACCGTTTCCGTGTTCTGCCTGACCTCTCTGGATACCGCCACCCGTCTGGCCCGGTACATGTTCCAGGAGTTCTGGCTCAAGCCCGGTGAGACCTATAAGGATGCTACCGGCATTAAGGCCGTCCTCTGTAACCCCGTGGTGGCTACCGCCATCACCGTGGTGCTGGGCGTTGGCCTGGGCATGACCGGCTACTCCAAGATTTGGCCTCTGTTCGGCGCTGCCAACCAGCTGCTGGCCGCTCTGGCTCTGCTGACCGTGTGTGCCTGGCTGGGCAACATCGGCCGCAACAACAAGATGTTCTACTTCCCCATGGCCTTCATGCTGGTAGTCACTCTGGTCTCTCTGTTCCAGACTGTGACCAGCAAGGTGTCCGTCATTGCCGCCGGCGCTGCCAGCGACTGGGGCCCCTATGCTCAGGCCATTCTGGGCACTCTGCTCTTCGTGCTGGCCATCGTGCTGGCTGTGGAGGGCTGCATGACCATCTTCGGCAGCAAGAAGCCCGCTCAGAAGTAATTCCATTTTTCCATCCAGACAAGAGGGTCCGGCAAACGCCGGGCCCTCTTTCTTGTTCTCTCTGCCCCTTTGTGGTATGATAGAACCTGCAGTCAGAAAGGAGGCGGTCTTTTGCGCCTATCTCATCGGGTACTGCCCCTGTTTCTCACTCTGGAGGCCATCCTCTACGCCGCCTTTCTGATCTGGGATGTGACGATCGGAGGCCGCGGCTCCAACCCCATTAAGTTTGCCGGCATCCTGCTGTGTCTGATCTACTCTCTGTACCTGAGTCACCAGGGCGGCAGCCGTCTGGTGTCCGCCGCTCTGACCCTCACCGTTTTGGCCGATGTATTTCTCCTGCTGCTGGACGCACACTATGCCCTGGGTATTGTGCTGTTTTGCCTGGTGCAGGGGTTATACTTTGTCCGCATCTACCGCAGCAATGGAGGCCGCAGCCTGTGGGGGCTGAGGGCAGCCCTGTTTGTTCTCGCTCTGGTCGTACTAAACGCGCTGGACCTGCTCATCCCCCTGAATATTCTGGCCCTGTTTTACTTCACCAACTTTTTCTGCAACGCGCTGTCCAGTCTGAGCTGTCTCGGGCAGTCCATGCGCCTGTTTTCTGTGGGGCTTTGGCTTTTTCTCTGCTGTGATGCGTGTGTGGGCCTGTTCCAGAATCCACAGCTGGTTCCCCCGGCGGTGAGCGCCTTTGTGTCGGTGGGGATGTGGCTGTTTTATCTTCCCGCCCAAGTTCTCATTGCCCTGTCGGGGGCAAATCCTTCTTCCGGAGGTTTTTCCCATGAAACCAAGTAAACTGCTCTCTCTTTTTACCGGAGTGTTTACCGCCCTGCTGGTACTTTCCGCCTCCATCGCGGTGCCTCTGCTGTGCCGCCCCTTCTATTACGCCCACATTAAGGCCCTGAACCTGGACGGCTATACCGGCTTGAGTGTGGAGCAGATCAAAGAGGCTTTCGACCAGGTGATGGACTACTGTCTGGGCCTGCGGCCCGATTTTGCCGCGGGCGTGCTGCCCTTCTCCTCGTCCGGCGCCTCCCACTTTGCCGATGTGCGGGTGCTGTTTCTGCTGGATCTGTGGATAGCTGTGATTTCCCTGGCTGCGCTTGTGATTTTGTTTGTTCTCAGCCGGAAACGTAAGCTCACTCCCGCCCCTCTGCTGGGCCACGGGCCGGGCTTCTGGGCGGCCATCGGGCTGGGCGGCCTGTTTCTCATTGTGGGCGGTCTGGCCGCCACCAATTTTGAGCGGGCCTTTGTGGTGTTCCACTCTATCTTTTTCCCAGGTAAGACTAACTGGCTCTTTGACTGGCGCACCGACCCCATCATCCTGCTGCTGCCCGAGGACTTCTTCCGCAACTGCGCCATTTTGATTTTGACGCTGCTGGTGTTCTGGTGCGTGGTGCTCATCGCCGCCGATCTGCTGGCCCAGCGCCGCCGCAAAAAGTTGGCTCCGCCTCCTGCCTCCCCCTGTTCCGGCTGTCCCGGCGGCGGGGACTGCTCCGGGTGCTCCGGTTGTTCTTAAAACAGGCATAAAAAATCCCGCTGTTATAAAACAGCGGGATTTTTGTCTCTTACAGGTTCTGATCCAGCACCTGGGTGAAGGCGCCGGCGGGCATCACGCCCACCTTGCGGTCGATCTCCTTGCCGTTCTTGAAGAAGATCACGGTGGGGATGGACATCACGCCGTAGCGCATGGCCAGCTCGCCCTGCTCATCCACGTCCACCTTGCCTATCTCGGCCTTGCCCTCGTACTGGCCGGCCAGCTGCTCGATCACAGGACCCAGCATGCGGCAGGGGCCGCACCAGTTGGCCCAGAAGTCTACCATCATCAGCTTGCCCTCGTTCAGGCTCTTGTCAAAACTCTCCTTGTTGTAATGCTGCAGTGCCATATTCAAATCCTTCTTTCTAAATATTTTTTATGTTCTTACTTTGACCCATTGCGGTCCAGATATTCACAGGCAGACAGGGCAGCGATCAGGCCCTCCCCCACCGCCTTGGATACTTGCAGGGGTGCTCCCGTGGCATCTCCGGCGGCAAAGACACCAGGTACGCTGGTGGCCATAGATCGGTCCACCTGGATGGCTCCCTTCTCCAGAATCAGGCCGGGGATCAGGTCGCCGGGGGCCACCGCCTCCCGGAGGATAAACACGCCATTGACCGGGATGTCGGCTCCGTCCGCCTCCAGGGCGGTGACGGTCTGCTCGCCTTTGACGGCCAGCTTGGCCGCTTGGATAAAGGGGATGTCCTCCTCCAGCTGGTCCGGCCGCTTGGGAGCCACATAGACTACCTGGCAGCCAATGCTCTTGAGGTAAGCTGCCTCGTGGGGGGCATCCTTGCTGCGGCCCACCACCGCCACCGGCTTGTTGCGGTAGAGCATCCCGTCGCAGGTGGCGCAGTAGCTCACGCCCCGGCCCAGGTAGGTCTCCTCTCCGGGGAACTTGGCCTGGCGCACTACGCCGGGGGCCAAAATCAGGGCGGAGCCCTGGTAGAGCTGGCTGCCTACGGTGAGGTGGAAGCCCTCCCACTCCATAATGGAGAGCACCTTTCCGGTGACCATCTCCACCCCCATCTCCTGGGCGTGGCGCTGGAAGGCCTCCAGCATCTCCATTCCGGTCATCCCGGGCATCCCCAGGTAGTTGTCTACCCGCTCGGCCCGGGCCAGGGGACTGTCCTGCCAGCGGTTGCCGATGACCAGAACGCTCTTATTCCGGCCCCGGGCGGTCACCGCCGCCGAGAGGCCCGCCGGGCCGCTGCCCAGCACAATGATATCATACTTCACACTTCCAGCCTCCTTTGGCGGTTCTTTCTGGTTCTGGTGGTATCATACCCCATTTTTCGGGGGTATACTGTGACTGGGTCACAAAGAGGAAGAATTTTTCTCCCGCACCAGTTCGATGGCCTCTTTGCCCGTCATGTGCTCCACGGTGAGCTCCACCATGGTCACATTGGCAAACTGAGAGCGGATCTCCTCGTTGCGCCCCTCCTCCTGGTCCGGGGAATACTTGGCGGCCAGAGCTGCCAGGGCCTGGCGCTTCTCCCAGGGGTCCTCCAACACCCGGGCGGTGCCGAAGGCGATGACGCTGCGGAAGTAAGTGGTGTACTCCTCCGGCACGATCCGGTCCTGGTCCACCACACAGAAGGATACCTTATTATAATTCCGGATGGCATCCAGTTTATGCCCAGCCTTGGCGCAGTGGAACCAGATCTTCCCCTCTCCGTGCACATAGCTTAGGGGAACTGCATAGGGATAGCCCTCGTCCCCCAGCACGGCCAATACTCCGTGGGTGCCCCGTTCCAGCACCTGAACACACTCCTCCGCCGTCAGCTCCTGACGAAATCGACGCATGGGACGCATATGATGTCTCCTCTCTGTGCCTTTGGCGCATGATCTTTGGATACCTGAGTATAGCACACCGCCCCAACTCCTGCAAGGTGAGAGCAAAAATGGAAAAAAACTTGCAAGACAACCGCCCCTGGTGTAGAATAGTGAAGTTAAGATTCCCACATGGACCGGCTGTTTGTCCATGAAAGAGACAGGAGGGTCAACCATGGCTGACGACATCAAGACCGGCGCCCCCGCCACCGAGGGTCCCGCCCCCAGCCAGAACTTTATTCATGAATTTATCGCGGAGGACATCGCTCCCGGCGGACGTTTTGCCGGGATGCAAGTCCACACCCGTTTTCCGCCCGAGCCCAACGGCTATCTCCACATCGGCCACTGCAAGGCGCTGATCATCGACTTCGGCTCTGCTGAGAAGTTCGGCGGCATCTGCAACCTGCGCATGGACGACACCAACCCCGCCAAGGAGGACACCGAGTTCGTAGATGCCATCCAGGAGGACATCCACTGGCTGGGCTTTGACTGGGGTGACCGCTTCTTCTACGGCAGCGATTACTTCGAAAAGACCTACGAGCTGGCCGTGGGCCTCATCAAGAAGGGCCTGGCCTATGTGTGCGAGCTGACCCCCGAGCAGTTCAAGGAGTACCGCGGCGACACCAACACCCCCGCCCGCTCCCCCTGGCGTGACCGCCCCATCGAGGAGAGCTTGGACCTGTTCGAGCGGATGAAGAACGGCGAGTTCCCCGAGGGCAAGTACACCCTCCGGGCCAAGATCGACCTGGAGAGCGGCAACTTCAACATGCGTGACCCGGTGCTCTACCGTATCCGCTATATTGAGCATCACCGCCAGGGCACCAAGTGGTGCATCTTCCCCATGTACGACTTCGCCCACCCCATCCAGGACGCTCTGGAGGGTATCACCCACTCTCTGTGCTCCCTGGAGTATGAGGACCACCGTCCCCTGTACGACTGGGTAATCAACAACACCGATGTGCCCAGCAAGCCCCGTCAGATCGAGTTTGCCCGCCTGGGTATCAACTACACCGTCATGAGCAAGCGGAAGCTGCGTAAGCTGGTGGAGGAGAAGTACGTCTCCGGCTGGGACGATCCCCGTATGCCCACCCTGTGCGGCCTGCGCCGCCGCGGCTACACCCCCGCCTCCATCCGCAACTTCTGCGACCGCATCGGCGTGGCCAAGAACACCTCCACCGTGGAGTACGGCTTCCTGGAGCACTGCCTGCGTGAGGATCTCAATGAGCACGCCCAGCGTGCCATGGCGGTACTGCGCCCCATCAAGCTGACCATCACCAACTATCCCGAGGGCCAGAGCGAGACCTTCGAGGTGGAGAACAACCCCAACGATCCCGAGGCCACCCGTCCGGTCACCTTCTCCCGCAACCTCTATGTGGAGTCCGACGACTTCCTGGAGACTCCCATTCCCAAGTATAAGCGTCTCTACCCCGACGGCCCCGAGTGCCGCCTGAAGGGCGCCTACCTCATCAAGTGCACCGGCTGTGTGAAGGACGAGCAGGGTAATGTGGTGGAGATCCTGGCCACCTATGATCCCGACTCCAAGGGCGGCAACCCCGCCGACGGCCGGAAGGTGAAGGGCGCTACCATCCACTGGGTGGACGCTGAGACCGCCGTGGACGCCCAGGTGCGCCTGTACGACAATCTGTTTGCCGACGAGAACCCCGACGGCGGCGACAAGGACTTCCTGGACTGCCTGAATCCCGGCTCTCTGGAGGTACTGGAGGGCTGCAAGCTGGAGGCCAGCCTGGCCAACGCCCAGCCCAGCGACCGCTTCCAGTTCCTGCGTCTTGGCTACTTCTGTGCCGACAGCAAGGACTCCAAGCCCGGCGCTCTGGTGTTCAACCGCGCCGTCAGCCTGAAGGACGGCTTCAAAAAGTAAGCATATGACGAAAAACAGCCCGGCGCACGTTAAAACGTGCGCCGGGCGGGTAGCAGCGCATAAGACAGGTTTATAAGGTTTAGAGAGAACAGCGTGGCGGAAGTCACGCTGTTCTGCTTTTTGATGCGTGAGTGAGCATTTCGGCAATGATGCTCTCTGGCAGGAAACCAATGCAGGCAAGGCTGATATGCACATCCTGCACTCGCTGCCCGCTGCTCTTATCCGGCGCGGAAACATAGACCCTGTTCACAAGATCATGCAGCACAGCGGGCGTCAGTTCCTGCAAGTTGGGATATTTTTTCGCCCGTAGGATGAACTGTTCAATGCTGTCGGCTTCTTTCTCCTGCTGGGTAATCGCCTGCTCCAAAAGCTGCATTTTCTCCGTCAGCTCTGTTTGCTCATTTTCATAGTCGGCGGACAGCTTTTCAAATCGGCTATCATTGATTTTGCCGGAGATATTGTCCTCATAGAGCCGTTTGAACAGACGGTCAAGCTCTTCCATCCTGCGCTGTGCCTGCGTAAGCTGTCTGCGCTTTGCGGCGAGTTCTTTCTTGAAGTCCTCCTTGCGCTTTGCACCCAACTTATCCCGGAACAGATCCTCGCAATCGGAGATATACCAAAGCAGGATTTGCAGAAATTTCAGCACGCCCTTTTCCAGAACAACCGCACGGATGAAGTGCGTTCCGCACACGTCTTTTCCCTTCTTGCGAGAGGTAGAGCAGACGAAATGATCCTGTCGTTCTTCAAAGTTCCGCGAGGTGCAGTAGTACATTTTTTCTCCGCAATCGGCACAGTAGGCAACGCCGGAAAAGAGGTTGCTCTTGCCCGTTCTTGCCGGTCTGCGTTTGTTGCGGCGCAGCTCCTGTACCCGCTGAAAGGTGTCCTCATCCACAATGGCTTCGTGGGTGTTGCGGAATATCTTCCATTGCTCCGGTGGATTCTCGATGGTCTTCTTGATTTTGTAGGACTGCCGGTGCGTTTTGAAGTTCACGGTATGCCCGCAATACTCCATCCGTTCCAGAATTGCAGCAACGGTACTGCCGTTCCAGTTGTATGGATTCTCCGGCAAAGTGCAGCGGACTTTTCGTTTTTGCCTGTCCTGATAAACGGTAGGCGTCAACACATGATCCTCTTTCAGCATCCGGGCAATCTGCGTCGGACCGTTCCCGTCCATGCAGAGGGAAAAGATGCGCTTGACCACCTGTGCCGCTTCCGGATCGACGAGCCAATGCTCTGAATTATCCGGGTCTTTGACATAGCCATACGGCGGAATTGTCGTCAGGTGTTCGCCGGATTCTCCCTTGAGCCGGAGTGAGGTACGCACTTTCTTGCTGCCGTCCCGAACGTAGTATTCGTTGATAATATTGACGAACGGAACGAACTCATTGTCTTGCTGGTTGGCACTGTCCACACCACTATTGATGGCAATGAACCGCACGTTATTCTGTGGGAATGTGATCTCGGTATACATCCCAACTTCCAAATAATTTCGACCGATGCGGCTCATGTCCTTCGTGATGATCGTACCGATCTTTCCGTCTTCCACCAGCGCCATCATGCGCTGCCAATCCGGTCTTTGAAAGTTCGCACCCGTGTAACCGTCATCCACAAAGAACTCCGTATTGCGGAAGCTGTGTTCCTTTGCATATCGGCTGAGATAGGCTTTTTTATTCACAATGCTGTTACTGTCGCCCTGTGATTCATCGTCACGGGAAAGGCGGCAATACAGCGCGGTAATTTTGTCAGACTGCTTCATAGTAGATTCCTCCATCATCTGAGGACAGTCTGCCAAGACAAGGTTGCTGTTGGTCACGATCACACGCTCCCTTCGGAGTCGATCAGCTTCACCGCCTTTTCGGGAAGGGTGTGCGTTCCGTCAAAACTGGCAGTAAAGCGGTAGATGGTGTTTCCTTCTTTCAGGCGCACCGTGATCTGCGGTAACTCCTGCCAGAGAGGAACGGGGGCACTGCGGCTGCCGTCCGATTCCACTTGGACGTTACGTTTCTTGTTATCCATTTGCACCTTCCTTTTCATTCAGATTTCCGAGCAGCGCCGCATGAATCTCCCGGAGCAAAGTGCGTGATATGACCTATTGTTATTCAGTATATCACGACAATTTCCGGGATTCCATTGGGCAATGTACCGGGATTCACAGGAGAATTACAGGCAGTTCGCCGGGTCGCACAGCCGTCCGTGCCTGTCAAGAAATCGGCTTTGCCTCGCTGCGCGTCCTTGGCAGGCTCGTTCGCCTGTGCAAGCCGGTAATCAAGGCGGCGATGCCGCCATTTGCCAATGAAAATCAGCTGCGCTCCAAGACTTTTTTAATCTCTTGGCCTAATTATAACAAGAACAAACGTTCGAGTCAATGCGATTATGAGAGGAAGAGCAAGCACAGCAAGTGTAGCTACACTTGCGAAAAACGGCGTGGGTTGACCGGGATTTTCTTGCAGTACAGCAAGCAAATCCGGTGAGTACCCACACCGAAAAAACAGGGCGTTCCGGCTGACCGCTGAAACGCCCTGTTTTCATTTTTGGGATAGTCCCAAGCCCTTAGAGAAGAGCACTTGAAATGATTTACCCATTGTGAAACCGGTTTTGTTTTGCTACAATGAATTTAAATAATGATTGCGCAGAGGTGAGTATCATGCCCCTTATCATTGTTCGCAATGACATCACGAAAATGAGCGTGGACGCCATCGTCAACGCGGCGAAGGAATCCCTGCTGGGCGGAGGCGGCGTGGATGGCTGCATCCACCGCGCGGCGGGACCGGAGCTGCTCCAAGAGTGCCGGACGCTGGGCGGCTGCCGGACCGGCGAGGCCAAGCTCACCGGCGCGTACCGTCTGCCGTGCAAATATGTGATCCACACAGTCGGCCCCGTGTGGAACGGCGGTAAGTACGGCGAGCGGGAGCAACTCGCCTCCTGCTATCGCTCAAGCCTTGCGCTGGCGAAGAAACATGGCTGCGAGACGGTTGCCTTCCCGCTGATCTCCTCCGGCGTTTTTGGCTATCCCAAGGATCAGTCGCTCCGCGTGGCGGTGGACACCATCAGCGAGTTTTTGACTGAAAACGACATGACGGTGTATCTCGTCATTTTCAGCCGCGCGGCGTACCAGATCGGCAACAAGCTGTTCGCGGATATCGCCGCCTACATCGACGACCACTATGTGGAGGCCCACACCGACTCCCGCCGGGAGAGGATGCGCCGGATGGGCGTCGTCGAAAGCCGGATGCTGACCGCCTACGAGGACGCGCCCATGGCGGCCTCCGGGCTGGACGAGGCGCTTGCGCATCTGGATGCCGGATTTTCGGAGACGTTACTAAAGCTCATCGACCGCAGCGGAAAAAAGGACGCCGAGGTCTACAAAAAGGCCAACGTAGACCGCAAGCTGTTCTCGAAAATCCGCAACAACCCGGACTACAAGCCTTCCAAGCCCACGGCGGTGGCCTTCGCCATCGCGCTGGAGCTGAGCCTGCCGGAGACCCGCGACCTCATCGCACGCGCGGGCTACGCTCTCAGCGCCAGCAGCAAGTTTGACGTCATCATCGAGTATTTCATCATGCAGCGGGACTACGATATTTTCAAGATCAACGAGGCGTTGTTCGCGTTCGACCAGAGTTTGTTGGGAGCGTGAAAATAATGAATAATCAAATGGATTGGGATTTCTTCTTTCGGCAGTTGACTGCCGGCATGAACATAGATGAAACCTGCTTTTATTTCAGTGATGACCCCAATGAGGAAGAACATTATCTCGGCTACTTACCACAGTACGACAAGCCGTACTGGGTAGGTTATTGTGGTATTGTGGGTGGGTGCGATTTTAAAACTGCGGAGGAGATGGTCAATGCACCAATATTTGACGGGAAAAGTCTTAAGGACCGCTGGAGCTGTGTTGTAATTTGCAGCATTGAGGGCCTCAGCTACGAAGATTGGTTGGAATATTTTGAGCATGAGCCGGTGAATCCTCAAAGTGATGAAATTATTGAATAGAACAGGAGCGTGAACCATGACTTTTATCTGCTACCCCAAATGCACCACCTGCCAGAAGGCGCAGAAGTGGCTGGACGAGAACGGCATTTCCTATACATTCCGAGACATCAAAATGGAAAATCCTACTTACAACGAGCTGACCGCATGGCATGAGTGTAGCGGTCTGCCGCTGAAAAGGTTTTTTAACACCAGCGGCCTGCTATACAAATCTATGGGGCTAAAGGACAAGTTGCCCCAAATGAGCGAGGACGAGATGCTGAAGCTCCTTGCGGCAGACGGGATGCTGGTCAAGCGCCCGCTGCTGGTGGGCAATGACTTCGTGCTGGTCGGCTTCAAAGAAGCCGAGTGGGAGAGCCGTCTAAAAAAATAAAGAAGAGGTGAAACATCATGGATGTGCAACGGGCAAAAGAACTGCTGACGGTTTTGGCGGACGGTGTTGACCCCTTGACGGGGGAGGTGCTGCCGGATGACCACGTGTGCAACAAAGGAGAGATCGTGCGGGCGCTGCACTGCGCCGTGGAGGAACTATCCCGCAGACGGAAAAAACCGCTGCCCGAAAACAATGGAAAACCTTGGACGGAGGAACTGGACGATGAGCTATGTCGCCTGTTCGACGGCGGTATGAAAAAGAAAGACCTCTGTACGCACTTTGGTCGTACCTCCGGCGCGATCGAGTCCCGGTTGGAGCGGCTGGGGAAACTGTAAAGCTGCAAAAATGTAACATAAATGTCGCCCCACAGGCGACCAAACCCTCCTTCGAATGCGCTACAATGTGAGCGTAATCAAACGAAGGAGGGCTTTTTTATGACGGAATTGGTTTTTATTTTGGATCGCAGCGGCTCTATGTCGGGGCTGGAGACGGACACCATCGGTGGCTTCAACTCCATGATCGCACAGCAGAAGAAGGAGGCGGGCGAGGCGGTGGTCTCCACGGTGCTTTTCGCCAACGACAGCACGGTCATCCATGACCGTCTGCCGCTGGGCGAAGTGCCGCCTCTGACGGAAAAGGAGTATTTCACCTGCGGCTGCACGGCGCTTTTGGACGCCGTGGGCGGTGCCATCCACCACATCGGCAACATTCACAAGTACGCCCGCCTGGAGGATGTGCCGGAGAAGACGATGTTCATCATCACCACCGACGGCTACGAAAACGCCAGCCACCGATACGATTACGAGCGTGTGCGCCGCATGATTGAACGGCAGAAGGAGAAGTACGGCTGGGAGTTTTTGTTCCTCGGCGCAAACATTGACGCGGCCAAGGAGGCGGCACGTTTCGGCATCGGTGCGGATCGCTCGGTGAACTACAAGTGCGACGAGGCGGGCACAGCGCTCAATTACGAGGTCATCAGCGAGGCCGTGTGCAGCGTCCGCGCCGCCCGGCCGCTCAGCGCCGACTGGAAGCGCCGCATCGACGAGGACGTGCAGAAAAGAGGGAGGTAAGCGTATGTACGGAGCGATTCTGGGCGACATCGTGGGCAGCCCCTACGAGTTCGACTGCAACAACTATAAGGCGAAGGATTTCCCCCTGTTCAGCCGCCGTTCCGACTTCACCGACGACACGGTGATGACGCTGGCGGTGGCGAAGGCGCTGCTCAGCAGCCGTGGGCAAGACGATACCGCCATCAAAGCGGCGCTGGTGCGAGAGATGCAGCGACTGGGCCGCATCTATCCCGACAGGGGTTACGGTGCGCGGTTTAGCCGTTGGTTGTATGCGGATGCTCCACAGCCCTACCACAGCTATGGCAATGGAAGCGCTATGCGAGTTTCTCCTGCCGCATGGCTGGCGAAGGACATGGCAGAATCGCTGCATTTGGCGCGGCTCACCGCTCAGGTGACCCACGACCACCCGGAGGGCATCAAGGGCGCACAGGCCACCGCCGCGGCCATCTTTCTCGCCCGCACGGGTCACGACAAAGCGGAAATCAAGGCGTATGTGGAGCGCGAATTCGGCTACGACCTCAGCCGAACCTGCGACGAAATTCGTCCCACCTACCATCATGTAGAGAGCTGCCAGGAAACCGTGCCGCAGGCTATTATTGCATTTCTGGAAAGCACAGATTTTGAAGACGTCCTGCGCACGGCGGTGTCCCTCGGCGGCGACAGCGACACCCTCGCCGCCATTACTGGCAGCATCGCTGAGGCGTTCTACGGCGTGCCGGAGGAACTGCGGCATGAGTGCCGCAAACGTCTGACGCCGGAGCTGGCGGCGATTTTGCGCCGGTGGGAAAGCGCGCTTTACAACGAAAAAATCTGTGGTAGAATTTGAAATGGAGAACAAAATAAGGAGGGGCTTCCATGGCAATTTTGAACTTTTCCGATGTGCTTAAAAATGTGGGGCTTGACCCGAAAGATGTCAAGCTGATCCGTCATGCATTATCTGACGAGCGTTTCAGAGAATGTTATAAAGCCGGTATGGCGCATGAATATACACAGCACCAAAAAGACGGGTTCAGCAAAGGATATTCCTACTGGATCACATTCATCAGCGATGGCGGTACATACGCGAGACTGCACTCTTGTTATCGTGTCAATGGTTCTGTGCCTGATACACCGGATGTATGCCCTGCCGGATTACCTGACTGTGAAGCCATGGAATACCGTGGCGAAATGGCGTTTTTTGATTTGCAATATGTGGATTTGCTGAAAGAGTACGAGGGAAAGCTGGTGATTGACTGGGGCGGGTCAGCTCGGATGTGGCATCAAAAAGCTACCACTGAAAAGCCCATCGTGGCAATTGAGTCAAAGAACCAGAAGCCTTTTGTGGGATTTGAAAATCTTATTCTATCCTTCGATGAACTAAAAGAAGTTGTCGAAAACGATACGGACTATGAGCTGTGGCAGGCGGCCATGGCTGCGGTCAATGCGGTCTATCTGATTGTGGACACCAAGGCGGGAGACAGATATGTCGGCTCGACCTATGGCTATGACGGCCTACTGGGGCGTTGGTCTGTCTACGTCGCTACGGGCGGTCACGGAAACAACAAGGGAATGATCAGCCACTTGAAGTCTGTAAATCATAGTTGCCACGATTTGCAGTTTTCAGTGTTGCAGGTTTTGTCCAAGGCACTTCCAGACAATCAAATCATTGATGCAGAGGCCCTTTGGAAGAAAAAGCTGCTGACCTATGAACCATTCGGAATGAATCAGAACTAATCTTCCTTGCAGTATCCTCTGGATAATATATAGCTCTCACTTTCCTTTGGCAAAGCGACTGTTTCAGCCCGCTTTTCAAGTAGGGCGGCAAATCCCATCAAGCGCCCTCCGGAAAGACGCGTGACGGCAAAAAATCAGCCATAATCAACCTTTAAAACAGCAAAAAAGCAAAGGGGCATGTGTCTGAACGGCACATACCCCTTTTTGTCAGCAACCCTTGTCCGGCAACTGCCATATTATTTGTTTCGTGAAACCTGTTTTATGGACAGCTACCCGCTGTTCTTTCTCTTTTACTTGGGAGCTACCTGGAGGCCGCTCTCGTATGCCCGCTGTTCCACAAACGCGGTATACGCAGCCTCGCGCTCCGGGTTATCATAACGGGCCTCATACTCATCCCACAGGGTGTACTCCCAAACGCTGATGGCGTTGAGCTGCTGTGGGCCGCCCATGGGGTTGTCATAGACCGAGCAGTTCGTCACCCCGTTATCCGTTACCTCCAGGGATGCCAGGTAATCTTTTCCGCCCACGGTGATGGTAAAGTCAAAGCGGTAGAAAGTATCCCCATCGAACGATTCGCCGCCTACCACGGCAGAGGCATATCCACCCCAGTGGAAGCGGTAGCCGGAGAGTCCTCCCATCTCGGTGTAGCCCTGGGCGGCAGCTACAAAGGTATCGATGGCATCCTGCTCATAGTTTGCCAGCTCCTCTTCGGTAAACCGCTCCTGAAACTCTCCCCGTCTGAGCTCCCGGTCCACATACTTGGCCGCTCCCTCATAGTCCCCGGCCTTCATCTTTCCCAGGAAGGCGTGGGCCAGGTAAAACTCGTGAAGGTTGGTATAGCACAGGCCATCTCCAGTGACCTGGGCGATCCCCAGGAGCACGAAGGGCACCAGAATGATTACCACGATCAGGGAGGCAATCCACCGGCGGCGGATCTTCTTCATCCCCTTGCGGAAGGTCTTTTCCTGCTTTTTCTCCGGTTCCTCCGGAACGGGTTCTGCCGGGACAGGCTCCGCCTCAGGCTGGGGCTCCTCCGGAGCGGGGATATCCCCCGTCATCTCCCCAAATACCTGTTTGCAGGCGGCACACTCCTGCAGGTGCTCCTCCACCAGTTCCCGGCTGCTCTGGGTGCAGCAGCCGTCCACATAGAGGGGAAGCAGGTCCTGAACAATGTCGCACTTGTTTTTCATCGCAGTCCCTCCAATTTCTGTTTTAACATCTGTTTGGCCCGGTAGTAGGTAACCTTGCCCCAGCTTTCCGACTTGCCCTTCATGGCTGAAATCTCCTTGAGGGAAATCTCACCGTAGATGTGAAGGATGACTACATCCCGGTAGTCCTCCGGCAGGGCGGCCACCGCCCGGCGCAGGGTATTTTGGACCTCCTGAGCGGAGAGTGCCTCCTCCGGTCCTGGCTGAGGCGTGTCGGCGAGGGTGGCAGTTCTGCGGCGCTCCTTGCGGCACTGGCTGAGCCAGAGGTTTTTCCCGATGGCGCACAGCCAGGTGAGCATCTGCCCCTGCTCCCGGTAGCTGCCGATATGGAGCAGCGCCCGGTAAAAGACCTCCTGAGTCAGGTCCTCCGCCTGGTTGGAATCGCCGGAGAGGGCCAGAAGAAAGCGGTATACCCGGTCATAGTAGACCTGGCAGGCCGCTGCAAAATCCTGGCTCATACTCCACCCCCTCCCGGTCCCCTGTTTGTTGGTTCCACTTGTTAAACGCCGCTTTTTCTTCTAAGTTACAGGTTTCTTGAAAAAAATAGGGATGGCAATGCCATCCCTATTTTTGTTTTCGTTTGATGGTGCAGACTCCTGCTTTTGCCCGGAAGCAAAACGAAGTTTTGCGCCAAGTTCTTTGCCAAGCTTTCTTTCAAGAAAGCGGCTTTTCTTACAAGGAAAGCAACCGCGCTCGTAACCCCGAATAACGGCGGGTCTGGCGGTTGTTGGCCACCATGCGCTCCACTGCCTGGTCGTCTCCCACAATAATAAACAGTTCCTTCGCCCGTGTGATGGCGGTATAGAGCACGCCCCGGGTCATCAGCATGGGCGCACCGTCCAGAGCGGCCAAAATCACCGCACGGTACTCGCTGCCCTGGGCCTTATGTACGGTCACCGCAAAGGCGGGCTCCAACTCCCCCAGCATGTCGGGTGAGTACTCCACCACCTTGCCGTCAAAGTCCACGGTGATGCACTCCCGGTCCACCTCCCGGATGACCCCAATATCGCCATTGAACATGCCCATGCCGGAGTCGGTGCCCCCGTCCTCCCGCCAGAGGATATCGTAGTTGTTCTTCACCTGCATGACCCGGTCCCCCGCCCGGAAAATCCAATCTCCGAAACGGCGCTCCCCCTTGTTCTCATCCGGCGGGTTCAGGGCAGCCTGGAGAGCCTGGTTGAGCACACCCGTGCCGGTACCCCGGCGGCGGGTGGGAGAGAGGACCTGAATTTGGTCTGCGGGGATGCCCATATTCTCGGGCAGCCTGCGGCGGCACAGGTCCACGATGGTCTCCGCCGCGCTCTGGGCATCCCGGCGGCGCAGGAAGAAGAAGTCCCCCCGGTTCTCCCGCAGGTCGGGGAGTACCCCCTGGTTTACCTGGTGGGCGTTGCGGACAATGGCGCTCTGGGCGGCCTGGCGGAAAATCTCGGTGAGCCGCACGGTGGGCACCACCTGGCTTCGGATGAGGTCGGAAAACAGGTTGCCCGGCCCCACGGAGGGCAGCTGATCCGGGTCGCCCACCAGCACCAGGCGGCAGTCGTCTCTTAATGCAGACAAAAGCGCCGCCATAAGGGGCACATCCACCATGGACACCTCGTCCACAATGACGGCATCCACCTCCAGGGGATCGTACTCGTTGCGGGTAAAGACCAGCTGGCCGGTGTGGGGGTCAAAGCCGGTCTCCAGCAGGCGGTGGATGGTAGAGGCCTCGGTGGAACACAGCTCTCCCAGGCGCTTGGCCGCCCGTCCGGTGGGCGCGGCCAGAGCCGTCTCCAGCCCCATGGCCTCAAAGAGGGCCAGCACGCCCCGGAGACAGGTGGTCTTGCCGGTACCCGGTCCGCCGGTGAGAAGCATCACCTGCCGTCCGGCGGCCTGCTCCACCGCCTGCCGCTGCTGCTGGGCGTAGGTGATGCCCTGGCGGTGCTGGATCTTTTTGAGCAGCTTGTCCAGGTTATCGGGAGGCAGCAGCTCGGCCCGGCTCATCTCCCCGATGCGCTGGGCGATGTACACCTCCGCCTCGTAGATCTGAGGCAGGTAAACCGCCTGTTCTCCGGCGATCTCCTCCCGGACGATCTCTCCCCGGCGCTCCAGAGTGTCCAGCGACTCCTCCAGCCGCTCCTCCGGCACCGACAACAGCTGTCCGGTGGCCGCTACCAGCTTGCCCGCCGGGAGGAAGCTGTGACCATTATTCAGGTTGTGATCCAGCTCAAAGAGCAGGCCGGCCTCCCGACGGAGAGGTGCCTCCCCCTCCACGCCCAGCTCCAGAGCCAGGGCGTCAGCCTGGGAGAAGTCCACCCCAAACTCCCACCCGGACAGCAGGTAGGGGTTGGAGCGCACCGCCTCCAGGGCCACATCCCCATAGGTGCGGTACAGAGGCATAGCCAGCTCCAGGGGCAGCTGATGCTGGTTTAAAAACTCCATCATGCGGCGCATGCCCATCTGATGGCGGAAGGCGTTGCTGATGGTGCGGGCACGCTTGGGAGAGATACCCCGGATTCTGGTGAGCTTGTCCGGCTCCTCCTCAATGACATTGAGAGCCTCCTCCCCAAATTCCTCCACCAGCAGTCGGGCAGTGGCTTTGCCCACCCCCTTGACCGCTCCGGAGGCCAGGTAATGGTAGACCTCTTTCAGCCCCTGGGGCAGGCGGCGCTCCACCACATCGGCCCGGAACTGGGTGCCGTAGGTGGCGTGGCGCACCCACTCGCCCCGGACGGTCAGGTACTCCCCCGGGGACACCCCGGGCATAGAGCCTACCACCGTCATTTCCTCCTCCCCTGCGTCCAGGCGGAGGATGGTATAGCCGTTTTCCTCGTTTTGAAAAATAATGGAGGAGACCGTTCCCTCCAGCACCGGCTTCTCTCCGCGCTCTTGGTCCATACAGTCTCCTCCTCTCTCGTGTTATGGTTCCTCGTCCTGGCTCAGCCACTCCTCCAGACTTCCCTGTGGGCAGCAGCTTACCCAGCTCCAGCGCCGGGCCAGGTTCAGGGCCAGCTCCCGGCCCTGTGGGGTGAGGCTGCGGTCAAGAATTACCGCCCAGCCGCGAAATACGCCGCCCTCCCGGCACCAGGCCAGCCAGCGCAGGGTGGCCTCCAGCCCCTCGCCGTCTCCCTCTCCAGGCAAGAGCATCCAAATGCGTTCTCCCCGCATGGGGCGCAGCAGCCGCCCAAACAAATGCCACAGCAGGACTGCCGCCCAAATCACAAACAGCACCGCCGCTGCCAGTTCTCCCAACTGTGTCAAGGAAACCACCTCCGGGCCATCCTATGCCCAGAGGTGGTCTATGGTGTCAGGAAAACAGGTTGACCCCCACATGGGTCAGGGCGGTCATGATACAGCCGGCGGTCAGCACACCCAGCAGCACCGCCGGGAAGGCCTTGCGCAGGCGCATGTCCAGGAAGGCAGCAGCCAGGGAGCCAGTCCAGGCTCCGGTGCCGGGCAGGGGGATGGCCACAAACAGCCACAGGCCGATATACTTGTATTTGCTCACCTTCTGTCCCTTCAGGTGGGCCTTTTTCTCCATCTTATCTACCACGCCGTTGAGCCGGGGCATATACCGGCGCATCATCATAAAAATCTTACGGATATAGACGATGATGAAGGGGGCAGGAATAATATTGCCGATGACGGCAGAGACAAAGGCCTCCTGATAGGGCAGGCCCAGGGCCACGCCGAAGGGGATGCCGCCCCGCAATTCAATGATGGGGATCATGGAAACCAACGTGGTGAACACACACCGTCCAAAGTCGGTCTCCGTTAAAAAGTGCATGATATCCATGGGGGAACGAAACTCCTTTTATCTGTTTTCTTCCAGAGGAGGCTTACAATCCGACATGACCACCTGATCCAGATACCGGGCAAAGTCCTGGTACTCCCCGAGCGCAGCCGGTCCGGGATTGGTCATCACCACCAGCGCATGGCCGGAAAAACCCGCGCGATAAGGGGGGTGGATGTGGTGGTAGGGATTGGCGCAGAAGCCCGCCTTCTCGTAAAAACGCTGACGGCGGCGGGAGACCTCATCCACCGGAGGGTCGATCTCCAAAAGGACCCGGCGCCCCTCCTCTCTGAGCTGCTCCAGGGCACGGGTCCCAATCCCTGTTCCCCGCAGCTGGGGCGCGATGGCAAAGTGCTCCACATAGCAAAAGGGGCCGGCTTCCCACCACAGAAGGATGCCCTGAAACTCCTCCCCCTCCATCAGCAGGTCAAAGTGGTACCCAGGGCAGCCCAAACGGGCCTGCTGAGCCTGCTTTGTGCGCCGCTCATGGATGGGAAAGCTCTGTTCATACAGGGAAAAGGCAGGCGCAAAGCGCCCGTCCTCGGGATGGGTCAAGTGATATCTGGTCATGCCCCTAACTCCTTTTTCCAGCGTTTCCTTTCTATCCTACACATTTTCGTTCCCCGCGTCAATGGCGCTGGAATTAAGAAACTATAAAGTTAATCCTGTGGTTTCAGCATCCGCGCCAAATACTGACCGGTGTAGCTCCCGGGACAGGCGGCAACCTCTTCCGGCGTGCCGGTACACACAATGGTTCCGCCGCCGTCGCCTCCTTCGGGACCCAGGTCAATGATATGGTCGGCAGTCTTGATGACGTCCAGGTTGTGCTCGATTACCACGATGGTGTTCCCCGCGTCCACCAGCTTTTGCAGCACGTCGATGAGACGCTGCACATCGTAGCTGTGCAGGCCGGTGGTGGGCTCGTCCAGAATATAGATGGTCTTGCCGGTGGAGCGCTTACTCAGTTCGGTAGCCAGCTTCACCCGCTGGGCCTCGCCGCCGGACAGGGTGGTGGAGGCCTGGCCCAGCTTCACATAACCCAGGCCCACCTCCTCCAGGGTTTTCAGGCGGTTATAGATCTTCGGCAGATTCTCAAAGAAGGGCAGGGCCTCGTCCACCGTCATCTCCAGCACTTCGTAGATGTTCTTGCCCTTGTAGCGCACCTCCAGGGTCTCCCGGTTGTACCGCCGCCCCTTACACACCTCGCAGGGCACGTAGATATCAGGGAGGAAGTGCATCTCGATTTTCAGCAGGCCGTCGCCCTGGCAGGCCTCACACCGGCCGCCTCGGGTGTTGAAGGAGAACCGCCCCGGGCCGTAGCCTCGGGTTTTGGCGTCCTGGGTGGAGGCAAACAGCTCCCGGATATCGTTGAAGAGTCCCGTGTAGGTGGCGGGGTTACTGCGGGGCGTGCGGCCGATGGGGGACTGGTCAATGTCGAT
Organism: Flintibacter porci; assembly: GCF_041925195.1. NCBI lineage: Bacteria > Bacillati > Bacillota > Clostridia > Eubacteriales > Flintibacter > Flintibacter porci. The sequence continues at coordinate 163,994 of NZ_JBHEVB010000003.1, forward strand.
GACCTTGTCCAGATACTCCTCCCCCTCGATGCGGTCGTGCTTGCCCGGGCGCACCTTCACCCGGTTGAGATCGGCCCCCAGCTTTTTGTATAGGATCTCGTTGACCAGGGAGGACTTACCGCTGCCCGACACGCCGGTAACACAGGTGAAAGTACCCAGGGGGATGTCCACGTCCACGCCACGCAGGTTATTTTCCCGGGCACCGAAGATTTTCAGATGCTTTCCATTGCCCTCCCGGCGGTGCTCAGGAACAGGGATCTTCCGGCGGCCGGACAGGTAGTCTCCGGTGATGGAGCCGGGGGTGTTCATGACCTCCTCCGGGGTACCCGCCGCCACGATCTCGCCGCCGTGGACCCCCGCGCCGGGACCTACATCTACAATGTAGTCGGCGGCGCGCATGGTGTCCTCGTCGTGCTCCACCACCAGCAGGGTGTTGCCCAGATCCCGCAGGTCCTGGAGGGTTTTCAGCAGCTTGTCGTTGTCCCGCTGATGAAGGCCGATGGAAGGCTCGTCCAGGATATAGAGAACTCCCATGAGGGAGGAGCCGATCTGGGTGGCCAAGCGGATGCGCTGGCTCTCGCCGCCGGACAGGGAGGCTGCAGAGCGAGACAGGGTGAGATACTGAAGGCCCACGGAGCGCAAAAAGCCCAAGCGGTTTTTGATCTCCTTCAAAATTTGAGCGGCGATCATCTGCTGGGTCTCGGTGAGCTCCAGATGCTCCATGAAGTCCAGGGCCTCGGTGACCGATTTGTGACAGAAGGTGTCAATGTCGATGCCGCCTACCGTCACCGCCAGAGACTCCCGACGCAGACGGCGGCCATGACAGGTGGGGCAGGGGCTCTGGCTCATGCAGTCCTCCAGCTCCTTGCGCACCGCGTCGGACTGGGTCTCCTTGTACCGCCGCTCCAGGTTGTTGCAGATGCCCTCAAAGGCCTGGTGGAGGGTGCCCTTGCCCCGGGGCTGGTCGTAGTGGAGGGTGAGTTCCTCCCCCTTGGTGCCGTAGAGAATCACATCCAGCACCTCTTTGGGCAGGTCCTTCACCGGGGTGTCCAGCTTGAAGCGGTACTTCTTGGCCAGAGCGTCAAAGTACATGCGGGAGATGCCGTCGGACTTGATGTTATTCCATCCGGAGGCGGTGATGGCCCCCTCCAGAATGGACAGGTTCTTGTTGGGAATCACCAGATCGGGGTCCACCTTCAACTGGCTGCCCAGGCCGGTACAGGTGGGGCAGGCGCCGAAGGGGTTGTTGAAGGAGAACATCCGGGGGGTAAGCTCCTCAATGGACACGCCGCAGTCCTCACAGGCGTAGTTCTGGGAGAAGAGGATATCCCGGTCCTCCCCCACCACGTTGATGACTACCAAGCCTCCCGCCAGGTTGGAGGCCACCTCCACGCTGTCAGTAAGGCGGCGGGCAATGTCCTCCCGGATAACCAGACGGTCCACCACGATCTCAATGTTGTGCTTTTTGTTCTTCTCCAGTTTGATCTCCTCGCTGAGATCGTAGGCAATGCCGTCCACCCGGCAGCGCACATAGCCGGAGCGGCGGGCATCCTCGAAGATCTTGGCGTGCTCGCCCTTTTTGCCCCGGATCACCGGAGCCATCACCTGGATACGGGTGGCCTCAGGCAGCGCCAGGACCTGGTCAATGATCTGGTCGATGGTCTGCTGCTTGATCTCCTTGCCGCAGATGGGACAGTGGGGCGTGCCCACCCGAGCCCACAGCAGACGCAGGTAGTCGTAGATCTCGGTCACGGTACCCACGGTGGAGCGGGGGTTTTTGGATGTGGTCTTCTGGTCGATGGAGATGGCAGGGCTGAGGCCGTCGATGTAGTCCACGTCGGGCTTCTCCATCTGGCCTAGGAACATCCGTGCATAGGAGCTCAGGGACTCCACATACCGGCGCTGTCCCTCCGCGTAAATCGTGTCAAAGGCCAGAGACGACTTGCCCGAGCCGGACAGGCCGGTGAGCACCACCAGCTTGTCCCGTGGGATGGTCAGATCGATATTTTTCAGGTTATTCTCCCGGGCCCCTTTGATCTCAATAAAATTCTGCATAGTGTCGTTCCTCTATCTTGATCTCTCCCCAGGCGGGGGAAGTTAGTTACTCTCGCAGCAGCACCACTGCCGCCAGGATGCTCACCACACCCAGGGCGGTGGAAATGTCCATGGCCTCATGAAACACCAGCACCCCCACCAAGGCGGCCACCACCGGCTCCACGGAGGCCAGGATGGCGGCCTTACCGCTGTCGATCCGGGCCAGCCCCGCGGTATACAGCAGGTAGGGCAGTACAGTGGACACCACCACCAGAGCGGCGGCGGCTCCCAACAGCTTGGGCTGGGTGGTAAGCACGGCCAGCTCTCCCGGGCGCAGGAACACCAGGGCGGCCAAACCGGCAAAGACGAAGGTGTACAGGGTGACTGTATAGGGACCGTAGTGGCGCAGGGCAAAACGGCCGAAGATGGAGTACAGAGCGTAGAAAAATCCGGCTCCCAGCCCCAGCAGCAGGCCCTGCCCCGTCAGGCTGGCCTCGCCGCTCCAGATGCCCGCCACACAGGCACAGCCAAAGAAGGTGAGCCCCAGGGCGAGAAGCTTGCGCTTTGTGATCTTGTCCCGCCACAGCAGGGCGGACAGCAGCACCACAAAGGCGGGGGAGGTATAGAGCAAAATGGCGGCCACCGCCAGGGAGCACTGCTCCTGACAGCTGAAATAGCACCAAGTGAAGAACACCACACTCACCACTCCGGTGCCGAAAAACCACCCCAGGTGCTTCCCCTGCACCCGGAAGGCCTCCCGCTTCCACACTGCCAGCACCAGGGCCAGCACCACAAGGCCGCCCAGGTTGCGCACCAGCACGATGCTCTCCGGCCCTAACCCAGCTCCCAGAAGGGCCCGGTTGAAGAGACCAATAAGCCCCCACAGGCTGGCTCCGGCCAATACCAGACCGGCACCGCCCCGCTGCTGTGTCTCCTTCATCCAGCTTCCCTCCACAAAGCAGAATTATTCCACCGTTACATCGGCGGTGGTGCCCCCCACCAGGGCGATGAGGTCCGCGGGGTTGAGCTGCACCTGGTAGCCGATCTTCCCGGCGGACACCATGATGGTGTCGATGATCTCCGCCGTCTCGTGGAACACGGTGGGGTACTGCTTCTTCATCCCCACCGGGGAGCAGCCTCCGTGGACGTAACCGGTAAGGGGCAGCAGTTCCTTCTGGTGGAGCATGGCAATGGACTTCTCTCCCACCGCCTTAGCCGCCTTTTTCAGGTCCAAAGTATCCTCCACGGGGATGTCAAACACATAGATAGCCTTGGAGGCACCCCGGGCCACCAGAGTCTTGAACACGCACTCCGGGTCCTGGCCCAGGGAACGGGCTACACTTGCCCCGTCCACCGCCACCCCCTCCTCGTGGGGATAGGTGTGGGGTGTGAAGGGGATACCCTTCTGCTCCAAAATGCGCATGACGTTGGTCTTTTCTTCTTTCTGCTTTGCCATGGATCTCATTCCTTCTGTTGATATGCTTACGCTTACTGCCCACGCAATTCAATGATCTGATCCCGCAGGGTAGCAGCCAATTCGAACTCCAGCATTTTTGCAGCTTCTTTCATTGCCTTCTCTAGGCGGGCGATCTCGGCGGCCTTCTCCTGCTTGCTCATGGCCTTCACCCGGCCCTGGCGGGTCTGGGAGGGCTCGTCCGCCGGGGCGGAGATCTCCAGCAGGTCCCGCACCGACTTGATGACCGTCTTGGGCACGATGCCGTGCTCCTTGTTATAGGCGTCCTGCTTCTGGCGGCGGCGTTCCGTCTCGTCGATAGCTCGTCGCATAGAGGGTGTGATAGTATCGGCGTACATGACCACCATGCCCTCAGCGTTTCGGGCGGCACGGCCGATGGTCTGGATGAGGGAGGTCTCCGAGCGGAGGAAGCCCTCCTTGTCCGCGTCCAGGATGGCCACCAGGGACACCTCGGGCAGGTCCAGACCCTCACGCAGCAGGTTGATGCCCACCAGCACGTCGAAGGTACCCAAACGCAGGTCCCGGATGATCTCCATGCGCTCCATGGTGTCCACATCGTGGTGCATGTAGCGCACTTTGATACCGTTGTTCTGCAAATAGTCGGTGAGATCCTCCGCCATTTTCTTGGTAAGGGTGGTGACCAACACCCGCTCTTTCCGGGCGGTGCGGGCGTTGATCTCGCCGATGAGGTCGTCGATCTGGCCCTCCACCGGCCGCACCTCGATCTTGGGGTCCAGCAGACCGGTGGGACGGATGACCTGCTCCACGATCTGGCCCGACCGGGTGCGCTCGTACTCGCCGGGGGTGGCGGAGACGTAGATCACCTGGTTGAGCCGCTTCTCAAACTCCTCAAATTTCAGCGGCCGGTTGTCGTAGGCGCAGGGCAGACGGAAGCCGTAGTCCACCAGGGTGTTTTTCCGCGCCCGGTCGCCGTTGTACATGGCCCGCACCTGGGGCAGGGTGACGTGGCTCTCGTCGATAAACAGCACAAAATCCTTCGGGAAGTAGTCCAGCAGGGTGTGGGGCGGGGAGCCTACCGGACGGCCTTCAATGACCCGGGAGTAGTTCTCAATGCCGGAGCAGTAGCCCAGCTCCTGCATCATCTCCACGTCGTACATGGTACGCTGCTTGATGCGCTGGGCCTCGATGAGCTTGCCCTCCTTCTCAAAGTAGGCCACCCGCTCCTCCAGCTCTTTGTAGATCTCCTGGACAGCGGCGTCCATCTTCTCCTTGGGAGTGACATAGTGGGTGGCGGGCCAGATGGGGATATGGCTGAGCTTGCGGATGGGGGAGCCAGTGACCACGTTGATTTCCGAGATGCGGTCGATCTCGTCCCCGAAGAACTCCACCCGGATGGCGGTGTCCTTCCAGTAGGCAGGCCACACCTCCACCGTGTCCCCACGCACCCGGAACATATTGCGCTCAAAGGCGATGTCGTTGCGCTCGTAGCGGATGGAGACTAACCGCTTTAAAAACTCGTCCCGCTCCAGGATATCTCCCACCCGGAGAGAGACCATCATCTTGGCAAAGTCCTCCGGCTCACCCAGGCCGTAGATGCAGGACACGGAGGAGACCACGATCACGTCCCGCCGCTCCAGCAGGGAGGCGGTAGCACTGAGCCGCAGGCGGTCAATTTCCTCGTTGATGGCAGAGTCCTTTTCGATAAAGGTATCGGTGTGGGGGATATAGGCCTCGGGCTGGTAGTAGTCGTAGTAGGAGACGAAATATTCCACCGCGTTGTTGGGGAAAAACTCCTTGAACTCGGCGCACAGCTGGGCGGCCAAGGTCTTGTTGTGGGCCAGCACCAGGGTGGGCCGCTGAACCTGCTCAATGATCTTGGCCATGGTGAAGGTCTTGCCCGAACCGGTGACGCCCAGCAGGGTCTGCTCGTCCAGGCCCATCTCGATGCCCTGGGACAGGGCCTCAATGGCCTGGGGCTGGTCCCCCGACGGGGTGTACTCAGAAACCACTTCAAATTTCGGCATGTCGTCCCCTCCTCTGCCCGTTGTCTCTTCCTATTATTATATCAGAACTAATGTTCTACGGCAACCAAAACTTGCGCCTCTCCCCTAGTTTTCCGGGAGAGGCGCAAATCTTACACAAATTTCAGTCCCCGCAGCTTTTGGCTCTCGCCCATGGATACCATGTCTCCGTCTACAAAGACCAGGTGGTCCACCAGCTCAATGCCGATGGGAGCCAGAATGGCCCGCAGGGTATCGGTGGTCAGCCAATCGGCCTGGGATGGGATGGCCAGGTTGCTCACGTGGTTGTGGGCCACATAGACCCGGGCGGCCCGCAGGCCCATGGCCTCCTCGGCAATGCGCCGGGCGTTCATCTCGGCCATTTCAATGCTGCCCTCGGCCACCTTCCGCACGCCCAGCACCTGGCGCTTGCCGTCCAGGCACAGAACGTACACCATCTCGTTCCGGGCCCCGAAGAAGTAGGGCTCCAGCCAGGGGTAAGCGTCGTCGGCGCTGTTGATGATGTCGCTGAGCCGGGTGCGGCTGGCCTGATAGCGGCCCAGCAGGGCGGGCAGCATCCGCAGCAGCACCGCGGTGTGCTCCCCCACGCCCTTTACCTTGCGCAGCTCCTCTACCGACGCATCCAGCACACCGGACAGGGAGCCGAACTGCTCAATGAGGTCATGGGCCAGGCCGTTTACATCCCCTTGGGGGATGGAGTAGAACAGCAGCAGCTCCAGCACCCGGTGGTCGGGCCAGCCCTCGATGCCCCGGGCCAGAAATTCCGCTTTCATCCGCTGGCGGTGACCGGTATGACTGGCCATGGGGAATCGCTCCTTTCTCTCTATCTCCGGATGGGAAAATGCTTACTTTCTGGCGCCGTACTGCTCCAGATAAGCCTCCATCTTGGCCTTCATCTCGTCGTCGATGTAGACCTTGCCGTCCACGGGGTTATTGTGGAGGAAGTCGATGACCTCCCGCACGGTGACGATGGGGAAGACCTGGATGCCGTAGTCCTCACGCAGCTCGTCCAGGGTGGAGCAGTCACGGGTACCCCGCTCCATGCGGTCCACCGAGACAAACAGGGCCTTCATGTTCACGTTGGCCACGTGCTTGAACAGCTCAATAGACTCCCGCACGGCGGTACCTGCGGTGACCACGTCCTCGATGATGGCCACGTTGTCCCCGTCCTGGGGCTTGTAGCCCACCATGGAGCCGCCCTCGCCGTGATCCTTGGCCTCCTTGCGGTTGAAGCAGTAGGGCAGGTCCCGGTCATAGTTGCGGTACAGGGAGGCGGCGGCGGACACCGCCAGAGGGATGCCCTTGTAGGCGGGGCCAAACAGGCAGGTGATGCCCTCGGGCATGTGCTCCTGGATGCAGGCGGCGTAGTAGTCACCCAGCTTGGCAGCCTGGGCGCCGGTCTTATAGTTGCCGGTGTTGACAAAGTAGGGGGTCTTGCGGCCGGACTTGGTGGTAAAGTCTCCGAAGGTCAGCACGCCGGATCGCACCATAAAGGTAATAAATTCTTCCCGATAAGTCATCGTTGTTCCCTCACAGTTCTTTTTTCTATTTGACAGGGCGCAGCGCCCATGAGAAATCATTGTATTATACCACTTAATGCCCCGTCAGACAAGGAATTCTACCCTGTTTTTTCCTCCTTCTCGCCTCTCAGGTTCTCTCCCTTTACGGACCCGCGGCTTCCTGCTATAATGGAATCAAATCCATCTCCATACCCTTTGGGGAGAAAGGAACCGCGGTATGCCGAAAACATTGACCCGTATGTACGCTGCCCTATCCAAAGCCATAGGCTTTCTTCCGTCAGTGCCCCGGAATCTGCTGGTCACTCTTCTGTTTTTGTGCATCGCCTATGTGGTCAGCAGCATCCTGCTGGGCCATACCGGCGCGGAAAATAACTCCGCTCTGGTTTTTGTGCTGGCGGTGGTCTGTATCTCCTCCCTGACCGACGGCTACGCATATGGCATTGCCGCCTCTCTGGTGGGCGGATTTTGTATCAACTACTACTTCATGTTCCCCTACCGGGTCTTCTCCCTGAGCTACGCGGGCTACCCGGTGGCCATGGTGAGCATGGTGGCCATCTCCTCGGTGGTGTGCGCCCTCACCTCCCGGGTCAAGCTCCAGGCCATTGAGGCCATCAAGCGGGAACAGAACACCAAAACGCTTTACGAACTCAATGCCCGCCTCAACGAGGAGAAAAACGCCATCCAGCTGGAGGCCGACCGGGAGGCCATCCGAGGCAACATCCTGCGTGCGGTGTCCCACGACCTGCGCACCCCCCTCACCGCCATTTCCGGCGCCGCCACTGTATTGCTCTCCGCCGACGAGGTCAAAAACTCGGAGAAAAATCTCTCCCTGGTCCAGGACATCAAAAGCGACGCCGACTCCCTCATTGCCATGGTAGAAAACCTGCTGTCTATTACAAAAATCCGGGACGGCGTGATGCCTCTCAACAAGCAGGAGGAGATGCTGGAGGAGGTGGCGGGCGACGCCCTGCTCACCATCCGCCGCCGCTTCCCCGCCTACCACATCTCCCTGGAGCTGTCGGAGGATATTCTCTATCTCCCCATGGAGCCCATGCTCATCAAACAGGTGATGGTCAACCTGCTGGAAAACGCCATCCGCCACTCCGGCGACCACGACCACATCCGCCTGCACCTGTTCCGTCAGGATGACTGGGCAGTGGTGGAGGTGCGGGACCGGGGAAAGGGCATCTCCCCGGAGGTGCGCCAGGCGGTGCAGTCGGGCCGTCCCCTGTCCGCCCGGCTCTCCGACGACTCGTCCCGGGGAATGGGTATCGGACTTTCTGTGTGTCAAAGCATCATCAAAGCCCACAACGGCTTCTTTGCCGCCGGCAACGACCCGGAGGGCGGAGCAGTCTTCCGTTTTGGCCTGCCACTGGAGGAAACCAACGATGAATGAAAAACGTGTGATCCTCGTCATTGAGGATGAAAAGACTATCAGCAACTTTATCTGCCGCGCCCTCACCGCCAACGACTACAAGGCCATCCCCGCCTTCAGCGGTAAGGAGGGCCTGTCCCTGTTCTTCTCCCACGGCCCCGACCTCATCCTGCTGGATCTGGGTCTGCCCGACATGGACGGCATGGACATTCTGAAGGAGGTCAGCGGCCTGCCTCAGGAGACCCCTGTCATCATCATCTCTGCCCGTGACCGGGAGTCGGAGAAGGTGAAGGCTCTGGACATGGGGGCGGACGACTACATCGTAAAGCCCTTCGGCGTCTCCGAACTGCTGGCCCGTATCCGCACCACTCTGCGCCGCAGTGACCGGCTCAAGCTGTCCCAGGGCTCCCAGAAGGATGTGTACCACATCAAGGACCTGACGGTGGACATCGCCAAGCACCAGGTGCTGCTGGACGGAGAGGAGATTCACTTCACCCAGAACGAGTTCAAGATCCTGGAGCTTCTGTGCATCCACGCGGGCAAGGTTCTCACCTATGATTTCATTCTGGAGCACGTCTGGGGCCCCTACGGCGGCACCAGCAATCAGATCCTCCGGGTGAACATGGCCAACATCCGCCGCAAGCTCAAGGAGAATCCCTCCGACCCCAAATATGTCCTCACCGAGCTGGGCATCGGCTACCGGATGCTGGAAGATTGACTCTCTTATACACTGCTTTGGGCCCCGGCGCACGCTCTGCGCCGGGGCCCTTTACAACATTTTAACAGCAGAAATTCTTACATTAACGCCGCGTTTATCTCCCGGAGTCTATAATGGATTTTGTTGAACGGGTCCCCTTCCGGCCCGTCAACCGGCTTTACATAGCCAGCGTCTGAGGGTCCCTCACTTCCCTTCAGACGTCCCTCATCCAGGCGTGTGTGCCGGCGGTTTTCTTCTCTCTCTCCAAAACCCGGCCGGCTAAGTCCTCCACGCCCGGCATCCATCCGCGGCCCTCTTTCCGCCAAAAGAGGGCCGCCTTTTTTTGCAAAAAGCGGCCCTTCGTCCCTGCTAAGGCGGCAGCAGTACCTGGCGCAGCCTGTCCACGGCCCGGCGCTCCAGCCGGGAGATCTGCACCTGGGACACTCCAAGCACCCGGGCGGTATTGGTCTGGGTGAGGCCCTTATAGTAGCGCAGCAGCAGCACCTCCCGCTCCCGCTCCGGCAGCTGCTCCAGCGCCCCCCGCAGGGCAATGCGCTCCACCAGCCCCTCCTCCATACCGCCGGCGCTGAGCACCCCCTCCAGGGTCAGTCCTCCCTCTCCCGTTTCGGCCTGGAGGGAGACCACCGGGTCGGTGGCGGTCTCGGCGGCGGCAATCTCCTCCGGGGTCAGGCCGGTGGCCTGGGCCAGTTCGGACAGGGCGGGCTCCCGCCCCAAGGTGCTCCACAGCTGGCTGCGCACTCCACGGATGAGAGCTCCCTGCTCCTTGAGCCCTCGGCTCACCTTCACCGCCCCGTCGTCCCGCAAAAAGCGTCGAATTTCCCCGGCGATTTTGGGCACCGCGTAGGTGGAAAACTGGGTGCCGAAGGCAGGATCAAAGCCCCGCACCGCCTTCAAAAACCCCAGGCAGCCCAGCTGGTACAGGTCGTCAGGCTCTACCCCCCGGCCGTAGTAGCGCCGCACCACCGACCAGATGAGGCCGTTATTTTCCTCCAACACCTGTTCACAGGCCCGGTTGTCCCCCTCCCGGGCGGCCTGCAGCAGCTCCGGCGCGGTGGCCGTGCCGCTCATCGCCCCAGGCGGCGGGCGATCTGCCGCCGCATGGTGACGGTGGTCCCCTTCCCCGGGGTGGAACGCACCCGCAGCGTATCCATAAAGCTCTCCATGATGGTAAAGCCCATGCCGGAGCGCTCCTCGCTGCCGGTGGTGAACAGAGGGGTACGGGCCTGCTCCACGTCAGCGATCCCCACCCCCCAGTCCTTCACCACGATCTCCAGCTCATTGCCCGCCCGGAAGCGCAGCTTCATCACAATTTTCCCCAACCGGTCGGGGTAGGCGTGGACAATGGCGTTGGTCACCGCCTCGCTGACGGCGGTCTTGATGTCGTTGATCTCCTCCAGAGTGGGGTCCAGCTGGGCGGCAAAGCAAGCCGCCGCCGTGCGGGCAAACCCCTCGTTGGCCGAGCGGCTGGAGAACTCCAGGGTCACGTAATTTTCCACCTTCATATGTATCCCCTCTTTCATTGGAAGCGAACGAGCTTGTTCAGGCCCGCGGTATCAAACACTCTCTGCGCCTGCTGAGGGGTATGGACCACCGTCATGGTCCCCTGGATCTGGGCCATGCGGCGGCTGGCCCGCAGCAAAACCGCGATGCCCGAGCTGTCGGTAAAGGTCAGTCCCCCCAGGTCCAGGGTCAGGGTACGGGGCAGAGCCGCATCGATCTGCCGGTCCAGCTCCTCCATGACCTCCTTGGCCCGGTGGTGATCCAGCTCGCCGGTGACGGCGGCGGTCAGGTGCCGCCCCTCTTCTGTACAGGTCACTGCCATGGTATTCTCTCCTCTCCCCTCCCGCCGGGCGGGGCAAAATCAAAGCGTCCGCGGCCTTTTAGCCGGGACGCTTCTGATTATAGGGCATGTCCCCCGTCACATTCCCCTGTATTCTGTCGCCCCGGGACGGGCAGCGTATTTTTTCCACCGTTTCGGGCAGGCTGTGGAAACAGCGGTTTACAAATTTCGCTCCGGGCGGTATGATGAAAAGGAATCCGCCGCCCCCGCGGCCCCCGGGAGGTCCTACCGTGTCCAAACAGATCCATCTCACCTCCGGCCCCATCACCAGCCAGCTCATCCGGCTGTGTCTGCCTCTGCTGGCGGCCAATGTGCTCCAGCAGCTGTACAACATCATCAACTCCCTCATCGTGCGCCACTACATCGGCGGCGACGCCTTTGCCGCCCTGGGGGTGGCCGAGAGCGTGATGAACCTGTTCATCTATGTCATCACCGGAGCCTGCATGGGCGCATCCGTGCTGGTGGCCCGGTTCTTCGGGGAGCGCAACTTTCCCCGCCTGCGCCGGCAGCTGTTCGTCTCCGGTGTGCTCATTGGCGGCACCACCTTGGTGGCCGTCACCCTGACCCAGCTGTTCCTGCCCCAACTGCTCCGGCTCATTTCCACCCCGGATGAGCTGATGGCGGACACCACCGCCTATCTGCGGGTCATTCTGGTTGGCATGCTCTTCACCTTCGCCTATAACTACCTTGCCTCCACCCTGCGGGCCATCGGCAACACCAAGGCGGCCCTGTATTTCCTCTTAGCCTCTCTGGGCTACAACCTCCTTGCCGCCTGGATCCTGGTGGCCCAGATGAAACTGGGCATTGTGGGCACTGCGCTGGCCACCTCCAGCGCCCAGCTGCTCTCCGCCCTGTTGTGCCTTGCCTACATGCGCAAAAAGCTCTCCTTCCTGCGCATCCGAAAAACGGACATGCACCTGGAGCCCATGCTTATGCGGCTGACCACCAGCTATGCCGCGGTGGCCGCCCTCCAGCAGTCCAGCCTGTACCTGGGCAAGCTGATGATTCAGAGCGCGGTCAACGGCATCAGTACCGACGCCATCTCCGCCTTTACCGCCACCACCCGTGTGGAAAACTTCACCCAGGCCTTCGGTATCAGCGCCTGTGAGGCCATCGCTATTTTTGTGGCCCAGAACCAGGGTGCCAAGCAGTACCGACGGGCCAACCGGGGATTTCTCCAGGGCTTTGCCATCACTACCGCCATCGGCCTTGGCTTCTCCCTGCTGCTGGGCTTCTTTGCCCGGCCCATGGTATCCCTATTTTTGGGGGACGACCTGCAAAGCATCCCCCTGGGCGTCTCCTATCTCCAGCTCATGGCCTGGTTCTACTTTCTCTCCTTCATCGGCCACTCCTATGTGGGCCACTACCGCGGCATCGGCCGCATGAACATCACCTTCTTCGGCACCACCCTGCAAATCATCGTGCGGGTGATCGGCACCTATCTGCTGGTAGGCGCTATGGGCCTGGACGCGGTGGCCCTGTCCACCGGCCTTGGCTGGGTGGTCATTGTCCTTTTCCACTCCACCGTTTACCTGCTGGAGCGGCGGGGCATCGGCTATCACCTACCCAGCGAGGACGGTCCTCCTCCCAAACAGGCATAAAAAAAATCGGCGAACCAACATGGTTCGCCGATTTTTTGTTCTTATTCAAAGAAAGTTGTTCTGGTTTTTCCCAGAAGCAAAGCGCAGCTTTGCGCCAAAATTCTTTGCCAAGCTTTCTTTTAAGAAAGCGAAAAAGAGCCGCGCACCAATACCTTCACCGTGCTGCCGCCTGCGGTGATGTAGTGGTCGGTCATGGTGGCCATGTACAGGTGATTCTGCACCAGGGCGCCGCCGTGATTGAGGTTCTCCCCGGTGGTGGTATCCACCAGAGCGGGATTCACCGCCGCGCCAGCGGTAGCGCTGCCCACCCGGAGCATGACCTCCGCTCCCAGGCCCAAATTCATCCGCTGGCCCGCAGACAGGGTAACCACCTGGTAGGAGGCACTGCCGCCGGTGCCCGACTGGCCGGCCAGCTGCTCAAACTGGGTCGTCAGCTCCTGCGCCTTGGCGTCCGCCTTATCCTGGGTGGACTTCACCAAATCCGGGAGCACCGTCTGGGTGAGATAGCTCAGGGTGACCAAGGGGTCGCTCTGCTCTCCGGCCGCCAGCGCTCCCGCTCCCGCCGCCAGACAGGTACCGGCCAGACAGAAGGCAGCCAGGCGGATCTTCCAGGTTCCCATCTTTTTCATTCTGATGTACTCCTTTTATCGTCGCGTTTCCTATGTAAACCGCCCGCAGGCGGTTTCCCTCCCGGTCTACACCATGGTCTCCGGATGGAGCCCAAAGCTGACCGCGATGGCGTTATCTACCTTTTTCATCGCCTTCTCATCCACCTTCCCCATGTGCTCCCGCAGACGGCGCTTATCCAGGGTGCGGATCTGCTCCAGCAGGACGATGGAGTCCTTGGGCAGTCCGCAGCTGAGGGCGGAGAGAGGGATATGGGTGGGCAGCTTGGCCTTCCCGGTCTGGGAGGTAATGGCCGCAGCGATGACAGTGGGGCTGTGGCGGTTTCCGGTGTCGTTTTGCACGATGAGCACCGGACGCACGCCGCCCTGCTCACTGCCCACCACCGGGCTGAGATCGGCGTAAAAAATGTCGCCTCGTTTCACACTGTTGTCCACGTACATTCACACTCCGCTGGAAAATAGTACGCGTTACAGGGCCTTCCCGGTCCTTTATGTAACGCTGTACTATGATTCTCCCACGGGTCGGAGGGGATTATACGTCGCCGGGGTCAGAAAATTTTCGTCTCCGCGCCTTCCCTGCCGCTCCACACCATCCTATGTCGTCCAAGGGCGACTGGGCACTCAGGGCAGATAGATCCTGGGAACGCGGGGATTGAGGTCGCAGAGAAGCTCGTAGACAATGGTGCCCGTCAGGTCAGCCGCTTTCTCAGTCAGCTCCGGGCCGTAGACCAGTGCAATGTCGCCCGGCTTCACGTCGGGCAGATCAGTGACGTCCACCATACACATATCCATGCACACCCGGCCCACAATGGGACAGCGGGCACCGTGAATTTCCATGACCATCTGATTGGACAGCCGCCGGGGATAGCCGTCGCCGTAACCGATGGGCACCACCGCCAGCTTGGAATCCCGCTTCAAAACGGCAGTTCTGCCGTAGCTGACACAGGTACCGGCGGGCAGCTCCCGCACGGCGGCAATGCGGCTTTTCACCGTCATCACCGGGCGCAGGCCCGGGCCGTCCAGCCCCTCCATCTCAGGAGCGGGATAGTAGCCGTACAGGGCAATGCCGGGGCGCACCATGTCCATATGGGTACAGGGATAGTTTAGCACAGCCCCGCTGGCCCCGCAATGGCAAATTTTAAAGGTAACACCCAGCTTTTCCAAGGCCGCTCTGGCATCCAAAAACTTGGTGAGCTGCCCCATGGTATACTCTTCGCTGCTGTCGGCGTCGGCAAAGTGGGTGAACATCCCCTCCGCCTCCAGGCCGGGCAGCGCGCACAGCCGGGCGATTTTCTGAGCGGTCTGTTCCCCCTGCCAAAGGAAACCCAGGCGGCTCATGCCGGTGTCCAGCTTCACATGGATGGTGAGGGTCTTTCCTGCCGCCACCGCTGCATCCGAGAGAGCCTGTCCAGTGGCCAGGTCCCCCACCGCCTGGGTCACCTGGTACTCCAGCAGCATGGGGGCCAGCTCCACGGGGGTGTTGCCCAGGCACAGGATGGGCAGGGTGATCCCCGCCTGACGCAGCTCCCTGGCCTCGTCCACGCAGGCCACGGCCAGCATGTCGGCCCCCAGCTGCTCCAGCTTTTGGGCCACCTGCACCGCCCCATGGCCATAGGCGTTGGCCTTGCACACGCCCAAAAACCGGCAGCCCGCAGGCAGCATGGCGCGCAGAGCCCGGTAGTTATGTTCCAGGGCGGACAGGTCGATCTCCGCCCAGGTTCTCATCTTTGTGGTGTCCATCTTTGATTCCTTCTTTATGTCTTTGTAAATTCCGTGATCTCACAGGTAATGACCCGCCGTCCGTCCTGACTGATCTCCCCGCCGGTGAGGGCGTGGGTCTGGGCGTCAAAGTACAAGGTCACCTCACGCCCGGTGCCGGCATCCTCCTCCGGGTCGGCGCAGTGTACCTCCAGCACCCCGTCAGCCAGCGTACAACGGTCGATATACTGGGTGCGGGCGGCCTCCACCAGGGTGGGCAGAGCGCTCACCGGGGAAAGGCTCTCCCCGTCCAAAAATCCGGTCTCCAGGCTCAGGTCCTCATATTCCAGAATACCCTCGTCCCCATCCATACGGGCGGTGACCCCGGCGAGCATCTCCGGCTCCCGGATGACCACGGTGGTCTCCTCCCCGTCGCTGGTAACAGACAGGGTAAAGTCATAGACCCGCTGGCCGTAGTCTGCGTTCACCTTGGCCTGGAGGGAGTAGGCGGTCATGGCCATATACTCCCCGCGAATGGCTACCGCCAGGGCCTCCGCCCCGGTCTCACCCTCTTGCCCGCCGCCGCAGCCTGTCAGCAGCAGGAGCATCATTGGTAGGAAAAGCAGCCGTTTTTTCACGCTGTCCCCTCCAAAATGATTGATTCAGATTTCTGTCTGAGAACACTCCAACAGCACCTGGGGAATGGTGTCCAGCAGGTCGCTGGGGAGCATGGCATACTCCCCAAACTTCTGGGCGCACTTGTCCCCCGCCTTTCCGTGGAACCACACCGCCCAGGCAGCCAGCTCCGAGAGGTCCGCGTACTGCCCGACCAAATGCTTCTGCCCCCACAGGGCGGCAATCATACCGGACAGCACATCCCCCGAGCCCCCTTTTGCCATGCCCGGGTTGCCGGTCCCGCAGATCCAGCACTGGCCGGAAGGAGCGGCGGTCACCGTTCCGTGGCCTTTCAGTACCACGGTACAGTGATGCGCTTTGGCAAAGGAGCGGGCAGCGCTCAGCCGTTCCGTCACCGGCAGAGAAGTACCGGTGAGCCGTGCATACTCCCCGGCGTGGGGGGTGAGGACGGTGGGGGCGGAGCGTTTGTCCAGAATATCTATATGCCCGCACAGGGCATTTATGCCATCGGCGTCCAGCACCACAGGGATGTCCAGGTCCTCCAGCAGGGCGCGCACCAGCTTCTCGGTCTTGGGGTGGCGGCCCAGGCCGGGGCCGATGAGAGCCACGTCGCAGCCCCTTGCCTTCTCCAGAATTTCTTCGTACTTCTCCGGCAGAGGGAAGGGCATGGCCTCGTCACACTTGACAGCCAGGATGGGGTAGATTTCCCGGGGCACACCCAAAAAGACCAATCCCGCTCCCGTGCGCAGGGCTGCCCGGGCGGCCAGGTTAGGAGCTCCGGTGTAGCCCTCGCTCCCTGCCAGGAGAAAGAGCTTGCCAAAATCCCCCTTGTGTCCGTCCACCGGGCGGCTGGGCAGATTGCGGCACACGTCGCCGGGCATGCTCCAGCTTTGCTCCGGAGCGCGCCAAATCTGACGGTTGAGCAGCTCCCAGGGGATGCCAATATCAACGGCACGAATCTTTCCAGCCCGGCCTGCGCCGGCATCCAGATAGAGACCGGGCTTGACGCAGGTGAAGGTGACGGTCACCTTGGCCTGGACCGCGTCCCCCAAGATTTCTCCCGTGTCCCCGTGTACTCCGGAGGGCAGGTCGCAGGAGACCACCGGGGTGTGCATCCGGTTGAGCCACTGCACCAGAGTCAGAAATTCCCCCGCCAGAGGGCGCTGAAGTCCCACCCCGAACAGGGCGTCCACAAAGCAGTCGCAGGTGGACATCCAGACGGTGGTGCGCTGGTCATTGAGATCCAGGGATTCCAGCTCGCCCCCGGCATCCTTCAGCTTCTCCTCCATGGCCCGCTCGTCCGGCGTCATCTTTGCCCGGTCTCCCACCAGGAAGGCCCGAACCCGGTAGCCTGCCTCCAGCAAGATCCGGGCGGCGGCCACGCCGTCCCCTCCGTTGTTGCCCGGTCCGCAGAAAATACCGATGCGCTGGGTAGGATCGGTGTTTTTGGACTCCACAATGGAGCGCAGCTCTTCCATCTCCCGCTGCTCCTCGAGAGTGGGTTCTTCTCCTGTCTTGGTCATAAAGCCGATGCAGGCGGGCCCATCCGCGCCTTTGGGATTTTTCGCCGGACCCACCAAATCCATCACCGCCTGGGCCACCGCCTGGGCGGCGTTCTCCATCAGCTCCAGGGATGGAATGCCCCGCTCCTCAATGGCGATGCGGTCCAGTTCCTTCATCTGTGCCGTGCTGGCCAGAATCTCCATGCTGCCGCGCTCCTTTCTTCCGGGACGTTTTTGCACATTGTACCACGTTTCTGTGGATAAAAAAAGTGGGACGCCCAGGGCGTCCCACAAAATATTTACTTCAAAAATCCGTTGACGATCTGCTCCTCGGCTTCCTTCTCGGTGAGACCCAGGGTCATCAGCTTGATGAGCTGCTCGCCGGCGATCTTGCCGATAGCGGCCTCGTGGATGAGTTCGGCGTCCACACAGTTGGCAGTCACCTCGGGGATCGCGGCCACCACGCCGTTGTCCATGATGATGGCGTCACACTCGGAGTGGCCGTGGCACTTGGCGTTGCCGTTGATGCGAGCCAGGAACACCTGCTTGGAGTCCTCCCGGGCCACGGAGCGGGAAATGACGTTGGTGTGGCAGTCCTCGCCGTTCAGGTCCACGGTAAAGTCGGACTTGGCCAGCTGCTTGCCGTGGGTCATTACCTTCTCCTTGATGATCAGAGTGGAGCGAGGACCCAGAGTGGCCTTGGTGGTGCGGACGGTGGAGTCCACACCCTTGATCTGGGTGGTCTCCATCTCCATGTAGCTGCCCTCGTCCATCTCCACCACGGTGGTGGGGTTCATGATGTTCTCGCCCATGCCGTCGCCCTCGCCGTAGTGGCGCTCCACGTAGCGCACCCGGGCGTTCTTGCCCACGTAGAAGGTGTGGATGCCGGAGTGCTCGGAGTTCTGCACGCCGCAGTTGTGGATGCCGCAGCCGGCCACGATGGTGACGTCGCAGTCCTCGCCGATGAAGAAGTCGTTGTACACCGTCTCCTGCAGACCGCTCTGGCTGAGCACCACGGGGATGTGCACGCTCTCATTCTTGGTGCCGGGCTTGATGATGATGTCGATGCCGTCCTTGTCCTCTTTGGAGACGATATCGATATTGGCGGTGGTGTTTCGGGCGGCCTTCTGGCCGTTGGCCCGGATATTGTAGGCCCCTTCGGGCACTTCATGCAGATCAGCTACCTGCTCCAGCAGGCTCTTTTGAATTGCGTCCATAACTTGTCCCTCCTCAGCCTTTGCTCACTTCACCTTGTCGCTCAGGGCGCTGCACACGCCGGGGGCAGCCCCCAGCAGCTCGGGCAGGATCTCGTCCCGGGTGCCCTGGGAACGCACCTGGCCGTCGGCCAGCACAATGATGCGGTCGGCGATATTCAGGATGCGCTCCTGGTGGGAGATGATGAGAATGGAGCCGTTGATCTTCTCATGCAGGTGCTCAAAGACCTGGATGAGGTTGGAGAAGGACCACAGGTCGATGCCCGCTTCCGGCTCGTCAAAGACGGACAGCTTGGTGCCACGGGCCATGATCATGGCGATCTCAATGCGCTTGAGCTCGCCGCCGGACAGAGAGCCGTCCACCTCACGGTCAATGTAGTCCTTGGCGCACAGGCCCACCTCGGAGAGGTAGTTGCAGGCCTCAGGCACGCCGATGTTCTTGCCGCTGGCCAGAGTGATGAGATCCTTTACCGTTAGCCCCTTGAAGCGCACCGGCTGCTGGAAGGCAAAGCTGATGCCTCTCTGGGCCCGCTGGGTGATGTCCAGGTCGGTGATGTCCTCCCCGTCCAGCAGGATGCGGCCGGCGGTGGGCTTATAGATGCCGGCGATGATCTTGGCCATGGTGGACTTACCGCCCCCGTTGGGGCCGGTGATGGCCACAAAGCGCTCGTTGATGGTCAAATTGATATCCCGCAGGATGCCCTTGTTGTCGCCGTCCTGCTCGACGTCATAGCTGATGTGCTGTAACTCTAGCATGGGGTTGTCCCTCCGTTATCCTCTTCCGGCCCCACAGCCGGTGTTGTACATTCAGTTTGCCCGCCGGGGGAGATCCTTAGCAGGCAGTTTTTTTATTTTACCACTCTCCCGGTGGTTTGTCTATTGATTCCAGGGACCGATCCCCTCTTTTTCCGCTTTTTTCAACCGCGGGGTGCTGTTTCCCTTGGAGTGGTTTCTATTATATCCCTAAAAACCTACCTTGTAAATAGGTTTTTAAGATTTTGTTTTTCCACCGCCTATTCCGGGAAAGGGGGTTGCTTTTTCCCTTTTTTTGTGATATAAAAGTCCATAGTCGAAATGCGAAGAACGGGAAAATAGGGTGTTTTCTTCTGTCAGAGAGGGCGGGTCACCGGCTGAAAGCCTGCCTGGGAAGCTTCCCCTTGGTTCGCCCGGGAGCGGCCCCCGAGAGGGGGACGGTGGTTCCGCCGTTACGGGAAATGAAGTGCGTGTCCAAGGACGCGAATGCGGGTGGTACCGCGGAAGGGTTGCCTTTCGTCCCAATTGATTGGGATGAAAGGCTTTTTTGTTTTCTTTTTCGGAGGCACACAATGTTTACGCGACGGATCTGTTCCCTGTTTGCATGTTCTGCAGTGGCCCTGCTGCTCCTGGTTTTCTGCACCGGCGACAGCGCCCTCTCCGGCAACGGTCAGGCCCTGCCCATCCTCATGTACCACGATGTGGTGGAGGACGGTCAGCCCTATAACACCTGGACGGTGACGGCGGGACGGTTTCGGCAGGACCTGCAGTGGCTGAAGGACCACGGCTATGCCTGCGTGCTCCCCCGGGAGCTGGCAAAGGGCCACCTTCCCAGAGGGAAGGCGGTGCTCATTACCTTCGATGACGGCTACGAGAGCAACTACCGCCTGGCCTTCCCCATTTTAAAGGAGTTTGGAGACAAGGCGGCCATCGCCCTGGTTACCAAATCGGTGGACCAGGGGGAGCCCGGATTTCTCACCTGGGACATGTGCCGGGAGATGGAGGCGTCGGGTCTGGTGGAGTTTGGCTCCCACACCTACGACCTGCACCATGACCAGCCCCGTGGCATCCGGCGTGCGCCGGGCGAGACCCGGGAGGCCTATGACCAGCGAGTGCTCCCCGACCTGGAGTCCAGTGTGGATCTGATCCAGAAGAATCTGAACACAAAGGTTCTCTACTTCGCCTACCCCTACGGCCAAAAGGAGCCATGGTCCAGCGACTTTCTCCAAAAGCGCTTTGCTATGACGGTGACCACCAAATATGGCCGGGCCAATCTCTCCGGCGGGCGGTACGACCTGCCCCGGTACACCATCAGCATGGAGGAATCGGTGGCCCACCATCTGGGCGGAACGCCCTGAGATCGTTTTCTCTGTGGAACGGCGCTTTGCCGTCCCCATTTCATCCAAAAAAGGAGTTATGAACCATGAAAGAACAGTTAGCCAACATTCGCGCCCAGGCACTCGCCGCCTTTGAGGGCGCCCAGTCCACTGCCGAGCTGGACAGCCTGCGCGTCCAGTACCTGGGCAAGAAGGGCGAGCTCACCGCGGTGCTGAAGATGATGGGCAAGCTCTCCGCTGAGGAGCGCCCCGCCATGGGCCAGCTGGCCAACGAGGTCCGCGCCGCCCTGGAGCAGGCTCTGGAGGCCAAGGGCAAGGAGCTGGAAGCCAAGGCCTTGGAAGACCGTCTGAAGGCCGAGGCCCTGGACGTCACCGTTCCCGGCAAGGCCGTGAAGGAGGGCCACCGCCACCCCATGTATATCGCCCTGGATGAGATCAAGGAGATCTTCATCGGCATGGGCTTCACCGTGCTGGACGGCCCCGAGGTGGAGCTGGCCGAGCTCAACTTCGACCGCCTCAACGCCGAGGAGGGCCACCCCTCCCGTGACTGGTCCGACACCTTCTACTTTGACGAGGACAGCCGGGTGATGCTCCGCTCCCAGACCTCCCCCATGCAGGTCCGGGCTATGGACACCATGCCCTTGCCCATCCGCATCATCGCCCCCGGCCGCGTCTACCGTAAGGACGAGGTGGACGCCACCCACTCCCCCATGTTCCACCAGGTGGAGGGCATGGTCATTGACAAGAACGTCACCATGGCCGACCTGAAGGGCACCCTGAACACCGTGGTAGAGAAGCTCTACGGCGAGGGCACCAAGACCCGCTTCCGTCCCCACCACTTCCCCTTCACCGAGCCCTCCTGCGAGATGGACGTACAGTGCCACAAGTGCGGCGGCGTGGGCTGCCCCACCTGTAAGGGCGAGGGCTGGATCGAGCTGCTGGGCGCGGGCATGATTCATCCCAGAGTTCTGGAAATGAGCGGCATCGACCCCAACGAGTACTCCGGCTGGGCTTTCGGCATCGGCCTGGAGCGTACCGCCATGCGCCGCTTCAAGATCGCCGACCTGCGTCTGATTTTTGAAAATGACGTTCGCTTCCTGGAGCAGTTCTGAGTTTGCGATCTGCTGCCAGCAGGCGCATAGAATGCGCCTCCACAAAACAAAACAAGGGAGTTTTCATATATGAATTTATCGCGTAAATGGCTCAGCGAGTTCGTCCCCGTTGAGGCCAATGATAAGGAATTTGCTGAGGCCATGACTCTGTCCGGCTCCAAGGTGGAGGTCACCTACGATCTGGGCGCTGAGATTTCCAACGTGCTGGTAGGCCGCGTGCTGGAGATGGCCCGCCACGAGAACAGCGACCACATGTGGGTCTGCCAGATCGATGTGGGCCAGGCGGAGCCTGTCCAGATCGTCACCGGCGCCTGGAACGTCCATGTGGGCGATCTGGTGCCTGTCGCCATGCACAAGTCCACCCTCCCCGGCGGCAAGAAGATCGAGAAGGGCAAGCTGCGCGGCGTGGTGTCCAACGGCATGCTGTGCGGTCTCAGCGAGCTGGGCCTGGACGAGCGTGACTTCCCCTACGCCGTCATCACCCCCGCCGCCATTCTGGGCGACTACAAGCCTCTGGACAAGGAGAAGCCCTCCATTCCCGCTGACATTCAGCCCGGCCACAAGATCTACGGCCCTGTGGTAGCTGCCAAGGTGGCCGCCATCGCTGTCACCGGCTACTCCGCCTATGAGGTGACTCTGGACACCGGCGACGGCTCCTGCACTACTTCCACCGCCTGCCCCAACCTCCACGAGGGCGACCTGGTGGCCTACAATACCAAGGCCAATGCCATCTGCACTCTGGCCGACCTTCACGCTCAGCAGGCCGAGTTCCCCCACTGCATCCCCGACGGCATCTTTATCCTCAACGAGGACTGCAAGCCCGGCGATGACCTGAAGCCTGTCATCGGTGCGGATGACCACGTGGTGGAGTTTGAGATCACCCCCAACCGCCCCGACTGTCTCTCCGTGATCGGTCTGGCCCGTGAGGCCGCCGCCACCTTCAACGCCCCCCTCACCCTCCACGATCCCGTGGTCAAGGGCGTCGCGGACGGCAATCTGGTGGAGCTGCTGGACGTGGAGACCCCCGCTTCCGACCTGTGCCAGCGCTACACTGCCCGGATGGTGCGCAACGTGAAGATCGCCCCCTCCCCCAAGTGGATGCGGGAGCGGCTGCGCGCTATGGGCGTGCGTCCCATCAACAACATCGTGGACATCACCAACTACGTCATGCTGGAGTACGGCCAGCCCATGCACGCCTTTGACTACCGCTATGTGAAGGGCGGCAAGATCATCGTGCGCCGGGCCGAGGAGGGCGAGGAGCTCACCACCCTGGACGGCCAGGTGCGCAAGCTCACCGCCAACCACCTGGTCATCGCCGACGAGACCCGGGCCGTGGGCCTGGCGGGCATCATGGGCGGCGAGAACAGCGAGATCGTCTCCGACACCGTGGACGTGGTCTTCGAGTCCGCCTGCTTCGACGGCACCTGCATCCGCAAGGGCGCTCTGGCTCTGGGCATGCGTACCGAGGCTTCCGCCAAGTTTGAGAAGGGCCTGGACCCCCTGAACACCCTGCCCGCCGTCAACCGCGCCTGCGAGCTAGTGGAGATGCTGGGCGCCGGCGAGGTGCTGGACGGCACCATCGATATTCTCAACTACGTGCCCCAGCCCCGCGTCCTCAAGCTGGAGCCCGAGAAGATCAACGCCCTGCTGGGCACCGACATCGGTGAGGACGAGATGGTCTCCATCCTCAAGAAGCTGGACTTCCAGGTGGAGGGCGATCAGGTGACCGTGCCCTCCTGGCGCGGCGACGTCATCGGCATGGCTGACCTGGCAGAAGAGGTGGCCCGTTTCCACGGCTACAACAACATCCCCACCACCCTCATGCGCGGCCAGACCACCCTGGGCGGCTTCTCCGAGGAGGAGAAGCTGGAGCGCCAGCTGGGCTCTGTGTGCCGCTCCATGGGCTTTGATGAGATCATCACCTACTCCTTCATCTCCCCCACCTGCTACGATAATATCCGCTGGGCCGCGGACGATGCCCGCCGGGAGTCCTTCAAGATCCTCAACCCCCTGGGTGAGGACACCTCCATCATGCGTACCACCGTCCTGCCCTCCATGCTGGAGATTCTGACCCGGAACTACAACTACCGCAACCAGAACGTGCGCCTCTACGAGGTGGGACGCATCTACCTGCCCGGCGGCGAGGACGGCCTGGCCGTGGAGAACAAGATTCTGTCCATGGGCGCCTACGGCGAGGATATGGACTTCTACACCCTGAAGGGCTGCGTGGAGGCCATTCTGAAAGACCTGCGGGCCTCTGATGTCCGCTTTGTGGTGCCCAGTGAGACCAATCCCTCCTATCATCCCGGCCGTGTGGCGGATGTCTATGTGGGTGAGCGCCGCATCGGCGTGATGGGGCAGGTCCATCCCCTGGTGGCTCAGAACTACGGCGTGGACGCCCAGTTCTACTGCGCCGAGCTGGAGCTCAAGGAACTGATGGCCGCCAAGGGCGCCGATCCCGAGTACGTCCCCCTGCCCAAGTTCCCCGCCGTCACCCGTGATATCGCCGTGGTGTGCGACGAGGCTGTCACGGTGGGCGCGCTGGAGGACTGCATCCGCAAGGGCGCCAAGGGCCTGCTGAAGGACTGCAAGCTCTTCGACATCTACCGTGGCAAGGGCGTGGACGAGGGCAAGAAGTCCGTAGCCTTCAGCCTGGTGCTCCGCGCCGACGACCGTTCTCTCACTAGTGAAGAGGCTGACGAAGACGTGAAGAGCATCCTGGCTGCCCTGGAGAAGGATTTGGGTGCCATCCTCCGCTAACCCCGCTTTCTTGAAAGAAAGCTTGGCAAAGAACTTTGTGCGAAACTTCGTTTCGCCTCTGCGCCCGTAGGTTAATCGGGTAGGAAAATCCCCGTTCTCCTCGCCTGATACACCAACCAAAAATATAAATCCCGGCCGGACGTTTGTCCGGCCGGGATTTTTCTTGCCTCTTTTTCACCGATGCCGCCAAACCAGCATAGTCTGAGGCAGATTTGGAAAGGACGGCGATGATTCTATGGCGGATGAAAAACACATCCAGTATTTTCTGGGGGCCAACTCCCCCTCCGGCTTCTACTCCCTCTATGACCACCTGCTTCCCCCCGAGCGGGCCAATCGGTTCTACATCCTGAAAGGCGGCCCTGGCTGCGGCAAGTCCACCCTCATGCGCCAGGTGGCCCGCCGGGCCGAGGAGGCGGGCGAGACGGTGGAGTACACTCTCTGCTCCGGCGATCCCGACTCCCTGGACGCCATTCTCCTGCCCCGGCTGGGGGTAGCGATCGTCGACGGCACCGCTCCCCATGAGTGAGTAACAAAAGTACACAACGTGGATTTACAATACCCTAAAACCGGTTTCGTAATCCTAAAACTTCCAGGTAATTCGAACCTCTTGCTTGCCGCTTTCCGGATCCCGTTCCCCAACTTCAATCTTTTCAATGAGTGCAACCACCAGTTCTCGGGGAATTGTGTCTAATCTTAAGAGTTCCTCGGCCCGCTCCAAGATGGAAATCTGATCTATCGGCTTTACTCGCTCTTCCAGTTCTTCCCTAATCTGAGCTAATCGCCGTTCTAACTGACTTTTTTCACTTAAAAAAGCTTGATTTAACTCCACAAACTGTTCTTCACTCAGAATACCAGAAATTTTATCCAGATACATACTTTTAATCGCTTGATTCCGCTTCTCCACTTGGGATATCAGCGACTTTTCTTCCTGTTTCAGCATCTCATTTCGGGTATTGTCAGGCTTAGGAATATCGGTTTCTTCTAAGCTATAGTAATTTCGGACATAATACCGGATACGTTCCGATACTACTTCTATCAGCTTATCCAGGCGAATCGAGTGTCGGGTACATAGTTTCTGCTTCCCGCTGTCGGCGTATAGCTTACATCGCAGATAGGACACTCTGGGTCTTCCTTTTTGACAGTTAGTAGTCTTACTCATAGTGCTACCGCAGTCCATACATTTCACTAGGCCAGATAGCAGGTGCGAAGTACCGGTACCGTCAGTTTTAGAATGCAGCCGCAGAACACGCTGAACCGCTTGGAATTGTTCTTGGCTTATGATTGCCTCATGTGTCCCTTCCACGCGAAACCACTGTTCCTGGGGAACGTCAATAAATGCTTTGGACTTATAACTGACTTTTTTCCTCCGCCCCTGGACCATTACCCCTGTATACATCTCATTATGAAGGATGCGCCAGACCGTTGTCTTATTCCATAGTCCATGATTGTTTGAAACTGGGTGGCCGCTTGCCCAACCGTGTTCTAGCTTATATCGGGTAGGGTTTGGAATCCCAAGATCATTCAATCTCTTGGCAATTTCCTGCTTTCCATGGCCCTCTATAGACCATTGAAAAATCTGTCGAACAATTTGTGCTGCCTCAGGTTCAATAATTAGATGATTATGGTCCATCGGATCCTTTTGATATCCATAGATTGGAAATCCCCCAATGTATTTTCCCTGACTGCGCTTCATGTCAAAGACCATGCGAATATTCTCAGATAAGTCCTCTAAGTACCATTCGTTGACCAATCCATTGATCTGTCTAGCCTTTTTATTGCCTTTCACTTCTGTATCGGCGTTATCTACCACTGCAATGAAACGAATACCCCATACTGGAAATAGACCATGGATATACTTTTCCACCAACTCCATGTCTCTTGTAAATCTGGATTGGCTCTTGCAAAGTAAAATTTGGAACTTCTTTTCTTTCGCTGCCTCAAGCATCTTATTGAAATCCGGTCTCAGGCTATCAGCTCCAGAGAAGTCCTCATCACAGTAGATATGATAGATGTCCCAACCTCGTTCTACTGCATAATTGACCAACATGGATTTTTGGTTTTGAATGCTCTCAGATTCCGTTCTGTACTTATCCTCATCCTCCTTGCTCAGCCGCGTATAGATTGCGCAAAGAATAGGTTACACCTCCCCAATAGGCGTAACTGCTCTTCTTAAGAGTAGCATAAGAGCAGTCACCCGGCAAGAGAATATTTAAAACGCCTATGCCGTTTTAGCATAGGCGTTATTTATATAGTTCTTTTGTGAGCCAGGTAATAATTGCTTGATAGAGTACAGTTCTAATCTTAGACTCTTCTGTTTGCCTCTGTTCCGATAAAACAAAAGCAGTTTTCTTCATATAAATCACCATGCCAATCGTTTCATTGTCAGCATACATAGAGACAAAAGATTGCAGACAGCTGATTGCCTTTCATAAAAAAATTAGAAGTATGAGATAATTTACGCATGTTAGAATGAGTCGTAGACCGGTTCCGGAGCTTAAAGCATTATATTACAACCTTTTCATGTACAAATAAGTGGTTCCACAAACCTGCACACTAACCTACTTAGTTCTGCTGGCCATCTTTCCTATTCTTCTATTTTTGCTCTGGAATCTTCAATTATTGATAGCGTTGGTTTCGTGTACTCTTTTATCTGCGCTGGACCGGTATGTACCTTCATACAAATCGCCTCCCTCACAGTTTATGCACTGATGAATATAGGCATGATAAAACATGGAGCAACAAAAACAGTATACGTACCATTACATAACCTAAACGATGCGTTTTAGTGTCTGGCGTGCATATAATAACCAAAACAACTAGGGACCGCTAAATAACAGCGATCCCTAGTTGCTTATGTTATTATTATATCAGGAATAGATATTACATACAATCCCACAATTATTGCTAACCTTCTTTTATACCGTGTGCAAAAACATTGAGGTAATCTTTGGAGTTCTCACCCGGCCAAAACTCTTGATTACTCTAGCATCTTAGTTTTTTTGTGAATAGGCCATCTCTTCCAGCATAAACAATCACACCAGAGGTCGTTATAACCCATTGATATCTCTCCCCTGGCCACGGTTCCTCATCTGTAATCTGAGAAATATGGAAGCCTAAACTTCGCAGAAACGATGCAATTTCCTGCACAGTGCCACAATATGGTGCCAACCACTCCAACGTCTCTGCACAATCCAAATGGTCAGCACGGTATTGAAGTTCACATTTTTTAAGGAATGCAGAAAGTTTCGACTCATCTATCATAGTTGTATCCTTTCACGAACATCTTTTGCAAAGACATATCTTCTTCATATCTCGTTTTCTATTTCACTTCGTCTCCTTTTTTTACTTGATCAAGATACATATAGATTGATACTAGTCCATCTAATCCGTCATCTCTACGCTTGATCAATGTACGTGATGAAAGGTGCATCTCTTGTTGCAATTCAGCCCAGGTTTTTCCTTCAAAATAGTATTTCTGAATTACTTCTGCCTGATTTTTTTCCAACTGCCCAACGTAAAACTCCAATTGTGACAGTTGAAGTTCCACTATGCTCAGTTCTCGGACGATCTCTGCAAATGCCTCTTGATTGAGCCGATCTTTTACGTCCCGGAATTGACTTGCAATTCTCAATGTTTTATCGGAAATGAATCCCGTGGTTTGAATACTATCGCTCACATGTCGCGACAGAGACATACATTCGATCACTTCACTGTCTGATACTCGAGCAGGGTGCTCCTGTTCAAAACGGAGAAGCGCACGTTTCTTCTTCAGTAGCCGATAATTTTTGAGTTCCTCAATGACCCTTTTCTTTATTTTCGATTTTTCCATAGTGTTCCTCATCTTTCTAAAAATCAATATGCCAAATCCACACTCTATTTTGCTTTGCTTTTACTTGATGCTCATGCACCTACGTGTTTGAATCTAGGTGCCCTCTACATTACTATTGCAGATTTTTTCTATCTTTTATAACCAGCTTTTTCAATTTCTTTAGTACTTTATTTTTCCGTTTATTTACTGCAGGCTGCGATATACCTAACACCTCTGCAATTTCCTGCTCAGACTTTTGCTCACTGGCTAAATAATAGGAATGAACAATGTACCGACTGACAGGGTCGAGCTGAGAGATTGCCGCATAGAGCGCATCTACTTCCATTATCTGTATTACGTCCTCTTCAACATCAACGTTGGTATCTGCAATAATATCCTCACCATTTCCCTGTACCGCAATATCATTACTATATAGTGACACAATGGTTATCCCCGTTTTTCTCGCCTGTTTGGCGTGGTAGTTTACTCTTTCCTGCTCTCTACGCCAGCCTATATAAACTTCCTTCGACGCCTCAATGACAATATCACCCATACGAATAAAAAATCTATCTCTACCATCTGGAGAGGTAATAAACTGATAGAATTGCGAGTGGCTCATTTTGATCCATTCCACACGATCTCCTTGCACAGCTGGATCTTTTTTTCTGAAATACTGTCTTTTCACAAGGCAAGCCTCCATCATCTGAAATTCTGATCCACAAAAATTTCAAACAGCGGAGGTGGACGGGGACGACAGTCATAAGTATTTTGTCTATGCAGCACGGAAACCGCACAGGACAGGAAAATACTTTTAATATATCTATCCCAATTCTTCTCAGGACCGAGCAGTTTCCTGTTAATTGAGCCGAGTCACTCCATTCAAAAAAGCAGAGTTCCATGCAAGTTAGCCTGAAACTCTGCTTTTTGTAGTGTATAGGTGACTCGGAGCCTTTTTAAACGAAACCACAAGATTTTAAAACTTTATGTTCTATAGATTAAAGTGCAACTGTTTAAGATGACAAAAATGTGATATCCTAGAACTGTATTTAGGACAGATTTTGTAGGTCAGATTTTCACCCGGAGGGGCCAGTGCGCCCTCTGGAGACTTGCCCAAACCTAAATACCGAATCTACCACGCACAAAAACCGCAGTTACCCCGGCCCGGGGTGGCTGCGGCTTTTTTTGTGCAAAAAAGAAAGGAGCCAACGACAATGAATGAAACCCTATTTACCTTTCCCGCAGAATCCGGCAGCAGCACAGGAGGCGACAAGCTCTTTGATCTGAGCGGACTCACCCAAGCAGACGGAGATGCCAGCGAAAATCCCTTTGCCGCCATGCTCGCAGAAGGCGAGGCGGCAGGCCCGAAAGAGGACGCCAACCCCGGCCCGGCCCTGGAGCTCATGAGCGGCAGCAGCCAGACCCAGCAGACCGAAACCGAGACCGAAAACAATACCGTGCATGACAAGGATGCGCAGCAGGTCAAAACACCTCCCACCTCCCAGGAGGACGCGGAGGAGATGGCAGACACCACCCAGGAAGACCCCGAGGAGAATCCCCTAATGGCCGCCATCAACCGCCAGGAAAAAAAGAATGCGCAGAAGGCGGCAGAGCCCATTTTTGCCCAGCTGCCCGTTTTCTCCTACAACGGCACCCAAGAGCCCATCGAGGATCTGGAGCAGACCTTTGAGGAGTTGCGCCTTGCGAAAGCGGATGATTTCCCGGAATTTGACGAGGCTCAGAGCCTGAGCTGGTCCGTCTCTTACGGGAAAATCACGAAGTCCGTAACCCAGCCCAGAAAAACCAAAATTGGCCAGTTCAAGCGTGAGATTGAAGCTTCCAAGGACTTCGTAAATGCTTTGAAGAAAGCCGCAGACAAGCACCCGAAGTGCGTGGTCAAACCCGTTATCCATATGCAGAAGAAAGGGGAGGCCAGCAGCTATAAGGGTGCTTTTTTATCTCTGTCGGATGCCAGAGCCTCTCAGAAAACGATTTCCTTCATCCCTGGGCGGGATGGGAAGGTCTACGAGCGGCGCACCACCAATGCGGGCGAGTTTATTACGCCTGCTGCCTCTACCGGCGCTATCACGGTGTTGGATGAGATTCGCCCTGGTTTCCAATCGTCCCTGCCCAAAATTCCCTATACGCTGATGGAGCAGGCGCTCAGCCTGTTTCGGACCATGATGCACAGGGGAAAAGACCGGCGGCCAGCAGAAGCCCTGGTCCATATCTATTGGGATAAGCTCCAGCAGCAATACTTCATCCATGTTCCCAAGCAGCTAGTCAGCCGTGCGTCTGTTGACGCATTGTTGGATAACGAGGCATTGCAGGACAGCGACCGCTATATCCACTATGCCGACCTGCACTCCCACAATCAGATGCCGGCGGTGTTCTCCAAAACGGACGACCATGACGAACGGCCCACCAGGGTCTATATGGTAGTCGGGCGGCTGGATCGCTATTTCCCGGAGATCACGGTGCGCATCAGCAACGGCGGACACTTTTGGGAGATCCCTCCTCAGGAAGTTCTGGAGCCGTTCCCGGTGGGGAACTTCCCTCCGGAGTGGCTGAATCAGATCCATACGGACCCGAAAGAAATGTTTGAGGTGGCCGCATGAACTTTTCCAGGCAACGGCCAGTTAAGGTCATCATGCTGGGGGCCGGTGGAACCGGCGCCCACATTGCGCCCCACCTCTACCGGTTGCTGTATGCACTGGACCGTCCGGTGAAATTTATCATCTGTGATGGGGACAAAGTAGAGCCCAAGAATCTGATACGACAGAATTTCACCCAAGCAGATCTGGGCGAAAACAAGGCAAAAGTGATTGCCGAGCGTTACTCTGATGCCTTTGGGCTGGAGACATGCTACATTCCCACCTTTATCGAAGATGCCAAGCGGTTGGAGGAGCTGATCAGGCGGGAGGTCTATCGCTGCTCTGTGAAGCATCCTAAAACAGGTCGGTCAGAATGGAAGGTCATGTCGGAACTGGTGATCCTGATCGGCGCTGTGGATAACAACCGGTCTCGAAAGCTTTGCCATGATGTATTCCAGAAAGCCCGTGAGCTGGTCTATATCGACTCAGGAAATGGGGAGTATACAGGCCAGATCGTCTGCGGAATCCGCAGGGCGGGTAAAACCATGTACCAGCCGGTAGGAATGCTCTATCCGGAAGTCAATTCGCCGGAAGATCTCTTCCCCGCGGAGGTCTCCTGTGCTGAAGCGTCGGTATCCGCTCCGCAGACCATTGTAGCCAATCTCATGGCGGCCACCGCCGTTGTTACCATGATCTACAACATTCTGGTCATGGGGCGCAGTACGGTACAGCAGACCACATTCTCCACAAAATCGGTCAACATCCGCTCAATCCAAAAACAAGCAAGGAGGAATGCCGCATGAGCATCTTTCGCGCACGTGTGGATGCCGCACAGTTCTGTAAGGCGCTGAACCATGTGCTGCGCTTTGCCGCCAAGCGGCCGGTGCTCCCCATACTGGGGGAAGCTAAGGTCAGCTTTGAGGAGGGGCGCTGTACGCTGACCTGCACCAACTTGAAGCAGTGGTGCATGGCCATGGTCCCGGCTGTTGGGGACTCCTTCTCATTTGTGTTCTCAGGAACACAGAGCATCATGTCTGCCTGCAAGTATTTTGCGGGCGAGCTGGAGTTTACGTACACCTGCATTCCGACTGACACCGAGCCCGAGCCTGCGGGGACGCTTGTCCTGAGTGCGGGCGGGAGAAGTATGGAACGCAGCACCCAGAGGATTTCGGACTTTCCTGAATTTACGGAAAAGCCGATGGACCGGCATTATCCCGTCGATGCTGAAAAGCTCTTGGAGCGATTCAAGCGGATCGGGTATGCCGTGAGCCCGGATGATAAACGTCCCGCCCGGTGCTGTATCGAATTTGTCGGTGACAAGATCCTGGCCGTGGATGGCTACCGCATGGCAATGAGTTCCGACCCGTCCATCTGTGTGGAAAAGCCATTTTTCATCCCACCTGAGGTAATGGCGGAGCTTCAGAT
The DNA here is from genome assembly GCF_041925195.1 of Flintibacter porci. Classification (NCBI taxonomy): domain Bacteria; kingdom Bacillati; phylum Bacillota; class Clostridia; order Eubacteriales; genus Flintibacter; species Flintibacter porci. The sequence continues at coordinate 196,000 of NZ_JBHEVB010000003.1, forward strand.
GTTCAAAGGCCAGGATTGCACCATTTCGGTTGGCGAGGAGTGGGCAACTTTTGGAAAAGGGTCACTTCGGCTCATTACCAGGATTCCCGGCGATGACGGCCTGGATCTTGAAAAGGCTATCCCAACACACTTCGATATGGAGTGTTCTGCTTCGGTGGATGAACTCTGGAATGAGGTCAAGTATCTCTATGGCTTTGTTTCCAAGCGCACCCAGAGTCCGCTCCGCTTTGATGGAGCCTCCCTTGTTCTCAAGACCGATGAGGGCACCTACTCCTCCAGTATTGGCCTCCCTCCTGTGCCGGTTCGCGGCTTTAATCCCCGGTACCTACTGGAAGGGCTCAGCCAATTCAAAGGAAAGAAAGTACACACCATCACCCTGAAAATGAACAGCCCACATGCGCCGCTCGTGCTGACCGACGGGGAAAGTGACCTTGCCATGGTCCTGCCGGTCCGCTTGAAGGACGCAGCATAATGAAAGGAACATGTATTATGAAAAATCTGTATATCCCCAAGGGGAAGACCGTACATTATGAGACCCTTGCCTGCCAGAATATTGTCAATGACGGCGTTCTGCAGGTGGACGGCACCCTCCACGCCCGGAACATCACCGGCAAAGGCGTCATTGACGCCGGCACCATTTCCGCCCGCAATGTGGCGGCGATGGATGTGGAGTGCGCTGCGCTGATCGGCGAGACCCTGACCGCTGAGCGTGTGTGCGCCGCCGAAGTTAAGCTCTCTATCTCCGCAACCGTCTCCTGCTATCTGGAATCGGAATATGTGGAGGTTCCCAAGCTGACGGTGGCAAAGCACAGCATCAATACGCTCAAGGCGGAAGATGTGGTGACTTTGCCGGAGAAAAAGCGCGGGATCGCCAGAACACTTCTCGCGGGCTTTTTTCGCCGCCTGTGGCTGTCTTTGAGACACCGGATTCCGATGGACGCGGAATACGTCCAGATCAAGGAACCGGAGACCAAAGATGCACAAGCTCCCCAGGCGCCCCAGGAGAAAGCTGGAGCGCAGGCTCAGGCAGATACCAATACGGCAGATGCTGATTTGGAAGACGACTTCGAGTTCAAGCGGCTTAAAGCCATGTACCGGCTTTTGAGGGAGTCCGGCTATACCCTGCGCATCACGCAACGGGAGACCCCTGCCGCAGTACCCCAGGCCGAGCATGAACCAGAAACCTTCCTGCCGAAAGCTGCGTGACCTATGAAGGAAATTGTGATACGGCAGTGCCGGGAAGTGACCGCCATGGGTGTCACACGAGTGCGGGAACTCTACGCACAGGGTCATATTGACCAAAACGGCGTCTTCCGGTTGGAACGCTGTGTCGGCCGGTATGGATGCGAGCAGACTGCAAAGGGCATCCAGAACGCCCAGACCAATCGTGCCGCTTAGGCACAATACGAGGGGACTATGTTGTGAGCATAGTCCCCTCTCTTAAAAATGGAGGTGAACCATATGGAACTGCCCAAAGAAGATGGTGTGCAGGCTCAACCTGGTTCCAAGAGATTCTACGCATTGGAACAGCTGGGAGACCACTCCTACACCATCTCTCTGGTGGCCGAATCATTCAAGGTCTACCGCACTCAGATCGCTCAGCTTCTGAATGAGCAGAAGAAGGAGGCGGCGTTTGAGATCTACCGCCTGCTGGAGCAGCAACGGAATTATCTGGTGGGAGAGATCCGGGCGACAAGGCCATACCTGCTGGAGCTGGAGCACCCGATGGCTGATGCGGCCCAAAATCTGTCAGAACAGCTGTCGCAGATCTCATTGATGAATGCCGACGCTTCCAAGCTGGCACAAGTGCTCAAGAATTTTGCCGAGGCGCTCCCAACCTATAAAACGACGGACGCGTCGATCATCGGCCGTCTCATGAACAACGTTCGCTTGGGACACTATCCAACGGATCTTGACCATGTAGGCTATATCGCCCGCAGCATCAATTTTCCTGCAGGAACAACTGTGAATCTTCTGGACCCATGCTGCGGGACGGGAGACGCCCTGCTTCGCCTTGCCCTGGGGACAGACAGCCGGTGCTACGGCATCGAACTGGACGACCAGCGAGCGGAAAGGGCCCAACAACAGCTGTATCGTGTCGGATTTGGAAGCTTTTTCGGCGCCAACATCAGCCTGGGCGCTTTTCACGCTGTCTTTCTCAATCCGCCCTATCTGTCTGTCCTGTCTGAAAATGGCGGACGGAGCCGGGACGAAAAGCGATTTTTGATCGATGCTATTCCGCTGCTGATGATGGGAGGCCTTCTGGCCTATATTGTCCCCTATTATCGGCTGACGGAAGATCTGTGCCGCATTATCTGCGACAACTTTGAACAGATTCGCATTCACCGCTTTTTGGACGGTGAATTCAAACAGTTTAAGCAGGTAGTCGTCACAGGCGTCCGCCGCCAGCGAGTAGACGCGGAACAAGAAGCGGAAGCATTGTATTCCTCCGCCGAGCATCCAGAGGCCCTGCCCACCGCAGACCAGTTGCCCGCAGCTTGCTATGAGCTGCCGGCTGTCTCCAAGCGGGTCGAACTTTTCCGTGGCTCTGTGTTCAACGAGGCGGAACTGGCTCGGCAGCTTGCTGCATCCACCAGCTTTGACCGCCTGTTCGCAAAAAGCCGGCTGGACAGTGAGGTAAAACGCCCACCGCTGCCCTTATCAATCGGGCAGGTTGGCTTAATCGGCGGTTCCGGCTTGATCAACGGCCTGATGGAGTGTGATTATCCGCACATCATCAAGGGACGGATCATCAAGGAAAAGCATACTGCAACCGATGAGACCAGGGGACCGAATGGACGATTGATCTCCACAGAGATACGGGAGACTATTTCCAATCGAATGGTTTTCAACCTCCTGACCCCCAACGGTTTCCGGTCACTGACATAAGGAGGTATCACCATGAATGACAACAAATACTTTGCACTGGTCGTGCCGCTGAGCCCGACCGCACAAAAAATGGCCCAGGACAGACGGACAGCACTTTCGGTTCGACAGGCAGTCTGGAGTCAGGCAGCGGAGCATCTCAAGCCGCTTCTGGGCAAGAACTGTGACAGCTTCTACCCTGCTGCAGCCCCCTATGGCGGTCCGTTCATACTGCCCTTTGGCGTGGCCTTGGGATGTGCCGAATCTGAGCACTTCCTGATGTGCTATATGCACGCCCGCAAGCTCCAGGAAAAGGAGATCGAGACCCGAAACCAGGCGATCCGCTCCATGGGAACGCGGATTGGGCAGTTTCACCCAGACGATGAAACGACACTGACCATAACGGCGTTCCGTTCTTCCGATCCCAAGCTGCAGGAACACATTGAGGTGGCCAGGCGGTTTTTTTCCAATGACATTACCGCTGCGGCCGGGCTTTACTACCTGGGCTACGACACCAACTATATCAGCGAACAGCAGGAGCAGCGGCTCCTCTCCGGCTTGGGCGCATACGCCCTTTGCGTGGCTGAACTTCAGTTGAAGGGGGTCCCAGCATGAACATGCGGCTGGATCTTGATGTCCTGCATCATGAACTCAGGCAACTCAAAGAGCAGGAGCCCCAATATGAGCAGGAGCTGAACCCTTACTTGATGAATACCATTCTCCCCAGGCTGGAGCGTGAGGAAAGTGTTGCATTGGGCGAAATCGACTTTGAACAGTTCGATGAAGAGGACCTTCTTATCCTGATCGACTATTTCGATTGGTGGGAGCGGCTTCAGTATCCCATTTGCTCTCTCAACAGACGCCTCAGAGAGATTCCTCCATCCAGTATCAAAACACGAGCGTTCCTATAAGGAGAAGATACTATGAACATCAATGAAGACATTCTGAGGGCCAGCGTGTCGATCCTCAGCATTGCCAAACTGCTCTACGACCATGGGAAGCTGGACCTCCTGTTCGATTATATCGGTTCGGACACAGATCTGAGCTGGGACAGCCAGTGCCTTGTGGAACAGTGTGCCTGTGAATGTGTTTTTCAGGATACCCGAATCTACCACCACGAAGGTAAAAAGGTGTCCCACACGGAGTATGAAGAGGACCGAGATACGTTTGTGCTGCGCGATCCTCTGCTGAACCGGTTCGACCAGCTGTGTCGGGAGTATGAAGCCAAGTACGGGATCTCGCGGATCGAAAACAACTTTGTCCGGCAGATGGAAAACGCCGTCCATGTCGCCATGCAGTTTCCAAACTATTGCTACGACTATCTCTGGATCGACGGGACGAAAGACCGGAAAGGCCCAAAACTTGTGCTTTTTCTTTTTGAGGAGTTCGACTCTTATGAGAGAATCCCCGAGGCTCTTTGCGCGATCCTCGATGCCTGCGCATATGAAATCAGCCAATTAGAGGAAAAGCTGGCTCAGCCGGCGGATAAGGTGATTCCGCTGCCGCTCACTCCCTCTGATGAACAAAAGGAGGCCGCATAATGATGGACGATAGTGAGTTTATCATCCGAATCTCGCCCAAACAGGGCAAAATCACCGTGGAGGAGAATGAGAACGGCATTTTCTCCCGGAAAAACATTACGGTGGAGGCGCTGCTCCAGTCCTTCAAACAGAGTGTCATGGTCTCAGAGCCGGGATATGCCAGCGGTTTTTTGCCGCTGAACACCCTGTCGGTCTATCAGAGTGCGGAAGAAAAGCGCATTGTTCTCTGGCATCCGAAGCTGTACGCCGATGTATCTGTTTACGACACGCCCTACCCCCGTTTTCCCATTCCGCGTCTGGTATTTGGCTTTGCCATAAGCAATGAGGGGAAGATCTCCCAGTGCCGGATTGGCGTAGCCGCAGACGAAACACCCACCCCGGAGACCATCATGTATTACTATCCGTTCTCCAATGTAACCCGCAGCAATGGATCGCTGTGTGTGGGGGCCAACGCGTTGCCCATCTATAAAAAGCAGCATAAGGCCTATAATCTTCCCGCCTTTCTGCTCAGCATCCTCAACAATATGCACTCATACAGCGAGTCCAACAACAAGCTGGGCCTGGGCTATCGGGAACTCATGGAACACCTGAAGGATAAGGACCCGGCCTATTACTACTCGGACATCTTGATTCCCAACGGGAAGACGCTGCGCGACTTTATTAACGCCGCGTGAGGAAAGATGCACACTTCGTACATCCATCAACTACTGACAAAAAGGAGCGTTTTTTATGTGGCAAAAATCAGCACGTGAACTGCAAGAGGCACTTTCTGCCCCCTTCCAAAATGCAGACATCGAATGGCGGGTCTCCGCGACCAATCACGAGAAAACCAATGGCTTGGCGGTCCCCTATGTGACCAACCGAGCCATTCAGACACGGCTGGACGACACCGTCGGCATCGATGGCTGGCACAACGATTTTGTCCCCTGGAAGGGGGAAAAGGCACAGCTTTGCGGCATCTCCATCTATCTTCCCGAGCTGAAAGACTGGCTCACCAAATGGGACGGATCAGATGACACGGATATTGAATGCGTAAAAGGCGGCCTATCCGACTCCATGAAGCGAGCTGCAGTGGAGTGGGGCATTGGCCGGTACCTGTACGGAATGACCCCGCCGCTCTGGGTCGGTATTGAGCAGCGCGGCAAGGGCTACGTCATCCGGGATACTGAGCGTTCCAAGCTGGATGCCGCTCACGAAAAGTGGGTACAGACCTTCCAACAACGCAAGATGTACCGTGCAGGAACACCGCTGAGTCCTCAGACTGCTCAGGGACAGGGCCAGCCGCCCCAGTGGCAGGCTCAGGCGCCCCAGGGCCAGAACCCGCAGGGTCAGGCTCCCGGTGGCGGAGCTCCCGGCCAGGCTCCTGTCCAGCCGGCTCCTGAAGCGCCGAAGCCCCAAGGCGTCGGCAATCAGCTGCCGAATCACCAGGTTCAGACCGGGATTCCTGCCGGTTGCTATCTGGTGACAGGTGCGGTCCTCAAGCCTACCATGAGCGGCAACAGCCGTACCAGCGTTCAGGTGCGAGACAGTGTCGGGCAGCTTTTCCAGGCCTATACCCGCGGCGCCGATGCCCGCCTGGCGCCGGGACTCATGCTCACAAACGTCCAGCTCTCGACCCAGCATAACAACGGTGTGACCTTCTATAACTCCTTTTGCGTTAATCCCTGTTCCTGACGCAGTTCCGCCAGGATATCTCCCAGTTGCGCCACGTAAAATCCTCCTAAAGTTCAGAATGATATTATTATATATTTTCTATATTTTCTCAAACCGAATCTTAAGAAAAAGAATTGTTTCGTTTTTATTTTGTGTTATAATTTTAGTTTATCTAAGGAACCTCTGATTTAATCCGCACTACCATAAAGGCTCCGGATGTGGGATAATAAGACTATCAAATCAATGGTGGTGTATGACGATGAAAAGACAGGAAACATTTACGGATATCGAATACAGCTTCCGCAAGAAGAAAACGAAGCGGGAGGAGTTTCTGGAAATCATGGACGAGATCATTCCCTGGGACGAGTGGGTTGGTGTTATCGAACCCTACTACCCTAAGGGAAAACGTGGCCGTCCGCCCATGGGCATTGAGAAAATGCTGCGGATGTATCTGCTGCAGATCTGGTTCAACCTGTCCGATCCGGCTACCGAGGACGCCATCTACGACAGCTACGCCATGCGAAAATTTGCAGGCATTAACTTCATGACGGAAGCGGTTCCGGATGAAACAACGCTGTGCAAATTCCGTCATCTTTTGGAGGCAAACGGCCTGAACAAACTGTTTTTCGATGCAATCAACCGCGTCATGGTACAAACCGGACACATGATGAAGGGCGGCACCATTGTAGACGCCACCATCATCAATGCTCCCAGCTCTACCAAGAATGCGGAGAAAGCCCGGGATCCGGAAATGCACCAGACAAAAAAGGGCAATGAATGGAAATTTGGAATGAAATGCCACATCGGCGTAGACGCAGGCAGCGGTCTGGTTCACACAATGACCGTCACAGCGGCAAACGAGCATGACATTGCCCAGACAGCGAACTTACTCCGGGAAGATGACGGGGTAGTCTATGGGGATTCTGGATATCTTGGAGTGCAGAAGCGCCCCGAAATCGCAAGCAACGAGCATTTTTCAAAAATTGATTTCCGTATTAACCGCCGCCCCAGCAGTCTTCCCCGGGTCAGTGACAACGCGATTGACTGGGAGCGTTATATTGAAAACCGCAAATCCGCAGTGCGCTGCAAAGTAGAGCACGCATTCCGGATCATCAAGTGTCAGTTCGGCTACAAGAAAACTGTGTATCGTGGTCTGAAGAAAAACGAGAACCGACTGTACGCTATGTTCGCTTGTGCCAATTTGTATGCACTTGCCATGGCCGGGCGAAAACTCTCCGCAACCTGATACAGGGGCAGTCTGCCCTTTTTCAGGAAAAGGAGCAGAAAAGCAGAGAAATAATGGCTATTTTTCGCTTAAATTACCTTAGCCAAGTGCAAATAGCGGCTAATACATTGAGTAGGAACAGGACAAAGGCTATTATTCAGAGGTTCCCTAAATAATTGGCCAATTTTTTTGATGTTGCAAACATGATTGCTTTACACCTTGTCGTTGCAGGATTCGACAATATCAGTCTTATAAACGTAAAGGTATGCTATGGGAGTTGATATCATGCATATAAAAGAAGAGATAGAAGGCAATGCTTCTCAACGCAGCACAGAGGAGGAATTTGCCCTATGGTTATACCAGGAATACCACCGCTTAATGTTTTTCACCGCACAAAAATATATAGCCGATCAGCTAGTACAGGAAGAAATTGTTCAGGAATGTTTGAGAAAACTAATTGAAAAAACAAATCTACTCCGACAATTCAAACGACCTGTGCTTGCTAGATATATTGTGTCGACAGTACGTAATACTGCTATCAACTACTTAAAAATACAGCAGGGTGAAAATGACCGCATAGTAGATCTGACCGAACTTACAACACAAGAGTCACTGGGAGAACCATCAATTGATGACAAATTGATTCTGCAAGAGGAAATAGAGTTGTTTAAGAAGATTTGGCCAACCTTGGACAAAGAGACCAGAATACTCCTTGAAGGGAAATACATTTTAGGATATGATAATAATAGATTAAGTCAGCTCTTAGGGTGTCAAACTTCCAGTGTACGGATGAAACTAACTCGAGCCAGGCGAAAGGCACTAGCTTTGATTCGAAAGGAGGAAAACAAGCATGACTGACCATGAACGCTTGATGGAACAATATGAAGATGCTTTGTTTGCGCTCCTGATGGAAGGTGTGGCAGAGGCGGAGGGTGAAAAAGCCCTTCGTCTCAATGAAGAACTGAAAAAGGATCCCAACGCTGAGGTGCCGGAAGCGGTACGTAAGCGCTGTGAAAAGACGATTCGGGCTGCCTTTGCAAAAAAAAGACATAGAACTGCGCGCCGGACGGTCTCCCGTTGGCTGACAAAAGCTGCGGTAGTCGCCGCCTTGAGTGGACAGTTATTTACCGCAGCGTTTGCCCTGTCAGAGGATGTGCGGGTAGCAACGCTGAATGTGCTCATTGAGGTTATGGATGACCACACTCAGATTACAGTTGAAGACACTTACTCTGGGCCCACGGACACTTCTGCCGAAACAAATTCTGGCCTGGAATATCACTATAATATTGCCTTGGAGTGGATTCCGGAAGGATTTGAACTGGATAGTGGAAATTTTGATGAAGATAGTTCTAGTGGCTATGTCTCCTATCTCAGCCCACAGGATGGAATGATTGTAGTCAGTGTTACTCCGTATAGTGCTGGGCTTGTAGTTAGCTTTGATACAGAGGACTGTACAAAACGAGATATCGAGGTACAAGGTCATCCGGCTTCTCTGTATATCGCAAATGAAGATAAGGTGGAGAAGGTATATCATCAATATGGGGCAACTAATATTTGGAGCGATTTAATAATATATTGGATTGATCAAGATTCTGGGGTGATGTTAGATATCAGCGCAACTAATCTGACCGAAGATGAAATGATCCGGCTGGCGGATGGCGTCCATTGGATCGGCGGCATATAAATTTTGGTTGCAAATAGTTTCTAATGGAGTCTCCTTGTACGAGCAAAAGCTCGAATAACAAAGGAGGAACTTGATTATGAAACAACGTGTAACAGAAAATATTGTTAGGGCAATTGTCTTGACTGTGTGCAGCGCGTCTCTGTTTTGTAGTACACCGGTATTGGCTGCAGAGAATGAGACACTTAATTCGGCTGAAGCCGCATACTATAAAACTAGTCAACATAGTGGAGACCTGCGGTATATTGCTTTGACTAAACTTTCGGCTATTTTAAAAATCAACAGTATCGGCGATGCCTCATGTACCGCATACGCTAATACGCGTTCAACTTACAGCTGTGATGCGACCTTGGAATTGCAGCAGAAATCGGGAGGCAGTTGGAAAACTCTGAAAGAATGGACTTCTAGTGGACAACTGAATCAATTTAACGAGAGTTTCCGTGTCACAAGTGGCTACGACTACCGGCTGAAGATATCAGCAGACGTATATAATGGCGGAAAATTTGTTGAAAGCCAGACAATATACTCCACCGTAGTCTACTATTAAATCATAAAAGCGGCGGTACTGGTGTCAGTACCGCCGCTCTATTTTCCATCATGTTTATGGACGTAACTAATCCTAGATGTAGACGTATATTTTTTAACGCCATAAACGATAAAGTAGGATAAGGAGGTTGTTGATACTACTGTCTGTTAGATCCAGCTTAGGTACGTTACTCAGAAACCACCCCCAATTGTGGTATGGCTCTAGATTACCCCGTAACTGCTAGATACTCCATTGACGAATTATCTGGAATAGAATTATTCAAAAAACTGTACTACAGCTAAATACCCCATAACGCCACCTTGGCTGCCTGTCCCCATATTGTTTTGGACTTTACAGTAGTAGGATGTTGCAGTCTTATTGCTACACGGAATTTCAATAGCATCCCCAGTATTACCAGCGACAGAGAAACTAGCAATCTCAGACGTTTCTCCTTCCAGGAAAATAAGCACTTTTGCCTGAGTGTCTTTGTCATTTCGATACCAAATACGCAACTTGCCGCCTTCGCCAGGCTCAGTTGTAAAAACACTTGACGTAGCTGTCTGACTTCCAGAAGAAAGCAAATCGCTGAATAGAGTATCACGCGGCATAATAACACTTTTCCCGTAGGAAGCGATACTTGCGGCACTTGCAGGTCCTACTAGGCCGAGAATACAAGTACAAGCGATAAGTAGGCTTATGATCTTTCTTTTCATAACAGATAACCTCACTTGTAAACTTTTTAATTTTTGGGGTATTGACATTTTTCAACAAGGGTTAACTTACTTGAATGAGATGATTCTTTTCACCAAAAATATTTACATATTAAAACTGCATGGGACTCATTCCCTTCTACCAGTGCTTACTGGTTATTTCACTCTATAAGACTGGAATCTTTCAAAAGTGCAACCTCAACTTTGATGTTTTCCCATATTTGATTATAGAGAAGCTAATACTGTAAAATTCGACGTATCACCGGAATATAAGAAACAGCTACGGCGAATATAAGAGAAATAACAGTTGTAAGGCCTACGCGATAGCCAATAAATTGTAGGATTGACATGGAACTTCCAACGATTCCGGTAACAGTATCTAATACCAGCACATGGATCCAATAAACCCCATACGCACGTTTTGACAGCCAGGAAAGGACAGTTTGTCCTACGGTTATATGCATCGCACGTTTGGAAAACAAAGCCTTTACAAAGAGGTAAACGGATGCAGCAATGAAATATTGAAAAATTGCAGTTCCACTTTCAAATGGAAGCTGGATTTCCTCACTAGATGATGTAGAGAGATTGCCATATAAGCAAACAGCATAGCTAAAAAAGCCCAACATGTATACACTATATCGTACCCCTTTTTTCGGATCCCAATTTCCAATAAGGTACCCAAGCAGGAAATAACCAACTCGTGCTTGAAGTTCTCCCAAATTGAATAAACTGAACAGCCCAATCTGTATTGGCAAATGAGGTGTGATAAGGGGAAGAATGGCTGTCGGAAACAGGATGATACAGATCAGAATCAATAGTTCCGCTTGAGTACATCCATCTATCAGGCACTTTAAAAAGGGGCAGAAAATATAGATGGCCAACAAAACGTAGATAAACCACATGTGGTAACTGATTCCCTTATTTAATAATGCTTCAATAAAACTTTTGAAGCTGATTTCATCATCAAACATTCTGATACGGGCCAAAACATATATGAGATTCCATGCAATAAGCGGAATCAGTAATTTGGGAATGTTATGTTTATAAAATTTACCAACTTCCTTTGTACTGTCACGGCTAAGTAATAGATACCCACTGATCATAAAGAAAAGTGGAACCCCTGACCGGTTAATTGGGTCTAGAAACATACATAAATACCAGGATGGGACCTGGTAAAATGCTGCATTCACTAAAACTGGCGCATTGCTGTGCAATACAATAACCAAAAAAATAGCTAGACAACGCAGAAAATCCAAGTACAAAATGCGCTTTCTCATATAAAATCCTCCTTTTTTTAGAAGACATCTATACAAGAAAAGCGCAACAATTTTTTCCATTACATTTTATTCATTAATCTGGACTTACTTGAATATCTTGTTGACTTAGTTATTAACTACATCGAACAAACATTTACTTTTAACCGTCGTTTTCCTCTCTTTTATTTGTAAGCAAAAAACAGGATAGGTTTCTTCTAAAACCGGCTTACAATAATCATTAGGAGGACTAATTATGGCAACTTACAACATCATTTCCCACGAAGGCTCTGGACGCTGTCTAAACATTGCCAGCAGCAGTTCCATTGCCAATGGCACCAATGTCAATGTCTATGCCGCAACAGCGAGCAATGATCAAAAGTGGGTCATTGATTCTCTAACCTCTACAGGTGAACAGTTCATTAAGCACTTTTCCAATCAAGCGTATGCTTTGAATGCTTATCGCTCTGGAACCAACTGGAACTGTACTCTGTACAAGGCTGCCGGCAACGCAGACGGCACGTTGATTCTTTCCAAAGTATCCGCCAACGTGTACACGATTCGTCTTTCTCAGCATAGTAATCGGTATTTGACTGCTGAGGGGAATTCCAATAGTGCCAATGTTTCCTGGCAGGCGTACACTGGGGCAACGAATCAAAAGTGGAAAATCACCGCGGTTTCGACGCCCACCTATAAGTCTGAATACTCTTCTAAAACCTATAATGGTTTGACTCTGCACATTATGAAGACTGCACCGTCTAATATTGTTTTGGTTAATATCAGACGTACTGCCATCAAAAACAGCAATGGGTACGGGATCAACGGTGGATTCTTTACAACTGCTGGATCTGATTATACCTTCTATAACATTGCCCAGAACAATGGAGTATCGGTAGGCCCGAATAGCAGTGGCGATGCAAATGGATCTGGTGGATCTTCGAAAGTCGGCAACGCCGCTCTGGCCTACCACAACGGAAAACTGAAGATGGTAGATAAGGTCATTCGTGCAACGGAAGCGCAGAGTCGTCTCGGTACTCCGACAGCTGTATGGATGCAGGGCGGCATCAATATGCACTTTGGCAACAGCAACTGGTCCACTTCTGATAACTGGTACTTTGACTATACTCCTACTTCTCTGAGCACTAAAAGAACGGCCATGGTCGCTAATACCAGAACAAACGAGCTGTATTTGGTCATTGCAGTTTCCAGCAGCAGCAAATCTATCGTTGACTTCCGAAATGCATTAAAATCCCACTTTGGCTTCTCGGATTCCAACAACGGTAGCAGCGACTATGTTGGTCTTATGCTGGACGGCGGTGAATCCTCCTCTATGCGGGCTATGGTAAACGGAGTTGCTAAGAGTTTTGGCGGCGTACGCCAGGTCAATGAAATGATCAGTTTGAAAGAGCCTTAATCTAATTGATAAGGGACTGTTGTTAGAGTCGGGAGAGATTAACCAAATGGGGGCGCGCCCGGCGCTAACACTGTTGCAAAATCAGCATTTTAGAGCACCTTGTCATCGAAAAATAGTGGCAGGCTGGCGTGCCGTTTTGCTTCTAGCAAAAACCGTTTGTCTAAAAAAACGACTTTTTATAGACCAACTTATTAAATTAGACTTTTTATATCCTAGAAAAAAATACCCACCCTTGATTTTTTAAAGATCAAGGGTGGGCATTTTATTAATGCTCCTTTGCCTTATGCTCTGCAAGAGTTTTTCCTGCCTTGCTTTTGGCCTTGCCAGTAGATGACTTGGTTGCAAGTGTTTTTGCGGCTTTTCCTACTTTGCCTCCATGGTGGACTGCCATTGAACGGTCTCCTTTCAATAATAATGAGGGAGAACGAAACCGCCAACATTCTCCCCAAAGGTTAATTACTGTTTGCTAGCCTGAACAGGGATACGGAACGCATTCAGTCCATACGCCTTGGCATAAATTCGTCTACCACTGCGAGTCGTGATATATGCCGTGTAAACGTAAGTAACTGATGAATCGTCCTGTCCAGTTCGATCTAACTTCACATCGTTATTCAAACGCCCGTCCTCCTTTCCAAAAGATTTTCAGCGACTTGATAAAAACGAGTTGTAGACAAATCACTGAAACCTCTTGAAAAAAGTAGAGACGACCATATACTATATTGTGTCTAGAGTAAAGTATATGGGCGGTTTAGCCGTCTGAACTTTTCTCAACATGGCCTTGGTTGAGTTGCCGCTCAGCTAAGGCCTTTTTATATGCCATCCGGCTTTGCCGGTAGACACCAATTAGGTGAGTATAGATGCGTTGGAAAGGTCAAACACAATGGCTCGCTCCTCTCGAAGCAATACGCCGTCAGCTCGGTAGCCGTTTTGTTTGAGATTCCATCCCATTACGCGCTCCAATGTGTTCAACAAATCACGCGCATTCCATCTTACAGATAGCACACCAGACGCTTTGGGACGATAAAACACGGTTGCATTTTTGTCATCCGAACTACACACTTGGACTGCAACCTGTTTTGTGTCTGAATTGATAAGAAATTTTGCGTATTCTGGTTCGCCCAACTTGAGTGTAACTGACTTGTTGAAGGTAATGCCATTCTGCGTAAACGACGCATATGGAACCCCTTCTGAAAAATCAAAAGCTCTGAATCCATCCAATGCAGACATTTCCGTGCCTCCTTTCGTTTCATATTCTATCATATTCCCGCTCATATTACAACAAGAATCTTTATTCTTTTTATCCCCGCCTAGTCTCGCTTACTTTCGCTCAGTCTTGCTTAGTCTCGCTTAGTCTCGCTTAGTCTTGCTTAGTCTCGCTTGCTTTTGCTTAGTAGTATTATGATTTTATTTGCTTCGATTTCCACTTTAATCTTGCATCAATTCTCAATGTTCTCTCATTATCTCTACCAAGCAGATAGTCTCGGTGGTAGTCTTGATGTTGAAGCCGCAGGTACGCATAGCCGTCTTGTCCTTCTAGTGGTTTGCTTTTAAAATTATTAGAAATAAATATATTTTTTAGTCTACCGCACACAGCACACATCTACGCCATCTGAATATTAGAAGTTAGCACCAACGTGGTATAGAATTACATCAGAGAAATTATATGTAAAAATAATTAAGGGTCTGTTCCAAAATACTGTTTTCTAGTCCAGGCAGAAAGTTAACGCATTTAAAAAGTGAGTGAATACCGACTTTTTTGACGGTTATCACTCACTTTTTTGTTGAGTTTTTAAGATTCCATTTTGGAACAGGACTTAGCAATACTCAAAATTCAAACCGTTTCGGCTCATATTTCAGTTCCATCTTTGTGACCAAGCCGTTTTCAATCCAAAAGATAAGGTCCGGTGAGAGGCTACCACGGTATTCTTCTGGCGTATATCGAAGTTGACCACTTAGACCAGCATCTTGATACTCCTGATACCATCCGTCCAAATCATATCCCATATCAGGATAAGCAACTAACAAATCTTCAAGCGTATTTCCCACATGAATCCCTCTGTATGTATAAATATCATTTCTTAGGGTCACAAGGGAATAAACGGTTTGAAACCCTTCACTTGTATGAGCACTTTCACAAGCAATAAAGGTTTTTACCTCAAAATTTTCCCAAGACTTTGTTTCATATTGGCCAGTAATAGAGACTCCAGGCTCCTCAAGTGCCGTGTCAGCCTCTCGTGTTATTTCTGGTTTCTCATTCAGAAGCGTAGCGGCGGGTCCCCATAACCCATAAGGGGTATCGCAGTTTTGGCTCCAAAATGTCAATTCCACATCAAGACCTGTATAGAGTGCAGCATCATAGAAATCTTTGGGCACAAAGTTTTCTTCTGTTGTTGCATTCTCAGTTGAATGTGGCCCCAACAAATCAGATGTATGATGTGATGATTTCTCAATACTGCAAGAAGAAAGACAAAGGGTCAACAAACACATTAGAGCAAGGTATCTTCGCATAACTACCATAACTCCTTTCTAAAAGAGAATCTTTTTAAAAACAGAAATCCGACTAAGTCCCCATACAATTCCAAATGAAATAAAGATCGTTAATCCTGGTACAAGAATAATATACTGAAGGACAGAGATGTTGTCTTCAAGAAGACTTGTCACACTCTCTAATACTAATACATGAATCCAATACACACCAAAGACTAAGTCAGAAAGGTTTGAAAACATACTGCAAAGTTTTCCTGAGTTTCCATGCTGCCGGAATATAGCTCGGACAAAAACAAAGATAGCCGCTGCAGTAAGATAGTGATTGAGTGAGTACCCTCCGTTAAACGGGAGTGGGATTGCTTCTTTTGAAGATGTAACGAGATTTCCTACTACACCCCCAATATATCCAACAATCCCCAACAGATAGATGAGAATTCTTGAATTTTTGCTCAAATCTGACTTTCCTAACCAGAATCCAAGCAAAAAATAACCCAAATATCCTTCCAGAAGCGGATCAAACAGATAAATATAAATTGGTTGAATTGTATTGATCAAAGGGCGAATGGTAGTTGGGAAAAGAACAATTATAATTAGGATAAGTAATTCTTTCGATGTACAAAGCACCACAATGCGGTACAGAAACGGGCACATCAAATAAATCCCGATTAAGGTATATATGAACCACAGATGGTAACTGCATCCTTGATTTAAAAATTGTTGAAGAAATACGAATGGATCCATTTCTTCATTCTTTAGGTATGAGTCAGCGATGTAGTAAATTATATTCCACGCTGTAAGTGGGATAATCAGTTTTGGTATATTTTTCTTATAGAAGAACCAAATGCTCTCTGTAGACGAATTGCTTAACATTAGGTAACCACTAATCATCAAAAAAAGCGGTACGCCGATCCGGTTAATCGAATTCTGGAAAATACAAAAATACCATGACGGCGTTTGAAAAAATGTTTGATTTCCAAGAATGGGTACCATAGCATGGAGGATGATTACCAACACGATTGCAAAGCATCTGAGGATATCCAAATATAATAAACGTTTTCTCATTCTGATTTCTCCTGCATCTATAGAAATCTGTTTTTATAGAAGACTCAGATAACTCAATCATGCAACAGGCTCTTTTAAAAGTTACTCTATGTGGTTTTTTCTTTCAATCTCTACTTAAAGCGATGCTCTTCTGTTGATAGATATGTCTTTAAATCTATTTCTAAGAAAGGTAATGCATCCTGCTGATAACTCAATTCGTAAAAGAGAAGCTCAAAGAACGCTTCTTCATATAGTTCTATTAGTAACTCATGATATAACATTGTATAGTCCCTTCTTCATAAAACTTTATTGTATATTAAGACAGTATTCTCTAACAACTGCAACATTGAAAAGTGAGTGTGGAGACCTAGCGTCTCCACACTCACTTTTATGCTTATATTACTAGATCGGTGATATTACGGATCAGGTACGATACGCACGATCATAGAAAATATCAATTACATCCCGAGCAGACCCACTTGTCAAGTCACAGCAATCAGTATTATACCGGAGCGAATACTGGGTCTTACTACTCTTGGAATAGAAGTCGTATGCAGTTCCACTAGAGGAATATACTTTGGATTCAGTCTGGATGACATTACGGAAATAGCCACCACACCGATAATCTGCTGTCATGGCAGAAGTAATATCCGGCACATACGACACAGCCGAAATGAAACAAGGGGTGCCGCTGATTCGGCTATCACTACGACTCATAGTGTAGGATTTTCCAGTAGATAGATTCTTTGCAACCACGGTCAGTTTCCCAGTAACATAGGATACGGTCAGTTGAATATCCGCATCAGCAACATACTCGCCCGCACTATTTTGCGTAGAACCACAGACAATCGCATCATCGTCAAACTTTCCGCCACCAGATATACAGATCCGCCAGTTACCATCTCCCCTTCCGGAATAGATTCCTGCATCAAGGCTGATAGAGCTATTCTGGACGCTGAAAAACACATAGGCATTAAAAGGCTGATTGCTATTCTGAGAAGGTTTCAGGCGGGATTGAGACAGGAGCACTTTTTTCGTTGCTTTATTATCTGTGCAAGCAAACCCAAACTGATAATAGTATCCACCACTATTAGGCTCCTTGGCCCATTCATTCGGTGTCCCCTTGGCAGTAAGCCAATTGCAACCGTAAAATCGTGCGTTGGAAGAGGTGATGGCGTATGTATACAGGTACCCATTCAGCCAGTTATTCACGTCCGTCAAAGAAGTAGTATATCCATAGCTGGCAGTAAACTGATATTTGTAATAACGGCCAGACTGTCCATGACGGTAGACCTCGGAAGTCCCATTGATCTTTACTACTGCGCCAGTACCCGCCTGACGTGCGCGGTCAATAGCCTGGAAAAGGCTAGCATAGACACCCACAGGACTTGCTGCAGACGCAGAACTATAGGTACTGAATGTAGTTGCTGCAGCTGCCATGGGGGCAATCGCATTCAGCATTACTGTAATATCATCAGGAGACGGACAATCCAACTGAATGGTTTTACCATCTTCGCTAGTAGTAAAGCACAGGTGCTGCACCTTTTCTTTCTCGCTGATTTTTAAGGTATAGGAGGTGTTTGCGCAAAGAGGACTCAAAAGGACACCAGTATTATCTTGAGAAATAATATCGCTGCTTTCATTGGTATCCCCATTATAGAGTTCAACATTTACAGGAGAATTTTCAGAAAAATCTCCGTTGTAGACGACAGCCAGTCGAATTTTTCCTTCTGTGCTGCTAACTGTTCGCAAAAAATACTTGTTCATATACCCGAATCTCCTTTTTATAAATTGAACTGCAAATGAAACCCGAATGGGACATGACGGACTTTTTCGGTTGTCCAAGCGAAATAGTCCGGGGATTTTGCTGTTCATAGAGATAAAGAGCATAGATCAAGTAAGAAGTAAATCTAGCTGCTGGTATTACATATATAAACACAGATAATTTCCTATTTATGAAATCATCGAAAAATATTTGCTGTAAATAACGTTGCATCTCTAGCAATAGTTGTCTTATATTTATATAGACATGCACATAAAATTTCTTTGGATTTTGCGCCTGTTTTATTGTCATCAATGTTAGGAGGCAACGGAAAATGAATATAAAAAAATTAAGCATTCCTGCGTGTGCACTCGCAATTTCCCTAACCGCTGTATCCATTCATTCAAACGCCCAGGAGATGGCGCCCGCCGGTACAGAAATCGGTCATCTCTATGCCACTGATATTGTTACGCTATGGGATGGAGCGGTAATCCCCAGCTATAACATTGGGGGACGAACTGCAGTTGTCCTTCAGGATTTGGCAGATTATGGCTTTTTGGTGGAATGGAGTCCGGGAGATGAGTGGGACACAGGCAAGGCCTGCGTCACGACCCAGGCACTTCCGGAACAGTTTCCCTCCTATGCACCCGAGAAAACAGAAGCCCCGGGAACTATCGTGGGTTCCATTTATGCCACAGATATCTCCGTGGAGGTAAACGGACTTCAGATCCCCGCCTTTAATATCGGCGGCCATATGGCGATCTGTTTGGACAGCCTGTGCAGCAGCTATTTGGATAACCAATTCGGGAAAAATATCAATGCCGCCATTGGATACTCCAATGCTGGATTTCGTTTGAACTGGGATGAAGAAAAGCGCATCGTTTCCGTGACATCTCTGCGGCCGGGGAGAACTTTAACATGGAATGAGCAGAATTACACTGTGGATGGTCTAAATAACAAATTTACCAGTTCCCTGGCCTGGCGTTCAAAAGGGCAGCAGGACTTTGGCTCTGATCTGCAGATCAGCATAGGAAATGAAAATTTCCTGTCCCTGGAGACGGTGCAAATGCTTCCATGGGAACGCTGCGAACTGGAGGGCGGCGCTCTGTACCTAGAAGTGTCTGCCAACCAGAAGCACGACCTCTATGACATTACATCTATGAGTACAGAAGAAGGCAACGCATTCAAGCAGCAACATCCAGACGCATATCAGTTGGCAAGATTCAGTTATTCAAAGGAATATACGACATTCTTTGCTGTACCCGTCCTTTCGATCCCAGTCCATATCTGGCAGGGAAGTCAGGAACAGGAAACCGTGGTTCATGGGATCGTCTGGGACGGGGCGATCATGGTCAGTGATGAAGTATTTGATTTGACGGACCGATGGGGTTCTCTGAATATTTCATAATATGTTTAAAACATTCCGGGCTACAGCAATGCTGTAGCCCGGAATATTTTAATAGTCTATTTCTCTGTTAGGTATCACTCCAGTTTATACCTTCCACTGATGGATAGTTGCTGGCGCACCATAAGATGCAATAATGTGCTGAAAGTCTAGTGCATAAGTTTCTCCTGCCTGCAATGTAATCTTAGCCCAACGCCAAGTTTCTTCATGAAGAACTTTGCTGTGCATTTTGCCTTTGTAATTGATAACCTGAGTATTTCCAGCGCTATTACCGCACAGAGACCCATAAATTGTTTTTGCAGAAGTTGTATCGTTCTTGAACGTAATCGTGTTGTAGTTGTGTGTACACCAATTCCCCAAATTTTTCAGGTCATCGTGAGCGGCAGTAAGACTTGCCGTCAAGTTAGTACCTAGCAATTTAATCGGTACAATTTCATTGTCGTTCGGATGAGAATAATTATCACCGTTAGACGCATAAATATAGGGTTTCTTGAGCAGATCAGAAACTTTAATTGTACCATGTGCAAAAGTAATAAAATTACCGTTGCCTAAGCCAGTATATACAGGGGGATATTTGGTGGATCCTTGGGTTTTATCATCACACCATTCAAAACCATATGGATATGTAGTCTCAGTTCCATCAACGGAACTAAGGTTAAGGTAGGCATAGACCGTCACAATAATAACCTTATCGCTTTCAAATCGAATCATTCCAGATGCTGGCTGACCATTTGGTACAGCACATTCATCGGTAAGCCAGGCAGAACCATTTTTTGCAAGAGTAAATTGCTTTGTTGCGCTGTTAAAATAATTAATTACAGTATCTGCCGCGTTATTATAGCCACTAGACATGCCCATATTAGTCCGTTTTACTGTCACAGTTGAAGAATTAGGATTGAAAATATGAACACGAATCTTCAATGTCTTACCCGTATAGTTAGTGTGCGAAAAGAAAACTTCACCACTTCCAGACACTTTTTGCTGATTAATGAAATACTTGTTACCTTTAGCATCTGGGTCAGCAATCGCTTTTCCTTTTCCACCTCTACCTATAGCTTCAGGATAATTAGAATAGATCCAGGGCGCGGTATTCCTTGTCACCTTCAGTTTCATACAGTTTGTCGCAGCAATAACCCCATTTGTCAAATTGCTTCCGGATGGAGAAAGAAATTCAAAGCTTGCCATTTTTAACACTCCTTTTGTAGTATTGAGTACTTTAGGCCTATCTCTTACTCATCTACTAAGGACGTTTTTATTGATAAAAGTAAACCTGTACTATCCAAGCAATTATCTTAATGTCTATTTAAAAAATATCATGTTACATTTTCCAATTACAGTAGTCTCTGTATTATGGTGTATTCGATCTTTTTATGTTTGGAGCCATATTAACCTGCAACATTTCCTGTAACTCATCATTGGAGCAACCTTTTTCCTATATATAACATTTAAGCATTTACTTTTTCTCTTCCATTTCTTCTTTAACTCTCAATTTCAAATGATTGGGAGTGTAAAGAATGCTCGTTGATAAAGTGATGCGTGCGCAAAAGGGTTGCAAAGATTCCATGCAAGATATTATTACCCAATTTATGCCGTTGCTCCGTCATTATAGCCGTATACTGTATATAGAAGACTCCTTTGACGAACTTCTCCTCGCCTTTATAGAAATAATACATACGATTCCTTTGCAATCTTTGAAAAATAACTGTGATGGCATCATTGTCAAATATATTTCTACATCCATGAAAAATTCATATATAGCACTGATCCGGAAAAATTCTAAAAACAATATTCCAACAATATCTTGGGATGAGATGACAGAATCCCAATGGAATCGAGTATATTCCATGAACACCAACAGCCTAAATTACACTACATTCGACGACATACTGTCTTCTTGCTCATCTCTTACAAAAAAGGAAAAATCAATTTTGAAATTAATATATATTTATGGATACTCTTCGACAGAAATCGCTCGCCAGTTCTCTAGTTCCAAACAAAATATTAATCAGATCAAGAAGCGTGCATTAAAAAAGCTTCAAAACTCCAAACTGCTAAACTCAGTTTGAACTTTTAGTCTTTCTTAAAGTGAGACAGAAATGTTACTAGTCTTTCTGGTAGTGGGACACCCATCTTTTCAATATTTTCTAGAATGCTTATTCCTTCATTTGATAAATAAAAAACTACAGTTATTGTACGAAGTACATCTTCTTGTTCCATCAAATATTGATCGGCCACATGACTTACAGAAATCACCAAAAAAATAGATACTTTTTTAATAATTCCAACTGCTCCAATTCTGCTTGACAAATGTTTTTCCTGAATTGCGGCACAAACACCCGTTATATAGTCAATAATAACAAGTAAAATCAGTGCCTTCATTAAATTATCGGCTTGCCCGAAAAATATCTGCAATAGTTTATATAACATCTCTGTGCCATACTCTTTCATAGTGTTTCCTCCTTGTAAATATGTCATGGAAATAGGGAGATATATAATTGAAAATAGTAAACTTTCGCTTGTAAAAATGCTTAATTAAATCGTGATTATGCACTAAAAATATTGTTGCACTTTAGATTCATTTGGTCTTATATAGTGAGAGTTAAAGAGTTTTTAGGCATATTCCACTTTATGAAATCGTTACACAAGCGAGCGCTAACACAAAATAAATTCTGTCAAATCAGCTCAAAGAAAAAGTGAGTGAAAACCGTCATAAAACGGCTTCCACTCACTTTTTAATTGTTATCTCCCGTCTTAGAATAAAAATTCAATCTTGCAAAGTGGCCCAATGCAACCTATGAAACTTTTTAAACGTTAAACAGTAAGTCTTGAGACTTTCACATATCTTGCTATCTTGCTTCGCTGCGAGCGGGAACACTCCAATAGAATCGCGGATGGCGAGGTGAGTGACAGCATAGCACTCTACTGGCCCGTATCCGCAAGGATACCTAACGGAATGTGGAGCGCGTTATAAACTTGGCCGACAGACCAGATCACACTGGTGGCAGTATCTAACTGGAGATCGGCCACAGGTGTATTTTTCTTCATAAGGATGTAACGACGCCATTCTATTCACCTCTTTCTGAACTACGATTATAGCAAAAATCTCATACCCTTGTAACTGAGCATTGTAGCTTTTATGCAATTCGGCTCACCACCAGCTGTTCCGCGATCTGATCGTGGGAGAGCTGACTGGTACGATAGACATTGGTACAAAATTCCCGGAGACTAAACTCAAACACGGTGTTTCCCTGATCAAGCAGTATACCGGTAATCTGGAAACCCTTGGCCGTCTGTTCTTCCTTTAGATTTTCCAGAAAGCTGTCCGGTAAGGCGCATTCGCCATCCGTAACGAACACCATATCGGCATTTTCAAAGCCCTCTTGCTCCATAAGGCGCAGGGCCTCCCGCAGCGGCGTCTCATAGTCGGTATTTCCATTGAGAAACGTCTCCGCACACCGTAGAACATCTTCTCGGGTATATTGACCCGGTAGGAAGAGGTCGGTTTGGAAGTGGCCGACTCCGGCGAAGTGAACCACAGCGAAGCGCCGCTGATCCCGCATGGCAATATCCAGCAGTGCCAAAGCGACCGCCTTGCACCACGCCGCCTGATCCTCTGTGGAAGAGGATTCATCCAGCATACATATGATAGGCTCGATCTCCTTGAGGTCCCCGTTGGCCCAGGCCCGGTCCAGCACGGCGTACAGGAGCGTGCTTTTCCGGTCCCGCCGGGGCGCGGTGTAGGGCTCCTCAGCATGGCAGCGGTTAAGCCACTCCTCAACAATCGCTTGGTCCTCCGGGTGGAACAGTTTCAGGAACTGGGCGTTTCTGGCCCCCAGCGTAAGGTCATCCTGCTCCATGTACCATTGGGCGCGCATAGACAGCTTTGTGCGGTAAGTCCCGTCCTCGAAGCGCTGGTCATAGGGACGATACTGCCTCACCTGCTGATAAAGGCACTCCAGGAATTCCTCTCTGGAATTGTTGGGGATACATTTACCAATTCTCAGATTCTTGCCTCCGCACCGCAGGCACATGCCATTCAAATAGAGAGTGCGGTCTACTTCGCGGTGGTCCAAAGCGGTATATACCAGTTCCCAGCCCGTAGGGATAAAATTGTTCTGGTAATGCTCCGTCCTCATATCACGGTCTACGCCATGGCCGTTGTCACAGATACAGATGTTAGGTTCATTCATGGTCATTCTCCTTTAGAAGTCCGCTTTCCCGCAGATACTTCTCAAGTCTCTGCGGCGTCTGGAACCGTTCCAGCGGATATTGCCGCGCCCAGGTCTGCGGGTGCGGCGAATCAAGTACCATGGCACGGAAACAGACTTTTTCAAACACTTTGATTCTTTGCCCATCAGCAAAGATGGCGATTTTACAGGGCGTGCGATACATGCTGGGAATTACGCCATCCAGGATCTTATAGAGCCGCATTCGCGGCGGGCGCTCCTCCATGCGGTCAGTCACGTCCATCCTCCTTTCCGTCCGGTTTCAGTCCAAAGACCTTCGCCGGCAGAACGGTGGCGCCGTTATACACATAGAAGAAGACCGGAGAAAGGCCGTCGTCGATCTCGATCAGCTCTCCGTTGTTTACCGGAACTCCGCCCAGGACAGTTTCCACCATTTCTTCTTTCACCGCGGCATAAAATTGTGCCGCAGTCTTTCCCAGGGGAACTTCCATGCGGAAACGGTAGCGATGTCCCATAGGGAAGTACCAGCTCACCTGATCAGGGTCGGTGGATAAGCGATTGTCCCGTTCCATGCTTTCTCCAAGGATGTCCTTGAAGCCATAGATCCGGCAAACCGGAGGATCAAGCCGAAGCGGACACCATTCCGGTGGCTTGCGCTTGAGGTCCTTTTTCAAAAACCGCTTCCCCTTTTTCCCTTTTTTCATGCAGTAGTGCGTCTCGTTCAGCGTCGGGCCGACACTTTGAAAATGAGGGCAATGGAACCGGCAGCTGTACTCGGGAAATTTGATTTCCTGCTTCACTTTGCCGCCTCCTTTCCGCCGCCCAGGAGCGAACGCACATACGACTGGGTTTCGGGGCTTGCAAGCCACTCCCGGACAAACGGTTGATCGTTTTCGTGGAACAGCGCGGGAAACAGCGCCTGAAAGGCCTCGGGTGTCATAGGCTCAGACAGACCGTGCTGCCGTAGCCGTTCAAAGGCAATAAAGTAAAGCCATTCCAGACGCTGACTGACCGGCTCAGCATGGGGCTCCGTTGCGCCAATGCAGATCCTGCCTCCGCATTTGCGGCACCTGCCGATCTCGCACATCCGAATCGGTGAGGTTTCATCCAGGACACTGTACGTCATTTCCAGGCGGAGAAACTCGAAGTTGTGGATCAGATGATCGACCTCAACATCGAAGTCCTCGTCTTTCCAGTTGATGCATTTGCAGTACGGTTCTGCATTGGGACAGGGAATTGTCATTATGCCGCCTCCTTATTGTGTTTCCGGCACAGCTGGATCAGCTGCTCACATTCGTCCATTTCCATCATGCCGATATGGGCCTCCTGCTCCTTCAGGTGAAGGCTCTGCGCCAGCCATCGGTAAGCCGCGCTGCGCGACCAGCCCTGCTCACGCCAAAATCGGTCAAAGATGCGGTGCGTCTCCTGGCGCTTTAAGCGCAGAACGGTATTTGCCACCTTGCCCATGGGTGTTCCATCCGGGTAGCAGCCCACATAGGCGTTGCAGTTGACGCACAGGTAGATCGGCGCACTTCCTTTAGGATAGAGCGCCCTGGTGGTAGACTTGATAATTCTTCCGCCGCAATAGCGGCAAACAGTCGGGGTTTTCATATAGGCGTGATTCGCCTCCGTTCTCACGCCGCCTTTTGGGCGCTTGCCGTATGGACGGGCGGCCGCATGGGCGACTGTAAATAGCGGGTGGAGCCAGAGCGGATCGCAAGAAGTCCGGATTTGTCAAACTCCAGGGTGACCTCTTCCTGTGCAAGACGCAGATACTCCAGCAGTTTTTTGTAGTTGTAGTAAAAGGGTGTGATGGGGGCATTGGGCATCAGGGCCTTGACCGGAGCAGACGATTTTCCATAGGCACTCTCAGCGCTGAGGATAACCTCATGCTCGCCAAAGGCAATCTCGATTCTCCCGTTGCTCTCCGCAACTGCTGACACGACCGAAATCGCATTTCTCAGCTCGCTGGTATTCAGATGAGCGGAGAATTGGCTGTGAAACTGCTTGAATACACCGTTGGTATCCGGGAATCTCCCCTCAACCAGCCGGGCAGAAAACAGCAGTGTTCCGCTCCAGAAGACCAGGCTTTTTCCTGCCAGCCCCATCTCGTAGACATCGCTGTCTTTGGAGATTGAAGCCAGCACCTTGAGGGAATGGGTGGGCAGCAGCAGTTCGATTTGACCTTTACACTGCTTGTCGCCATCTGCCTCCATAATGCAGAAGCCATTCGAGGTACATGCCTTCAATCCATCCGGACCTACCTGGAGGCGAACGCATTTCATCTGAGGAGAGGTCGAACCCTCCTCCGCAGCGGCAAAAGCCGTGTTTCGGACCAGCGAGCATAGGCCGCTGACCGGAAGCGTATCGTCCGGGAAAGGCAGTTCCGGCATGGGGTACTTATCACCGGAGAACACATCCAGATGGAAGCAGGACTGGCCGGAACGGATCGTGAGCCGTCCGTTTCTTTCAACCTCCAGGTCCACATCCTCCGTGGGCAGCTTGGACAAAATGGCCGGAAAGAGCGTCGGATCGACGACGACACTTCCCGGTTGTTCCACTGTGGCCCCCATAGAGGCCCGAATCACGATTTCGTAGTTGGTTGCGGTCAGGGTGAGCATGGAGCGGCGGTTGTCCGCCTCCATATGGATGCCCTGGATCGCCTCCGACACTGCCCCTTTGGGCGCCGCTCTGGCTGTCTGAGACGCCAAAGCAAGGATTTCATCGCGCTTGACATGTGCAAGCATAGGGATACCTCCTTCATGCAATTTTGAACAGCAGGATCTGGTCCTCGCTGATCTTGGATTTTGGGGTTTTGTGCCTTGCAGCAGGCTTGGCCGCGGTCACGGGATACGGGAGGGGAGTGCTCGTCCTGGACGGGCTTTGCTTCTGGATCGGAGCTGGCTCTCCAAAGGTGAATTCCACCAATGGCTCATTGACCGTTTTTTCCTCCAGCACCGTGTTATCCACGGGAGTCAGCGACTCCGCAAAGATAGACCACGCGGCTGTCTGAGGTTTGAGATTTGCCATGCGCTTGAACATCTCAGAAACGTCTTCCACGCTGTCCTTGATGCCCAGCATCAGCTCCTTGGCCATCAGGGTCGTCATGTCCTCACACTCGGACATGGCAGCAAGGCCTTCTTCGGAGAAAGAGCCTTCGATGATACCCGCCACGGCCAGCTTAGAGGCCATGAGCTTGATTGCCTTGTGCTGCATGGTGTTTTGGTAGTAGAACATATAGACTTCTACCCGCGGCGCCGTCTGGTTGATCCGCCAGCTTCGCCGGCTGGCCTGCCTCAATGTGAAGAGCTTGTAGCCAGTGTCATAGAAGATGAGGGTGGTAAAGGCATTCAAGTCAAGACCGGTCTGCACGAGTGTTGGATTGGCGATCAGGACCTGAAGCCCGCCTGCCAGACGGTCGGCCACCCATTTTTCCCGCTTGGCGGGTTTGACCTTGGCCGGCAGAATGGATGTACTCCATCCGCGCTCAGTGAGCAGCTTCAAAAGCCTCGCCTGAGTATCCAGCCGGGTCCAGTTGGTATAAATGAGCACCTTCTCTCCGGCTGTAATTTTCCGCCCGACGATTTCCAGGATCTCTTCGTCTTTGGGGAGGACGGCGCCGGGCTCTACGGTGTCTTCCGGTACCACGATCGGGGTCCCGTCCTTGGGGTGATAAACAGGTTTATGCCCATAAGGCTGGTCTGGATATGCCGTCAGGAGATTCAGATAGGCTGAGAGGATCTTTCTGGCCGCTTTGCTGTCCTCTTTCAGAACTGACTTGAGCTCTCGTTCGATTTCATCGTACTCTTCCTTTACCGGTTCCGACATTTTCAGCGGAATTGGGATCTCCTCGTACTCCGGCAGGTCCTTTCCTAAGTCAGTCAGGGAAAGAAAGGCGGCCTTATCCAACAGAAATCTGGTGTAGACCAACGGGGAAACGCCCGGTAGAAGCCGGCTGTTTTTCCTATGAGCCACCGTTCGTCGGTTGGAGTGGTACTCAGGCTCCTCCTGCACATAGATGTTCTGGATCACACCATACTCAGCGTCAAACCGAGAGGGATTCTCATAGAGCTTGTCGTCCTTCTTCATTTGGGCCGGTGCGATCCGATAGAGCAGGTGGAAGATGCCCGAGCTGTACCCATTGATCAGCGTAGCCGTCATTCCGACCACCTTTTTCGCTGTCCCATAGAGCTCCGCCATTGCCTCGCCCTGGCCGGACTTATTGGCGTATTCATGAAGTTCATCCACGATCAGGCCATAGATCCTGCCTTTGTACTTGCGCTTGATATAAGAACTCAGGGCATAAGCGCGATAGGCTCCTCGGGCGGGAAAGACCGCGTCCGGCTGGTCGCTCAGCTCACGGAGCTTCTCCAGCAGCGCCTCGCTGTCCGCCTTTTTGACGTGCTCATGGATCAGCGGCCGGTAGACAAAACCATAGTCTCCGATCTTTGCCCACTTTTTTTGCCTGCGCCAGGCGTCCGGATTCAAGGCAGACCATAGGGAAGCACCGCAGGCAGCGCACTTGTGGTTCCCGGCGTGTTCTCTTTGGAAATACCGGGAATTGGCCGGAATGCGATAGGGAACGCCGTCTTCCATGTAGGAAGCCATCACGACCGCGCCACATTCAGGACAGCAGAATACCGAGTCTTTGGGATTCCCGTTTATGTCCGCACCATCGTGGAGCGGCGGTGTGCGCTCGATAGGAAGTGCCTCCCGGTTCCACCTGCGATGGATCACGGCAGGCGCACGCATATAGCCATCCCGCGCCTTCTCCTTGGAGAGAATGGCATAGCAGGATTTTGAGCCCCGCTCGAACATCTGATACAGGGAATCCAGCTCTGTGGGGGTGTGCACAACGGCGGCAAAGGAATTTGGTACGGTTTCCTCCAGTTCTCGGACCCATTTGTCCGTGACATGGGAGGGACACAAGACCAGGTTAAAGGTCTTTGCCAGCTTAGCGCTCCGCTGATAGGAGGCAAGCCCCGCGGCCACGGCGGCGATGGAGGTTGCTCCGATCTTGCTCTTGCCGACACCGCACTCAGCCACGATCAATCCCACTTTGCTCCGCTCCAACTGCCGCTTGATGGCTTCAGCCACTGCCAGCTGCGCGTCATAAAGTGAGTATCCGGCGTGCTTTTCAATGTATTGGTTGATGGCCAGCACCTCAGGCGACAGTGACTCCGTTGAGGGGTCAAAGAGCGGCACAAACAGTTTTTTGATGCGCTCTGCCACTGTGACACCAAAGGTATTCAGATACTCGGTCACAGAGCTGATCTCGTCCAGGGGATTGAGTCCTTGCGCAGCCCCGGGGATTGAGATCTCACCGCTTTTCAGACCATCCTCCATGACGGCAACAATGTTCTTGTCCTTTTCCTCGCAGCGCAGCAGCCATGCTTCCAGCTTTCGCGAAAGGGACTTGACCTGCAGGGGACGGAGAATGTTTCGCTTCCTCAGCTCCGCCAGGACATAGTCCTGGTACTCGGGGATCATGGGAACGGAGGTTTTCTGGTCCACCGCGTCAAACAGCTCCTGACCTTCTCCTGGCGTGCAGAAGATATAAGTATTGCGGGGTGGGAGATCCTGTTCGACCTGTTCAAACTCCTCGTCAGATGGGGCATCGTCCTGCGTTGTGTCCTCTTTCTTGCCGGACGGACGGCTGGCGTTTTGCCCGTCATCCTCGGCAATCAGGGTGGCCTCGGCATATACCCCGTCCCGGCTGACTTTACGGCGGTACTGTTTGGGCAGTGTCATGAGAGAATAGGTTGCGTTATCGTCCTCGATTTCGATGGTAGCTCCGCCATAGATGGCGTCCGCCAGCCCCTGCACACGCTCGGGGTACCCGCCGAATCGCAGGGCGATGAGGGTCGGCGCGGGCTTGGTATCCCACACCACGGTATCCGCATAGCAGAGCAGGCGGATGTCGCTTTTGGGGTCGAAGTAAGTGACCTTCATCAGTTTGCTTGCATTCATTCATGTGGTATCTCCTTTCTTTTTTGCACAAAAAAGCCGCAGCCACCCCGGGCCGGGGTAACTGCGGTTTTTGTTCGTGGTAGATTCGGTATTTAGGCTTGGGCAAGTCTCCAGAAGGCGCACTGGCCCCTCCGGGTGAAAATCTGACCTACAAAATCTGTCCTAAATACAGTTCTAGGATATCACATTTCTGTCCGCTTAAACAGTTGCACTTTAATCTATAGAACATGTAATTTTAAGATCTTGTGGTTTCATATAAAAAGGTTTTGAGTTACCTATACAGCACAAAAATACTTTGCTTCAATTGAAAGAGAAAAAACCTTCTAAGAAGTCATAATTTCAAAAAAGAGAGATACGGGGGTTTACATTTTTGTCCTCTTGTCTCTCTTTAATTGATATCCAAAGCAAATTACCCGGTTCCAATTGGTCGGATATCCAGTTGGCGTCGTTATATCCAATTGGTCATTTGCTTAAGAAATATATTTTAGAAGGAGACTTTCAAGTATGGCAACTTATACGCTCAGTCCGCTGTCCGCACCTTCCCGTTCCCTCAATATTGCGAGCAGCGCAAGTATCACCAATGGTACGCAGGTCAACATCTACGCGACCTCCGGCAGCAATGACCAGAATTGGGTTGTTGACTCCCTTACCTCCACTGGCAAACAGTACATCAAGCACTTTTCCAACCAGGCCTATGCTTTGAATGCATATCGTTCTGGCACCAACTGGAACTGTACTCTGTACAAGGCTTCGGGCAACATTGACGGCTACGTGATTCTTACCAAGGTCGCGAACAAAGCCAACGTCTACACCATCAGACTGTCTGAGTACTCTAACCGCTATCTGACCGCTGATGGAACTGGAAACAGCTCCAAGTGTTCCTGGAGAGCTTATACCGGCGGCACTGAACAGCAGTGGAAGTTTACCGAAGTAAGCACTGGCGGCTCTGGCAGCGGCGGGGCTACTGATGCAACCCAGCTTCAGAAGGAATTCCAGAAGGTGGGGGACTATGACGGCGCGTATGGGCTCCAGTGTGTTGACATCGTAAGATGGTATATTGATACGTATACCACTCTGACGTCCACCACTGGCAATGGCGAGGCTTTGGTGTCCAACCTCGCGAATAAATATGGCCTTACCACTTCGAGCACTCCCCAAGCTCCTGGCATTTTCAGCGTGGCTGGTGGTTATAAGACCTGGGGCTGTACCGGAACTCCCAGCGGTCACACCGGCGTTGTCGTTTCTGTAAATACCGCAAATAAGACTGCCACCGTTATCCATACCGGCCATTCCTTGACCGATAAGACCCCGAATTCTTGGATTTCCAATTACTCCTACCCGGCATCCGGAGTATCCTTTGTGTACTTGGGCGATTATCTGAAGTAATGTTTGCCAGGTAACAATCAAATCTCACGGCGCATAAAAAGGCCGCCATCTCAGTACCTGTGCACTGAGATGGCGGTTAGTATTTCTACCTTATTGAAGTTTTAAAGTATACATTGCTGAGGCGCTTTCACCGGAAGAAAAGATTCTGTTCTGCCTCCAGCTCACTATCTGGGAGTATTAGATACTATCGTGTACTATTTCAGACACTAATAGCTTGAGAGAGACGTATTCCATTTGAGAGTCGAAGCGTGATTTAATGCTTACCGAGAATCTGCTAGATATAGATAATTTGTGAAAACAGGAACAACACTGCTATCTATATCGACAGGCTGCCCGCTACCAACATAGGTAGCGGGCAGCCTGTTAGAAATGGCACCAATAATTGTGTTCTCATAACACAATTCAATTGAGCATAACCGCATCAGCTAAATCTTGATTGGCATTTGATATTTCTCGGTCTGCAATAGAAACCGGAGCATTACTCTTCACGATTTCTGCTCCTGTAAAATCCCATCCGCCATCAGCATTAATTTCGTTTGTATTCACCATTACTTCCATATCATTATACGTAAATATTAACCAGCCTTCTCCGCTTAGCACCTCTTCTCCTGTTAAGTACTCATAATTATCCACACCTATTAAGGCGAAGAAATCTTCAAAGGACATGTTATCTTCCATATCTGGAAATAGTACGTTCGCTGTTGTGACAAAACCAGCGCATTTTAGCTGGTCTTCACATTCCTTCATGGCCTTTTCAGCATCCCCACTCTGTGTTTCAAAAAAGTAGGAAACATATTCCGCCTCCGGCTCCCCAAAACATATAGCAGCGCTATCTGGGAATCCATCTAATCTTACAACAAATTCGCCTTCAGGATGCTCTTTTTTTAATTCACTAAGTGTTTTCCCAATGTCATTAAAAAATTCAGGGGTGCTTGTATTACTATGATCCGGAATTTTTGTTGATACACTGGAACTTTCTGATGCTTGGGGGTTATGGTTTGCAGGGGTACACGCAGAAAATGTGAATGATATGAGCAGGAATACTGTTGCAATGGCTACGTTTCGTCTCATATTAACCTCCATTTTATGATATCATTATTGTGTGTTTTTCAATTACTCAGCTATTCCTTTTGTTTACAGCATAAGACTATCAATCCTATGTAGTTGCCCCGATGATAAATAACTTCATGCAACATAAAGAATAAAGTATGCTTGGGATATCATTGCTCCATTTTGAACTAAAGATAAACTTGTGATATCTGCATACGGAGAAATAATTCTCAAAAACTGCAAATCATTATTTTGAGAATAGTAGAATCTGATAACAAAGAATTAGGTGTCTTTCATCTTCTCACTGTTTTATTCTTTTTATTATATAAGACTTGTTTTTTTTGAAGAGCAACCAAAATTCAGGTTACATTTAAATAATTTTACTATGATATATCAAAATAGACTCACGTATATTTCGGTTAACAGGTATCACAAAAGGTGGCATACTTATAAAACTCACCGAACTATTTGTAGATGAGCTATAAAGTCCTTCTGATTATAAACAAAATTGGCGTAACAATTATTTACCATATGTCTACGCCACAACTGACTCAAAGGATTTGATAATACAACCACACAGAAAGCCAACGTCATGGTGAAAAAGATTGCTAAGAAGGTAATGGATGGGATTGAGGATATCCCTATTGCGGGGCAAATTCATTCCAGTATCTTCAAATCAAATTATACAAAATTCTGGACACTCTCCCTGACACTATCGTTCTAGACGCCTTTTCCACTAAACATATCCAAAAAATTATCCCAGATTTCTAAAACAGAAATCTGGGATAACTTTTGAGATTATATTTTGATAGGATCTATATTTTATGCCCGTTCTTTCTTCTAAAATTTAAATATATAATCTATTTAGAAACTATTGATTGCTTCATCCACTTTTCAGGTTCAGCGCGATCTTATTTGCTACAACGCTCAAGTTAATTTCCAGGACATTATGGTTAAAATAGGAAAGATACTTTAGAACATACACTAATTCTTATTTTTCATACAAATAGCATCAAAAGCATCATAGATATATCCTATACTTGTTTTTTTGAACCTATAACACCGAACAATCATTAAAACCACGAGCGCGATTACCAAGGATACTTGTACCCAAAAAGGACAGCAAGATTGAAAAACCGCTTGGGATGGATCAGTCCAATATAACAGTGCGATTAATAAAACAGTAACAGATCCAGTTCTCCCTAAAGTAGAAAAAGCGTGAAACAAAGGAACTTTAGTGTTGTCCAACTGAGGTGCCATCCAATGGTAAATTTTCTGAAAGCGTTCTTGTGTATCCCTCTTTTTGCTTTTTGGGTCAGCTTTCTCTTTTTCACTTAATGCCGACACGCCAAATATTTTTTTCACGTTGTCCAAGGTAGCGCCACTCTGCTCTCGATCTCTCTTCGATGTATAAAGAATCTTATTTAACAATAAATCTATAGGCTTACTGAGCTCATGAATAACAGTTCCTACTAAATAGGATAATACTAGAAAATAAAGTCCCAGTAACACAGCCTGTTCACCAAAAAAGTCAGTAAAGGGAGCCTTTAACATGCCATTGAAACGCTGGTTCCAAACGAGTGTAACAATCGCACCAGGAATAAGATAACCTAGAAAGTCAATAACAGTATAACGTCGAAGAAAGTGCACTAAAGCCTCTTTCCCTTCTTGTTCCATTAATTCATCCCTCCTCGCAGAATTCAAATTTCCTTCAGGGAGTAAAGCGGTAACGAAGTTGTTTCGCGGCCTTAGCAAATACCATAGAAGCACTCATAGAACGCACGTGGTCCAAATAACGATCTGCTGCGTCGTTACTAATTTGCCGAACACCATTCTTGTCCACGTATTGACTCATTCCACAGTACAATAATGCATATTCATATTCCAGCGAGGTATCAAACACACTTTGGTCGTCTGTGTTAATAGAAACCTGCATATCCCCACCCGACCGTTTATCGCCAGAAATGTTCAAATTATAGGCGTTAAAGCGGAAAATTGGATGCTTATCGTACCGTCGGAATGTACCAATTAAATAGTTTGAGGATGGATTACATTCAATAAATATCCCATGTGCCATAAGCCTCTGCATCATACAATCCTGGACCGAACGAACCAACTGGATATAATCCTCCTCCACTTGGTAGGAACGGCTTTTTTGCCCCTTCCAACGGACCGCATCACAATATTGATAATAGTGTACCAGACATCGCACGTTACTATCGGCCCGATAGCTTTCTAGGTCACGTCCAGACCAGATACGATTATTGATTCCAAAAGTATCAAAGCGCGATGGACTATAACGTCTAATCTGGAGTTTGCGCAAGAAAGTATCGTTATCATCAAGATAATAGTATAGTTCTGGTGAATCGCCACGAAGAGTCCAACTTTGAAAATATTCCTGCAGTGTAGCATAGGGACAGACCTGTCCATAAATTTCCCTAAGTAATGCCTCTGCTTGATATCTTAGGCGGCTACGTAGTTCGCTGGGAATTTGCACTCCCCATTCTAGGCTTCGAAACTGGAGCCAGACCAAATTATCCAAAAGATCCTGAGCAGGTAAAACCACACGGTCTCCCTTTAAATGGTAATACTCTTCTGGCTCTATACCAAGGGCTAGAGCATGGCCCAAACGGTCTCCACGCTCCATATTCAGAAAACAAACCGCTTCATCAATGGCGCGCAGACCATCTGACAGATCTAAAAAATCTTCTCCTACATGATAACTGGCCGCTAGCGTCGGCCAATACCTTTCCTGCCGCAGCAATATGTTAGACCGTATAGGAAAATAACGAAGAAACCGGAAAGCCGATGCAAATATTTCTGGTCGGCAACCAATTTCATGAGAGGCTGCGTCGATTCCGCGGATACGGGCACATAGATAGCTGTTGTGCTCTAGGCTGGAAGCTATTACTTTAGCCTGTCGCTCCACCATATAACGGTATTTCCCGTGACGCAAGGTCATCAATTCAGTTTTAGGTGGGGCCTTCATCCTTGGAAGAGGTGTCTTTGCATAATGCAAGACAAAAAAAGTCTCATTTTGCTCAATAGCTCGTTTCCGACGTTCAGCAGATCCCTCTAAATCATTGCCCAGTTGATACTGGCTGATTTGATCTGGTTGAGCCACCCGTTGCAGAAGAACTTGTCTTGTTTTTCCGGGAACAATGCGCAATTCCAGAGAGGTAATGTGCTGTTCCAAGCTGGCATTGATAGCAAGTCGAACCGATTCAAACAAATATTCTCTTCGACTACCCCATACAAGGTCTTTACGATGTGTATAAGACGCAAAATTTCGGAAACCATAGCGTCGGTTTGTCTGAATAATCTCTCCCCGAAAGCTCTGCTTAAGAAGCAGGTAGAGATAAAACATATCTTTCTGCAGTTGGGAGAACTGACCGGAATAACACCGCCTGAAACAGTCGTACAGGAACTGCCGCTCGCCGCTTAGAAAACGCGTAGAACAAGTCTGATCTACTTGCGGAGGTATTGCATAATCAAGACAGCATTTATGACCAGCTCTTTGTTGCAAAGGAACGCCATAGAGGAAACGTACTTTCTCAACCATACGCCGTACTACAGCAGCTTGATCTATTGCAAAATGAAAATCTAGCAGGGACTTTTCTTTTTTGTTTCCCGCTTCTATGTTATTTTCTTTCTCATCCCTCTTATTTCTATCCTCGGACATACCGCTCCCCGGTTGAAGACATGTAAACAGTAGGGCCCGCAGCCAAGCAGCATAATAGATTCTCTTCTTCCACGGCATAGCGTTGTCTCTGGTTCCCCAGCTGCTACCAGGATTAAGGTTATCCTCAAAAGATGACTGCAAAAAATACCTACTGGCCTTCTCCGGATGGTTCATCAAAAAGCCCCAGGTCAGGGGAAAACCTTGGGTAGAGCCATATAGATGGAAGTGATTCTCAGCCAGTCCCCGACTTAAAATATTTTTCAGTTCGGGATCATTGGTGCCAACTGTAATGGGCCAGCAGAAATCGCTGTGCATGGTGCTGTTCTCTAAATCCTGCTGGGCTAATGCAGCACATGTCAGTAGGTCTTGGCCCAAATCCAGAGATAGATCCCGCCATTGCAATAGGGTATCTAGGCGACAGAGAGGTTCCTCCCCATAAAGGTGCAACAACCGTCGGCCCTCTACAGCCAATAGGGATAGGATCCCCCCAGCAGGTTTATTTTGAAGATAATCCCCCAGATCCCAATACAATTGCCGCAGTTCATCATCGCTCCGTTCAGAAAATGCGGTACGTGCTCCGTGAACGTAGCATTCCATGGAGACAGAGCAACTGTCCACCTGGAAGGGGATTCCTTGAGCACCCCAAGTATCTCGATTGTCCTGGCCCACTAGTGAAGTCAATAACACCTCTGGCTGGAGATATCGAAACAAGGCCTGGATATGCGCCCGGGTCTCCATACATGTTCACCTCCCACTTAATCCTTGGGTGTCTGTTTGTCCGAATTAATTGGCTCTAGTTTAACAATAGCTGCATTTGAGAAAAGTTCTTGCAACTGACCAACTAACCGATCGATATTTATCTGGCAATTCATGCAAGGAAGAGTGTCCTGTACCTGGGGAGTCGCCGTTTTTAACTCTGCAGATTCTAAAGGCATTACTTCGTTAATGAGGGCCTTAACGGAACGCACAAATTCTCTTAGTTGCGAAGGAGTCAGATTGATCAACTGTTCATCTTCATGTGGAATCTTTCTCCCTTTAGGTCTCTGCATTTGGATAAAAGCCCATAGGGGTGTATCTGCATTGATTGCAAACGAATAGAGAGTGCCAATTGCTTGTACAATAGAGTCCTCAAGGGCATTTTGTGATTTACTTCTATAAAGACTTCGAAGAGTAGCATTACGCTCAAAATTCCTTCTATGCAGGACTTTAAGGCTGGCATCAAACGCACTCACTGCGTCCTTGCAGTAGTTTATAAAATACTGTCTCAACTCTGGTACACAAAATTGTATGGCATAGAGCGACAGAATAGCCGGATCCATACGCTCATTAGTTTCTGACCAGCTAATTATTTCTTGATCCGTATTTTTCTCGCTCATACTACGGAATAAATCTTCATTCCATTCTTCTCCTGTGGCTCGTTTAATTGACTCAAAGGTCAACTTCATAGGTTTGCTATAATAGGTAGTCCTCCAAAGACGTGGAAGCAGCACATACTCTAACACATTGCTGTCAGCGTTCCCTTCTCCCCTATACCATCTGGATAGAATATACTGCACATCCCAATTAAGCAGTAAAATCATAGAACCTAGAATTCGATTCTGTAGTGCAGGACTAGATTTTACTCCGTCCTTAGTCACAGCAGTACCAGCACCCAAAAGAATCTCCAGGTCAAGCATACGTGGATAAAACAAATGAAAACAAAAACTTTTTGAAGGCGAATCTTTTCGTAAATCCGTATTCTGAATAGAGTCGAAAGAATAAAAATTATGCCGTAATACTTTCTTTCTGCAGAAAGCCATAATATAACCTTGGCATTGCTGATTCATGTTGCTTTTGCTGATACTAGATGCGTTGCTAATCAGACTATCCAGAGATATAGTGCTTTTGCTGATATTAGATGCGTCGCTAATTAACTTGTCCAGACAGGTACTTAATTCCTGTGAATCTAACATATAGTGTCCATAGCGAGTCCGTACTAAATTATCCTCAACATCATCTTTTCGCCACAAGACATCACCCAAGAATTCCGACAAGCCCTGAGAACCCAAAGATAGAATTTGTTCCAGCAATAGATGGTGCATCTGGACTGTGTAGTAAATCCGGATAGCATAAATAAATTTATAGTGTCGCTGAGCATCAGGCAGTCTGCTCAAAACATTCAGAGCTTCCATCACATCTACATATGAGGCATATTGTTTCCCCGCTTGCCCTTTGTAGTACCGCAGACCACGTGCCGCACACTGATCAGTAAATATTTGGCGGTAGTTTTCACTGTGTGCCGAAGAATTTCCCAACAGAGTAACAGAACGGAGCCGGCCACTGGCATAATAATCGGGAAGGAAGTCTAAAACATAACGGTGAAGGTTGGCATCCTCATATCGGAACAATCCTTTCAAAAATTGATGCTCCTCCGTGTGCAGATTTGTTGGGGCCCAAATATTAATTAGATATGATTTCAGTCGATTCAGATTACTTAGCCAATCATCGACAGCTTTTCTATCCAGAAAAAGGGGATTCATAGCCGCATCAATTAAGTCACTATATCCAATTCTTAGCGGAAGAAGTTCCTGAAAGTAAGGCAAAAAGTGGGCTAGTTCCCGCATATTCCCTGGAAGCAAATTATGAAGATGATTTTTGGGATTCAACAGTATCAGTCCCGTGCGTTTATGGAGAAACCGAAGCAACTGATCTTGATAGCGAAGTTCCCTATCTTTACCTTCTTCTAAGAGGTTAGTTTGACCGTCTTCCCGACTCTCGTATTTTATCTGGATATTCCCATAATCTTGAGCAATCAGCTTACCCAAGTCAGGTAAATAAATCTGTCTGGTACTTGGAATAACTTTGTCCAGATAACGGGCGGCAATGTTGTGGCATGTTTCTGTAGATACCATGCCGTGTAGTTTAATCGACTGCTCATACTGCTTGATAAAATGCTGTTCTACTGTACTTTCTAATTGAAACATGTTGGCCGCTAGAAGAACAATTACTCGCGGAATAATAAGATTACGTCGAATCTGGTCAATTAACTGAAAAGTATCTCCTAAGCTCAAATCGGCGTCATCAATCTGAAGCACCAAATAAGATTGTTCTGTTCGTTGCGTAAAATTTAAATACGCAGAAACCAATCTGTACAGAGATCCACGTATATTCCCACTATCCCCCAACTCCATCATTCGTTCTAATGCATCATCTTCTTCTAAAGACTCTCGATAAACGGCATGAAGACTACTGTAACATTTTTGGAATGCTTGAAGGATAGAACGTCTCTGATTCAATGTATCATCCTGGCCACGCAACGAACCACTCCGGCAATACTGTTGTTCCCAAGCATCCTGGAAACGGCTGAACATTCGTGAGAGGATTACATCCAAAATGGATTGATGATTTACTATGGAGGTAGGATCAATGCTATTTAGCACTTCAAAACGATACTGAGGTGCTAGAGGTTGTGGCTTGTCCGAAAAGTTTATCCACTTCTCCTGAGTGGCTTTCGTTAGGCCAGAGAGGGCTTTCGCAAAGGATACCATGGCACTCGTCTTGCCTTGGCCCCGTTCCGCACAGAAGGCAATCACATTATTGGGATACCCAAGCAGTTTGTCATTAAGTTCCAGATCTGAACTACTTTCCTGAAACTGAGTGGTTTTTATCCAGTTTGGCTCTTGCCCAATTTGTAGTATACTTTCTACGCAATCTGCGGCTTGCTTATAGGCAGAATGAAAAAAAATGTTGGGACAATATATATCCTCTACCCGACTTTGATACTCTGTACCTTGCGTAATGACAATCTGCATTTTAGGTTCCTGATTTGTCTCATAACTTCTGTTGTCCTCCATATTCCCGCTCTCCTTTTCTCTTTCTCAA
Source organism: Flintibacter porci (assembly GCF_041925195.1). Taxonomy (NCBI): domain Bacteria; kingdom Bacillati; phylum Bacillota; class Clostridia; order Eubacteriales; genus Flintibacter; species Flintibacter porci. The sequence goes on from NZ_JBHEVB010000003.1 coordinate 235,699, forward strand.
AAGAGCCAGGCCGGATGCTCTCCTGCCTGGCTCTTAATTTTAATGCGTGGAATCAAAACCTTGCGTATGCCTCTAAATACAACATTTGCTTCTCTATATTTACTCGGTTGGCATCTGAAATGTCTCTCTCCACCTTTCTTCTAAATAGTTTGGTATGCATAGGAATAGAAATAGCAGGCAGCCAACTATCTAAGCCACCTCCAAATTGAACTGTTCTTACTACAAATTCATATAGCTGCTGGACTGTTTCTGTTGATACCTCCGGAATTTTCGAAAAGAAGTGTGAAATTTCTTCGTAAAGATCCATCTGATATTGGCGACAACGCTCCAAAATCTCTAACAACACCGGAATATACGTTTGATATCGGATCGGTTCTACTGAAAGTGCCTGTTCACCTGCACGAATAACAGTATATACTTGCTGATGCTCTGACTCATACAAGGAATTCATTCCAATAATCCCCAAATCCATTTCATGGATAATTAACGCCAGAATAGAAATTCTCTGGGCAACTGAAGCGGTCCCGCCAAGATAATCAACAGTCTTATCTAGTATTGTACGGATAGAATAATATTTTCCCCAATTCGACAACGCCATATCTTCTAATGGAATAATACTATGATACTTATCATAAGCGTGGCGTTCGGTTTCATTAGCGATATAAATAATAGCATTTTCTACCGCTGACACAAGTATTTGCTCTTTCTGATCTTCTAAATCTATATCTATGGGCCTAGTTTCTAAGTGTGCTTCTCCTTCTGTCCAAATTGGGTCCGTATCTGCCAATAATAAATCCATGTATGTTTCAAAAAGCTCTTCCTCACAATGCTCTTCTCCCCACTTCCATAGCAAAATCAATTGCTGATATATTTCATCGCTTCGAAGAGACAAGGTAGTATAATTTCTCGCTAAAAAGAACAAATTCTCTTGGCCCAACTCCAGGTTATTTACACCCTGAGTCTTTAGAAATCTATGAAACATAAGGCTATTTAGTACTAGTTCATTCGTTTCAGAAAGCCATCTGGCATAACGAGCACTATCCTTTGCTATATAAGAATCTAGAGCTGTAAAAAATTTCACATCTAAGTTTTCAAGATCTTTGGCAATCCGATAATGCAAAGCCAACAAACGTTCTAATGAATATTTTTCAAAAATGATATAGGGAACCAGCATCAATACATTGTTTTTTTCCTCCATATCCAGGCAGGAGTGCCGCCACCGGACGGCACAAATTGCTTTGGGCTGGCTAGTATTCGGATATGGGCATATATAATCTACGACTTCATTATATTGGAGCACCGAAAGTCTAGGGAAAAAACCATTCTGCCCTGGCTGACAAGTCTGAAGCATCTTAGCCTGGGTGGAAAAATAGGGAATAGATAGGGACCAACTGTATGCTACATTATTTTGATTCGCTTTCTCTATCAGCATACTAAAGCGTTTGGATAACTCCCTCACCTGGACCAATGGCGCAACACGCCAACTGGTTAACCGCTGTTGATACCGAGACACTAAAAGCAACTCATCGTCGTTCTGCATATAGACTAAAATCTCTATATGATTTAATAGCTGTTGCTGAAATTGAACAACGTCCCAGTTTTGATCTTGGCTAACATGGTCCTGCACCAAACTGAACATTCGGTCTTCTAGCTGACTCAAAAGATTGTTCAGCGCTCTACCATGCAAAAGTAATTCGTCAAAAATGATAATTTCAGGCATCTCATTGTAACGTAGGTAATGATTTGCGATCTCCTGACTCTGTGTCACTAATGAGGTGTCCGTGATAAAATAGCAGTGTTCTAAATAGGCAATCCTCTCTGCAGTAAGATCACACGTTTGAAAGAAGTTTGGCTGCTTCTCTTTAGGCATTGCAGCATAGTAGCGCATAATCGCACCAAAAATAGCACTTAGCACATTGCTACGACGCGTAATATTGGCAACAACAATGCTTGGCACTATTTGTTTTTCATGGTAAAGCTTATCTTGCTTGTCACAATGCAAATATAAATTCAATAAGCACAAAGCAAAATCTTCATAATATGACCCTAAAACCGTGCGCGCTGCCTTTTCTAATGAGCGTGCCATAGGATCATATTTCAGCTTTACCATGTTGATCATCCTCCACGGTCCGACATAACTCCGTTTAAGGGAAACTAATTTCGGCACCCCTAATAGTAGGTGTGCCGGCCAAGCATCAAGTATAGAATCAAATTTTTATCGAGCAGTTTTCAAAATAAGTTATAAAGGCAAAAAGATATCCTATAGTGAAAATAATCCCACTATTATAACAAGTATTATACCTTTTTGCATCAAAATGTCAATACTTCGAGATGACGAATTTTGGAATTTTTTTCATTATTCGGGTAACAAATCACCGTTTTTAAGCTTGTTGTACTTATAAATATACACAAATATTGGATGCCGTATTTGTTATGCCTCGTTCAAGAGATCTATATTAAGATTCCTCTTAATTTAGTACATCAAAACTTCCTGTACCGATAATTATAGTATAGCAAATTTAGCCCAATCCGACGTTTCTTTCTAAAAATTCTTATTTTCCGCCCAGATTCTCCTCTTTTTTCATATTTTCTATTAATTCTTTATAAAACCACCAAATTTCAGTACATAGATCAGCTATAAATTAATAGTGTAACATATTATCTATGGTCTTCTATAAGAGAAATTACATAGTTAGCACAAGATACAGTATGTCAACAGATGAGTTTAAAATACATTAAACATATTTACCCAAAAGTATCATATACGCTTGTGTGCACCAAAAATAAGTTCAATCGGATAATTGTCGCTACACCATCCTACAAAATCTAATCTAAATGCACTTAGAGAATTCCGTCCATTTTTCTTTATGAGTAGTCTCGTGTTTTGCTATAACAAATAGAAATATGACAGTCTGTTCGGAAAGAAAGTCCATGGACTACTGTCACAGTAGACATCAACTTGAAATGATCCGCAAATTCATTTTAGATACTGCTACAACGATATAATGCGCCGAACCACACTGGAAGTCAAACATGTTTTAGTACTTTTCAATCCGAGCGGCATCTATTTTGACAACTGCACCTTCAATGGCGGCCTTATGATCCAGGGCGACTATCATGCTATGATCAGCTTAGGCAGCGGCTGTTCCTTTGGGGATGGGTCCATTATAACCTGTAAGGAGGTTACGCCCAGAGCTGCAAAGGAGACTACCATGGAAGATAACTTCGTCAAAGTGTTTGTCGCCTGCGAAGGAGTTGCGGTGGAGACGGAATGCGCCGTCAGTGTAGTGACGTGCGGCCCTGATGTAACCTTTAACGGCACTGTTTACAGCAAACAGGATCTTGTGTCGGATGATGCGGCCTTCTTGGGTGTTTACTGCACTTATGAGAATGACAGCATGTCCTATGTTAAGCTTGCCATCGGTGAAGATGACAGTTTGGAATTTCTGGATTGATCAATCAACTATATTTTGGCCCTCTACCTACATTAACGGTAGAGGGCCTGCTCATTTTATTATTATACTTTGCATAACATAGCGCAATCCACAAATTATTTTTTTAAAGTAAGTCCTTTGTTTTTCTGGCAAGATACAATGGCATATTGGTAATCAAGCCGTTCTTCAAATATGGGCGTTTGGATATCCGGATTGCGTGAGGCGGATGCTTATCATTGACGTACCGCTTAAAGGTGGGGGCAGATTTATCTTCCCCTCCCTTGACCTCTACCGGAATAATCTCCGTACCATATTGCAGGACAAAGTCGATCTCGCCGCTGCGGTCTGAAAAATATCTGGGTTCTATTTCGAACTGCCCGCAAAACTGTTGTAAGACATAATTCTCAGTCAGCGGACCTTTGAACTGATAATTGCTCTGCAGAAGGATTGCACTGTTGTCTACGCCGGACATGTGCTTGAGAAGCCCTGTGTCAAAGACAAAGAGTTTGAAGCTATCCAGCTTATCAAAAGCAGCAAGCGGATGCTCCATCTTGGAGACATTGTAGGCACGATTGAGCATTCCGGCAGACACAAGCCACTCGATTGCTTCCTCAAAGTCCCTTGCCCGGCCTCCCTCACGGACGGCACCGTACATGAACTTCTCATTAGGTTTGGCCAGTTGAGCGACAATACTGCGAAACACCATCAGGATGCGGCCGCTGTTGACTTTCCCGTTATGTTTGGAGAAGTCGTTCTCATAGACCTCAATCAATTCACGCTGGATTTGAGAAATTTTAGCCGGGTCCTTGTGGTTGACCCATGAGGTCACACACTCCGGCATTCCTCCTATGATCAAATAGAGGTTATATGCCTCCATGAGTCGGTTATGGAAGATCTCTTCAATGAGCTGCTCTTTCTGAATGCTGCAATAATACTTATATAGGCTTTCATCCGTTGCCTCCAGAAATTCGTCAAAGGTCAGCGGATGGATGTTCAATAGATTGACCATTCCGACTGGATAGGACTTCGGCTGCGCCAGCAGTGTTCCAAGCAAACTACCGGCCGCGATCACATGATACTCGTTGGCCTTCTCCTTAAAATATTTCAGGGTATTCAAAGCCTCTGGGCACTCCTGAACTTCGTCGAAAATGATAAGGGTCTCACCAGGAAGGATCTTCTCACCGGCAACCATGGAAAGTAGCTCTATGATCCGCTGGGGATTCTTATTTTTCTCAAAAATGGACTTCAGCTCGTCCTCTTCATCGAAGTTAAAGTAAACATAGTTCTGGTAGTAGTTCCTGCCGAACTCCTTCATGAGCCAAGTCTTGCCTACCTGACGCGCACCTTTGAGCACCATCGGTTTGCGGTCTTCGCTCTCTTTCCATTGAACCAGGTCGCGCATTGCATTACGTTTCATCCGGATCGCCCTCCTTTCCTCGGGGCAATTACAGTGTAACACATTTTTTCAAGTCATTCAATGAAATAAAAACACATTTTTTCAATAATGAGCGACATGATTTTACACATTTTTTCAATTTATATTGCAGAAGACCTGAGCTCTGTGCTGGAAATCAAAGTACTCCTGTGCTATACTGAATGAAAACTATGCGAGGAGGTGAAGGTGCATTGAGTTCTTTGCTACAAAAGCGGATCGCAGCGGTTAAGGCAGCAGATGCTGTCAGTGCCATCGAAGGCACTCCAATCTCTGACTATGCCAGAGATCTTTCTGCAAGCTGGGCCCGAGGGGAGATCACCGGAGAAGAAATGAAAGATGCTCTGTTGACCTATCACCGCAAGCTCGCAGACCAAGAGCGCCGGAGCCATGTCTGATCCGTACTTCTATATAGATGCTCCCGTTTTCAGAAATAAACTGGGAACTAGGGATAAAACAACGCTGAAGCGCATTGAAGCAGAACTATCCAGAGCCAATATGATGCTCTTATACGAGAAGGGATTTGGGGACTTTTCTCCAGCCGGTCTGTGTGAGATCCACTATGCGCTGTTTGGTGACCTCTACGATTGGGCAGGCCAATATCGTTACATCGGTCTTGAGAAACCGGAGCATCTGTTGTGCGGGCGCAGCGTCTGGTATAGCAGTGAGAAAGATATTTCGGAAGATCTGAAGGTGGCTTTTAGCAGGGTGCTCTGCATCCCCTGGGCTGAACTCAACCGGGAGCAGTTTGTCTACGAAATGGCCCGGACGTTTCCGCCCATCTGGCAGGTACATCCTTTCAGAGAGGGAAATACACAGTCTGTTATCATGATGATGTTATTTTTTACGGAGCACTATGGATACTCTGTAGAACAAACGTTTTTGGAGAACAACGCAAGCAATCTTCGCGATGCCTTCGTGATGGCTTCACTGGATCAATTCTCTGAGTTTGAATATCTGGAACAGCTCTTACTGAACTCTGTGCGTAAAGAGCCGCTTGAATATGGTGAGTAAATTTTGAATATTGGTCTGTTTATATTTGAAGAAACTCCTGGCTCTCAACGAGAGCCAGGAGTTTCTTGTGCGAAACATGCTCAGTATAGCCGCAGTTTATAGAAAAACATCTTATTAGGTTAAGTGCATCATCCGCGAATAGACTACAATTATAGTCTTGACAATGATAAGGGGAGGTGCTACACTGAAGGCGTCCGGACTATAATTGTAGTATGAGGTGTGCACCATGGAATTGTCAAAGTCAGCTTTACGCGTTATGAGTGTGCTCTGGGAACGAGGTGATACAACTGCAAAGGAATTAAGTATTATCCTGAACCAGAAAAATGGTTGGAATAAGAATACCACTTATACTGTAATCAATCAGTGCATCAAGAAGGGCCTTATTGAACGCAGAGAACCCAATTTTACCTGTCATTCACTTGTTGATCAGAAAAATGTCCAAATGTCAGAAGTAAATAATCTGATGTCAACGCTTTTCAAAGGCTCCCCAAAGCTTTTATTTTCTACTCTATTCCAAAGTTCTCATATAACACAGTCGGATATTGATGAACTTCGGGAGTTAATCGAAAAAATGAAGTAGGAGATATACTATGATGTATTGGGCAGAAACCTCTTTATATGGGAGTTTCTTTGTTTTGTTTATTTTGGCTGTCCGGAAACTTGTAAAACACCATGGACCTCCAGGCTTTTTGACAGGAATGTGGTGTTTTGCGATAGCACGGTTCTTACTGCCAGTTCAGGTTACGAATGTTTTAGGGCTTTTCTCGCTCCCTAAAGCCCCTAATAGCTCTTATACATTCACTACTCCATCGTATACAGACCTTCAGGAAGTAAAATCTACCATCGGATCGCCAAATCTCAACAGTCCTAACGTTGAAAAAGATTTGATACTAGACTTGGACTCCATTCAGTTGGTTTGGATCATCATTTCCATCCTTTTGGTGAGTGTTTTTATTGCTCTTTGGGTTTACTGGCAGCTTAGGTTTTTCAAATCAACAAATTCTCAGCGTAGCGCAGTTACGGAATGGCTGAACAACAACAATGTGAGTAGACAGATAACGGTCAAGGATTATTCTGGAAGCTTAACCCCCTTGACTTATGGCTTCTTGCGGCCAGTTATTCTTCTACCAACCTCGATTAAGGACAAAGATGTACCAGTGATTTTGATGCATGAATACACGCATATTAAGCGCGGAGACAATTTTACAAAGTGTCTCTCTATTCTGGTTGTGTGTCTGCATTGGTATAACCCGTTTGCATGGTTGCTTTTCGTTTTATTGTCTAAGGACATAGAGATCGACTGTGATAGAATGACAGTTTTGAAATTGGGGTATCAATCAAATAAAGAATATGCAAGCGCCATCTTAGATGCAATAGAATGTAGCACTCTTACAGTTTTGTATCCTTGTTGTTCGAAGACTGACCTGCATGAAAGGATTGCTTTGATTATGAAGACAAGAAGGACTAGCCCCAAGGCGTTGTTGCTTGCCATCGTTCTTGTGCTTGTGATGTCTTCCAGCCTTTTGATAGGTGCAGCATCTCCTGTGTCGACTACTCCTGTCTATCCTCAGGATAGTGGTGGTGTTGTCGTGGATGGAGATGTTGAACCGTCGGTTAATATTTCCCAGAATATTAATGAGTATGGGTTTGAGCAGTTAGATATTGCCGTTGGAAAATACGCAGATGCGCCTATACGAATCTACAATGGGGATATGTGCGTTTTTTCCGAAAATGGAACCGGCTGGAAGCTGTCACAAGGAGACGTTCTTGAATTAGAATTGCAGATGGCTCAGGTAAAGCATTATGAAAGCAAAGGACAGACTGCTGAAATCGGCTATATCTGCAATGGTGAGATGCATGAATTAACGGGAGAAGAAATCTATAAGCTCAAGCAAACAGGCAAGTTTTCTTTTTCCGCACCAGTGGATGGTGTCTATAATTTCTATCTGATCAACTACTGTATCGACAGCATGTATTTGATCGAAGCGTCCGTACTTTAATTAACAATGGAGGTTAATATCTTATGAAAGCATTTAAGCGATTTGGCGTATTGTTTGTGACTTTGGCCATGTGTCTTTCCATCACCAGTTTTGCTTCTGCGGCCGAAGTGCCTGCAGATAATATGGCACAGCAATTTCAGGAGCAGGCCGATCAGCTGGGCGCGGTTATCGGGGTGTCTGTTAAACATGCTGATGGGTCAGAAAGCAATTTCACCTTTGATGGACGTCCCATGACCTCCGTAACGTACGATAAAGATGGGAATGTCGTCCCGATGCCCCTGTATGATTATGGCTATGCGAGAATCCCTGCTGCTGGAACAAAAAAATACTATAATGAAGATGGAGACCGTTTTACCTTAGAGAAAGGTGACGTTTTGGATGTAGTTGTCGCCCTCGACTTTGCGGCAAAAATTTCCATCGGATATGACCGTCTGGGCAACACTACTTACGTGTATAATGCTACTGAAAAGAAGTATGCACATCGCACCTCAATCACAATTGGCATGGACGGAAATTATTGCTTTGTTGTCCGCAATGACTCCAAGACAGATTCTATCATGGTGGATTACGCTCAGATTGAATCTGTATAATTAAAACTTTTAGATAAAATCGCTCAATAGTACACATTTTTACGGGTAGCCAAAGTTTTGGTTGCCCGTTTTTTATATTCTCAATTCAAACATATGCATAACTGATTCTTATTTTGTAACCCTCAAAGCTTGGGGCGTAAAATCGGATCGCCACTTCGGTGCTTAGGCGAGGCTGCAGATGATTTACTACATGCTATTTCGTCGGGTTATACCTCCTATTTACCGGTTTTCTTAGCGTAACAATAAACTACACCTACAGGAAACAAACTTCTCCCCCAAGTCACATACACATACGATGAACTATGCCAAAGCTATCAAGTTGCGACTCAGACTAATGCGGTACCATATTGACATCTTGTAGAATCTATGATAAGCCCCAAAAGGAAAAAGAACACATTCTAGTGACCATGTACCGAGTAGAAAGGATGGCTTATAAATGACAGTCAAGGAATACCTGAGTGAAATCGAAAAAACAAGACTGTCCCTGAGGTGCTCCGTGCATATCGAAACACCTTTGAAGATCTCTCTGTAGACATGGCAGCAGAGCTTTTGCAAGATACTTGAAGTAATGAACTTGGTTGTCAATAAAAACAAAAAATCGGCCCCCTGAGCAAAATCTCAGGGGACCGATTATCGTTCATAGCCTGTATTCTGCAGCTAAAAAAGCAGATAACATATCGCTTCTTTCCATTGCGCAGGAGAATAGTCCTCAGAACAAAGCTGCCTGATAGCCGTATGAATGGGCCCTCGATCAGGAAGAAAGCGCAGATCAGATAGGTAGTCACACCCTACCAGCGTCTGCAGATCCTCCAAAAGCTGTTTATCCTGCCCCATGCCACTCACCACTTGGACAAGATGCGCCCATAAATTAGGTGGCGCTCGTAGTCGAACTGCTTGATCGCCAGGATCACGGTGTCTCCACCGTGGAAGTCACTGTCCGAATGGCGGGTGGAATAGAGGCACAGGCACACCGTTTCATCGGGCAGCGTACAGAACACGCCGCCGCCGTATTTACCGGAAATGACAGCCTGTCTGCGGCTGCCGATGGGGTGGCGTTTGATGGCGCCGAAGAAGGGGTTCGCCATGGTCTCCTTGACGGAGACCCACATCTGACCGGACTGCCGGTTGTATTCTTTCAAAATGCAGTCCAGCTCCTGACCAGGATGGTACCGCTCCCGGAGATCGGGGGTGGCCGTATAGGTTAAGTCCTTCTGGCTCAGGCTCATGTCCCGGCCACCGCACTCCACCAGGCACCGCTTGGGGCCCACAGACAGCACGCGGCAGGTAAGCTTTTCTCCAAGCTCGTGGCCGTTCCTTGCTGTATCGAAGAAATGCCGGCGCGCCAGCATGGCCATCCGGCGGGAGCCAATGGCCACGCCGCCCTCGCGGTCCACGTCCATAATGGTGTAGTCGATCTCAGCACCGGTCATATTGCGCAGCACGTAGGGGGGGCGCTCCTGGCCGGGCATCCACACCTCCGTCTCCGGGACCAACACCTTGACGCGATAGCTGATGATGACCGCGCACTGCATTCTGCGCCGCTCGATCTGGCCGGTCTCCCGGTTCCGGACTGTGAAGGAGTGGGTGTCAATGCCCATGATCCGCCCAGTCAGAAGGGACTTGGAACGGTAGGAGGCATAGATGGCATTCCATTCCTCCCGCTCTTCCTCCGTGAGGTCCCGGTCCAATTCATTCAGGTCCAATGAGAGGAGCGCCGGCTTGTTTTTCAGCGGCCTGCTGGCAAACTGCTCCTTGGGGCCCGTTTCTGCAGCGGCCGTTCTCCGGACCCGCCGGGGCCTTGCTCCGCCGGCAGGCGGCGCCGCCGCAGGTGCAGACGCCGGTTCGTCCGCCGGCTCTTCCGCGCCCCCAGGGTCTGCGCCGTCCAAGGACACTGCTTCCGGATCTGCCGGTTCGCCGGTTTCCTCCAGAACAAATGCTGCCGTCTCGGCATCATGCTCCTCACCGCCGGGGTCAGAAGCGTCTACCCCATCCGAAGCATCTTCGTCCAAGGCGGCCTCCACAGGGTCTCCATCCTCAGATTCGCCCTCACCGGGCGTCTCCTGGGGCGCCTCTGCGGGGCCCTCCGCCGCCTTTTTCCGGGACGTACGCTTACGCTTGGGTTTCTCTTCCGCGGGCTCCTGGGCCTCCTGAGCGGTCTCTCCGCTGTCCTCCATGGGAACATCGGGCTCCAGCTGCCCATCTCCCTGCTCGGCAAAGGAGGCGGCATCTTCCGCAGCACCGTCGTTTACCCCGTCACCGGCAAATTCACTTTCCCCGGCGGTGCCCCCCATGGGAACATCTTCAAGCAGCACAGCGCCGCTCTGCTCCCCGCCATCGTTGAGCTCCATCCGTTCTTCCTGTACGTCGTAATTCATAGTCTGACTCCTTCCTGTATGGTTTGAGATTGGTCCGCCATTGCGTGTCATTGCCGGGCATCACCTCCCTTAAAGAACCGCAGCCTGCCTTCCTGCCGGATGACAAAGTAGTGCCGCTGGCGCAGATGGAGAAGCTGATGCTGCTCCAGACTGGTGAGAAACAGGAGCACGGTCACATCCTGGGGCTGCTGGGCTAGGAGTATGCCGGTGATCGACTCGCGCCCGGGTTCCACCGGCAGCACGCCGAAGGCGTCGATCCGCCCGCCCTCCCGCTCCAACAGAAAACACAGCTTATAGGGCGGCATCCGGCTGGTCAGCTGAATCGGCGGTCCAGACGCCAGCGAGAGGAGAACGTCAAGGGCGCACAGCATTGCATGGTCCGCCCCCTTTCCCCTGAGCTCCGCCAGACAGATCAGCCCGTCGTCCATGGGGATCAGCTCACCGGCGTAGCGGAGGTGGCGCAGGATGGCTTCGCAGTGGGACTGCACTTTGGCAGGGTCATAAAGCCGCATGAGGGGAAGCACCTGATCCTGCCGCATCCATCCCGTCTCCCGCAGCACGCCGAGAAGAAACTGCTGGTCTTTCGTCAAAAGCATCTGCCCCGCCCCCTCTCACGCTCCGTCGCCGGAATACCCGCCGAGGCTGTTGAGATAGGGGTCAAGCAGAAGATCGCTTTGTGCCTCACAGATTGCATTAAAAATGACCGCCATGGTATAGGCGGTCGAGTTCTTGATGGACCTCTGATTTTGATGCAGTTTTCGCTCCACAGTCTGGAGGGTGGTGCTGTCCAGATCCCACAGCCGGGAGCGTACGTTGGCCTGGGGCAATACGGCCCGCCCAATGCGGTATTCTTTCGTGTAGAACAGCCGCTCAATCGCGTTTTCAAACACCTTTACCGTTTCCGCGTCGAACAGCCATAGCGAACAGTTCTCCAGGATCTGCTCCAACTGCTCCTGCTCGGAAAGATTTCTCCACCACTGTCCAAGTCTGTCCGTCCCCTCCGGATAGCCCTCCGGTGGGATAGATAGACTGACTTCAGTATGAATCCGCTCAGTATGACTTGAATCAATATAATTAGGGTCCCGCTGGTCGATCTCTGCAAGTTCTGTTTGCGCACCTCTTGAAGTTTCATCCCCGGCCCTCATGAAGTCCCTGTTTGGAACTTCTGAAGCAGACATAGGTGCGCCCGGTGCCTGCTGGTTGGGATCAAGAAGTTCTGAGCCGGCACTTCTGGCCAGTGCTTGTTCCTCCTGTGATTCTGCTGCAGGTGCCCCTTCTGCAGGCCCTTCAGGGGATTCGCCCGGGGCATTCATGGAGCCCGGCTGTTCTCCGCCGGCTGCCTCGTGCTCCGGCGGAACAAACGGCGCGCTACCGTCCACCACTTCCTCGTGCTTGACCAAAGCCAGGTAGATTTGATTGGCGTCACCGCGCCCGCAGCGGCGCTCCCAGATCAGCCCGGAGGCCGACAGCTCTTTCATGGCCTCGATGATCTTGTGGTAGCTCACCTGCATCTCCGCAGCCAGGGAGCGTCTGGTATAGACGATGAACACCTCGCCGTCATCGTTGATCCAGCCATTGAGCCTGGAGAGCTGAAAGCGGTTGAGCAAAAAGGTGTAGGCCACCTTTGCCACCAAAGAGAGCTCCATGTATCTGGAGTCCGTGAACAGCCACCGGGGCATCTGGAGATGGTAGATATTTTGAATGTCGCCCTGCTTCATCAGCGGGAAAGACGGCTTTTTTGTCATGGGTGCTGCCTTCATGGTGATTCACTCCTTTTCCTATCAATCGAATTTGGGGATTGCCGTCCTGCCAGGCAAAAGGGAAAGGAGGAAGATTTCTTCCTCCTCTGCCTATGACCCGCCCACCTCGTCCGGCAGCATTTCAATCAAATCAAAGGCTCCGTAGGGAGAATCCACATCCGGCTGATCCTCACCGCCAGCGTCCGGCTCCGGGGCCCGCTCGCACTCTTGGCTGGTGCACTTCCCGGTATCCGATGCGGGTTGGTGAGCCGCTTCTGGCTCGGAAACTGTCGGGACCGGATCGCCTGCAGACGGAACCGGCTGTTCTGCGGATTGTGCCGCAGCCTGCTCGGTCTCTGTTTTTGCGGTCTCTTCCCAGCGGCGCCATTCGGGAACATAATCGGCGATCCGAACATCATGCAGCTTGGAAAAGCTGGGATGCTCTTCCGGTGTGATCTTATAGAGCTTCAACGGCTTCTGGCCGCGCAGCAAAACGATGCTCTCCCGGTTATCCATCCGCAGGATCTCGTCCGGGAGCATAAGGGCGCGCTGGGTATTGCTCTTGGTCTGGCTGTATGGCCGGGTGGAATTATAGACTGGGGAGAAAAGCGGCTGGAGGGGCATCTGATTGTTTTCCACCTTGATGGTGACCATGCCGCACTTTTTGGAGATATAGGTCGCTGTATCCACATCATTGCATCCAAGGCAGATCTGAATATCCGTGCAGCCAATGAGCTCCTCCCACTCGGTTTTGGGGTACCGGTCCTGCAACTGAGGGATGGATTGAACCACGAGTTGGCAGAAGATCCCGGAGCCGCGGCAGAAATTCAAAACCTTTTTGAAATCGGGCAACTTTCCAATATTACAGAATTCCTCCAAACAGACATTGACCTTGATGGGAAGCCGCCCATGCTCTCCGTGTCGGCGCCCATAGTCGATAAGCCGAGAAAAAAGTTGGGAGAAGAACAGCGAGCTTAAAAACTCCAGCGAAGAATCCTGAGCAGAGATACAGCAGAAAAACGCACAGGGTCTCCTGCCGGGTAAAGTCAGGTCGATCTCGTTGTAGGAAGTAATCTTGTCTACCAGCGGGTTTTGAAACACCGAGAGACGGTTGCCCAAGCCAATGGCGATGTTACCCCAGATCTGGCGGTTTGCCAGCTTGAAGATGCCGTATGGTGCCAATGCCGGATGATTTTTGGGAAGCGTCTCAAAGCGCCGCTCCAGATCTGCAAAGGATTCGTTGGACAGCATTCGATAGATGGCGCCCAGGGACCTTTGCTGGATCGGCAGCAGCTCATTGGTCCCAGGAACCGTCTGGGGCGCGACATAGTGCATCAGGGCCATGAGGAGGTTAAGCTCTGCTTTTTCCCAGAAGTCCTGCCGCTCATTGGCGTTAGAGGTATTCTTGATGATGACTTCTGCAATGGACTGTACCAGATCCTTGTCCTTTTCAATGCCACTCAGGCAGTTCCATGCGTCGCTGTTCTCCATGTCCAAAAGATTAAACATTTTCACCTCATAGCCCTGTTCTCGCAGAAACGAAGAGGTGCTTTCATAGAGTTCTCCCTTGGGGTCCACGCAGATCAGACTTTCCTGTGTATTCCGTTTTGCAGCACACTGGAGGATAAAGGGCTTCACCAGACCGCGTGTCTTTCCGGAACCCGTAGCGCCATAAGCCATGATGTGTTCAGTAAGGCCGCTGTCGGGACGCAGCGATACATATTCGGCGTACTTGTCGGCATCGTCCGGATCGTCCTTCTGCTTCCCCAGGATCGTCCCGGACAGCTCAGAGATCGGACCGGTCAGCAAGACCTTTTCCTGTTCTTTTTTTGACATGAAGCCGGAGGTACCGTGGGTACCGTCTGGCAAAATGTCAAACCCACGTTTATCTCGAATGTATTTATAGCCGGAAAACCAAATATAGCCTTTCTTGGTGAGGAGGCAAAACATCAAGAAGCAAAAGCCGGTCACCCCCAGGCCGGTGGGGGTAAACACGGCGAGCCAGTTGGAAAAGGGATTGACCACCCAGATCGTGGTCACAACGGCCGGATTGCCTCCAAAGGTTGACTCGATGCCCAGGCGAATGGAGTTGATCAGCATTCCGTAAAAGTACCAGCAAAACAGCGCCAAAGGAATGTAGAGTTTCCACTTTCCCTTGCGCCGCTCCAAAAAGCGGTCCAGTTTTTTCCCCCAGCGGGCCGAAATGCGGTCCTCCAAGTGAGCCAACTTTTCCGATAGTCTAAACATGTACCAGCCCGCCTTTCCATCTCAGCGGTTCATCCGGCCAGGGGTCGCCTGTGACACAGCGATCTCCAAACGCGGCCGCAAGCACCTGATGATTGATACGAAGCGCCCGGATCGGAGCCCCCCGTGGGAATTGATCCAAAAGAAGCCCGGACATCTGACCTTCCAAGGCAGCCACGAGGATCTCACGCCGACTCTGTTGGACGGCATCGCGGCAAACCCGCTCCAAACGTCGCAGGTCCATGTCCACAGCGATTACAAACGGATTCCCGTCCACATGGCCGTCAGCTTCGGGGAGCCGGCTGTCTTTGGGATTCCACCGGGCGCCAAAGGCCGCTTGTGCAATGCGGGCGCGATAGTTCTCCTGACGCATGATCGCCAGCTGCATGACTCCAGTGTCATCGCAGGCCACTAGAGACACAGGAATGCCCAGCTGAGGATAAGCCTGACTGTAATCGATAAATCCCTTCTTTCCATTCCGCTCAGAAGGCGTCTGAGTGGATATTAGCTCATAGAGGGAACGATAGCTTTCCCCCGCTAGAATCAGCGCCTGGGGCGTATCCAGCCGTTCGCTGAACACGCTGGCCAGGTTATGAAGATGGGATAGCTCGTTGTTCATAAAAAAGCCGGGACTTTGCCGACTGGCGTACTGGAGAAGGTAAGCACAGTTTCCCCAATGACCGAAGCCGACACAGCTTGCCGCATTCATCAGGTTTCCATTTCCGCCGCGAAGAGCGAAAGCGGGCAAAAACACAGGCTGCCGTTTCAGCCGTTCTACGTTGTCATAGGCGGGCTCAATTCCTGCCCCCAGGCAGGTAAGCAGAACGGTCCCGACTTCTAAGCGGCGACGCAGGGCCGGGCTTTGGGCGTATGGTCGTTTGGTGGGTACATGACAGGGGACCTCCAGGGAGGTCAGAAATTGATAACCCTCCGGGGAGGGCATCAGATACTGATTGCTGCGGGAAAAGGTCAAAAGTCCCAGGGCGGACAAAAGCTCCGCTTCCCGGTAAAGCTGTTTCAGGGAACGACGGCTTCGCAGCGGCGCCAGGGGGAGCCATTGATAGGCTCCTGCCAGACGGAGCAGGCCAAAGTCCCTGCGGTCATAAAGCATGGTAGCCCTCCTCTCGGATTCAGGGCTCATTTGTAACGGTAGGTGGCATAGGACATCTACAAATTTGAGATGTAACCGATGGTCTAACGCTTCAAAAGGCCGTATGCGCATAGAAAAAGTGCCGGACCATCAGTTACATCCCGGCTTGGGAGTCACCGATCATCCGGATTGAAATGGGGCGCCTTATGTAACGGAAGAAATCGGGCATCTCCGCCGCCAGCGCAGCGGAATGTAACCGAAATCCTTGCAGGAAAATGTCTGGAGCAATCAACGGAAGATGGGGTATTGATCAGCACGCATACAGAAGAAATCCCCGGCATCCGCCCCAGGAAGGACATAGATATGGCATACCTGCTCCGACGAGCGCGTGGAGATGAGACACACGCCCAGGGTGTACTGGTCATCGTCCTCGACCACTCGTCCTTTGAGGGCGTTGGAGATCGCCTTCCAGCCCTTGTTGTCCTGATCATAGACCTGCCGGCCGTGGATGTCGCTGTGCTCGTCGATTACCAGTAGAGCCTCTTTCAACATGGGGAGCTTTCCATGTCTTCGCTCCAGACGGTCCAGAAGACGGGTCACCGTGTCAGTGATCCATATGGGGCTTGCAAAGCGGCAGTTGGGCAGCAGGGTGTTGAGCTGGATGTGCAGCCATCCAAACTCGTTGCACTCCGCCCGGCCGGCAATCTCCAGAGGCTCCAATACAGGCTTATAGCCGATGGGTTGGGTGGGATACAGATAGTGGGCGCAGAGCGTCCGCAGCTCTACAGTGCCCTGTTCCATTTGGAAGGCAGTCTGCTCCAATTCCTTTGACAACTCCACAGACGGGGCCAAACTCTGGTCCAGCAAGGCAGCGATCCGCCCGCTGGACTTGAATGCTTCAAAAGTAATCTCTTGGATTCGTTTGATATTTTCCTTTTGCTGTGCCATAATTTATTCCTCGATTCGCGTAAATATAATGATGCTACTTCCGTGTATTTTCTCAACATAGACTGTAGATTGATGAATTCAGCTAGGACTGTTAAAATAAATCTATTATTTATACTTTGGTGCTTATGAACAAACTATTTGATAAATTTTGGAAATGGCTTCTTTGGTCTGCTTTATTTGCTCTTGGTATTCATTGCTTGTTTAAGATACCTGCACCGCTTCCATTTTTTGAACATGTATGGGGCGCTGGCGACATATTATCTTATATCAGCACCATTTTATTGGCGTGGATAGCTTATTGGCAAAATCAACGTTATAAAGATGAAGCTGATAAGCATCAACAAGAGCAAGAGGCAATATTAGAAGACACAAATAAGAAATTTTTACTTTTGCAGGAAAACATAGACCGACAAACTCGGATGCTGTTATCGCTAGAAAATGAGAAAATGATCCCAAACATCCAAATAGGAAGCGGGCTTACAGACTCCGGAAGATTGCGCCGTATCACGGTTTCATTGTCTCAAAAATTAACGTTTGGAACAATATCGGTACACTTAAAAAACATTGGAATCTCTGGTGTTAATAACATTGTATGCAACAAATTATCCATTAACGATATTCCATATGAAGCAACTAGTTCACCCGAAGTATTTGTAATTGCTCCAGGCGAAGTCTGCTTTTTAGAGACTCCACACCTCTCAGGAGAGACACAAACTATAGATTTTGACTTTTTGGTGTGGAACACGATTGGAAGACGCTTTTCAGTTCGTTATCGCCTTCCTTTCGTTAAGGGCCATCCAGAAGGAGGTACTATCCTTGATATCAAAATAGATGATTTATAACGACAGAGGCACACCACTCAAGATTGCGTGGTGTGCCCTTTATGTGGTCAACGATTATTTCTTGCTCTCAAATCGGTGGGCGAAGTGGTAATGGCGTCGTACTCCTTGGGCGATACATGTACTGCGATAGGAACATGGTTGTGGCCGATGCAGAGAAGCCCCTCTCCACGATGGAAACGGGTAATCATCTTGGTCTCTTCTTCGGTGAGATTCAAGACCTTTTGAATGAGCCGGGCCTCCTGCTCCTCCATCTGCATGACCACCTTAATGCGGCAGCTGTCCAGGATGCTCTTGCCGTACTTGCCGCCGTCCAACGCCATCATATCGGCCATACCCTGGGAGGTAACGCCGGCAATGCCGCCCTGAGAGCGAATGAGCTTTACCATGCGCACCGTATAGTCGGCAGCCAACGGATTGGAGTGGGCGCCCACCAGCTTCCACAGCTCATCTGATAGCAGGGCGGTACCCACATCGCCGTTTTGGAGGATGATGTCCGTGGCAAAGCCCGTGGCTGCATAGACCCATGGGAGCATCAGATCGTCAGGCAGACCGGACAAGTCGATGACGGTATAGGGATTATCCGGGTCGATGTTGCACGGGCCGCCCATGGAGATGGCGGAGCCGGATACATAGCGTGTCAGTACCGTTGCCAGATGTTCTGTCTGGGGCTTGGACATGAGAACGTCATACCAATCCTTGATGACGGGCATTCGTTTGGGCGTCACGCCGTCCTCCTCAAACACAGAGGCATTGTCGAAGGTAATCCCGAAATTGTTGTAGCACTCGATCAACGCGGCATCAATGTAGGCTCTGTCCTCCTCGGTCAGATTTTTCTTATTCAGCGAGTACCATCCGGTGAGCCAGGACACTTTCTCAGCCATCAGTGAGTCGTGGCGCAGGCCTTTGGTACGGGCATTATAGGGGTCGTCCCGGAAGCGTCGAATGTCCATCAGGCCAATACTGTCGTCGGAGGACGGACCCAGCTTGATGTACTGGCCACCCAGAGCCTCACAGAGCGGGATATATTCGTGTCCTTTTTCCGGGACAATATAGATTACCTTGCGCTGCTGCTCCCTCACACGCTTTCCAATGCACTGGAGGAGCACGGATTTGCCGGCACCGGTATTGCCAAAACCTGCGAAATTGCCGTTGGTGTATTTGTAGTCGTCATAGAAGTCCAGGAACACCGGGGAACGGTTGTAGAGATTTAGGCCGAGGAAAATGCCTTTCTGGTCGCTCAACTCGAAAGACGCAAAGGGGAACGATGCTGCCACACCAGAAGTCAAGGCATTTCGGCGGCTCTTGCGTTCAATGTCAGGGTCAGAGATCAGCAACGGAAGGAAAGAGAGAAACGCCTGCTCATGTTTGTACTCACACCGCTTGGCCAGCATATCGGAGGCAACGCACAGCGTTTCCACCGCGGTCATGCGCTGTTCCAGAGTGTCCGGATCGTCGGCGATTACTTCGATCAGGGTGTGCATATAAACTGTCCCTGGAACACATCCCCCGTAGTGGTCAGTGGCACCTCCTCGATTTCCCGGTTGCTGCTGTCTACCAGTTTGGTCCCGGAGGGTACATTTTCAGGCAGTGTGAGACCAATCGTCTGTCCGATAGCCCAGGTGTCACTGGTCACAGTAAAAATTTGCTGGTAGTAGGCCTGTCCATCCACTTGCACCGGATAGGCAGTCTCCCGGTCTGCGGAGACCGTTAACTTGGGAGACACCAGCGAATCCCACTGCATTCCTCGCCAGTAGATGTCTCGTGTGGCCTGAAGGACGCGCTCAGCCGCCGCCCGGTCCGAGCTGTTCAGGTTGGGATTGATACCCAAGCCGTCCAGGGACCAGGAATCCAACAGATAGATCCAAAGGGCCGTCTTGGTGGCGTAGTAGGCCTCCTCCACGTTGTTGACGCCCAGGGTTTCCAACGTGATATGGGGATAGCCGTTGGCAATGATACCGCAAACCTTGGGGTCCGATACCAGACGCTCCCCGCTATACTTGATGGCAGTCCCCTCCGGCACCAGAGCAGGGACTCCGTACAAGCGCGGGTCCACACAGTAGGCCGGGATCTCCTGAGTCTCCCCGGAGATGGGTGATGTGTAGTTGTAGTAGGTATAGTGCTGGGTCTTGATACTACCATTCATGGTGAGCCAGTTCAGATCCATGTTCTTTGCATAGACATTGACCTCCGCCATAGCCTCCTCCAGTGTGGGGGCCGCACTGGCAGGAAGGGCAAATGTACCCACCAAAACCAGGACAGCCAGAAGGAGAGAAAAAAGTCTTCGTAACATGCTGTACCTCCTCATAACATGATGCCAGGCACACCGTTTGGTGTGCCTGGCCCAGAAGTGATTTATCGGATTGTCAGATAGTATCGGGTATGCTGGAACACTCCGTTAAGGTAGTAGTCCCAGGCTTCCACATAGTAGGTTCCATAAGGTAAGTTTGAAATTTGTTTGGTCAGCTCCCCCTCGTTCCAGGGCCAGAACACCTGTGTCATAGCTTCATACGCTGCCGGAATTCCCAATTGAATGTTGAGCTTGTTGTTTCCCTCACGCTGCGCTACCGCATACAGGGTGTACTGCATCCGCCGGGTCTCATAGAGGTTACGGAGAAAGAGCTCATCTCCTGCGTTATTAAAGTGGCGGGCTACCGGCTCCGGGAGTTCTACCTGCGGGAAGATACTTCCGTCCCAGACAGCACTTGGCAGATTCTGGAGGTTTCCAGGTGCAGCAGTTCCCAGATAATATCTGTCTACATTGATAACCGTATAGTTATTTCCATCATCACAGCGGATCACATCTCCGACCTGGGGAACATACCGAGAACCGTCAGCGGGCGGATTGATCGAACCATCTGGATTTTTACTGATACCCGTGGTAGACGGAGTCTCCGGCTCCTCTGTGTCCGTCGGACCTGTATTCCCCAAAGCCCGGTAGATCATGACTGCCAGATCGCCTCGCGTAACTTCTGCTTTGAGCGCAGCTTCGGATGTAATCAGCCCCTGCTCCAGGGCAGTTTGGCAAGCGGTGGAATAATCCCATTCAACCTCCTGCAAGGCCATATACCTTAGAACAACTGTAGAGGCAGCCGCAGGGGTCACACCATCATAGGCGCCGAAGGCTCCAGTATCATAACCGACCATAAGGCCGTTAAAATAGCAGTAGCCTACATAGAGACGGGCCCAATCTGGGACATCCGGGAATTTGCACTGATCGGAATAAAATACTTGTTCGGCCTGAACATGCTCTGGATTTCCATTCAAGCGAGTTAAAATCGTGGCCAGTTCTATCCGGGTAAGCCCTTTGTCCAGATTCATGTTTCCGGCCTGATCGCCCACCATGATTCCTTGCTTTTTAAGATAGCTGGCCGCGGTCTCTTGTTCAGAGGAAACGGCAGCCGCAGCTACTTCTGCGGAAAAAACAAACAGTAGACACAGGCTGAGAAGGAATGGCAAAAAGCGTTTCCAGTTCATTGATTTAAGCCCCCTTTCGATACAGCGTTGTTTGAGCACTCACCTTTAACTGCCGGCAATCCTGATCGTACTCACATTTCTGGAATGTATTGAGTCCCCATAATTCAAGTTGTTCTGCGATCTCATTGGGGACGTCAAATGTCATATCCAAGCAAATGCGAAGAGTAGAGTCATCCGGTTTCCGGCCCCTTTCGCTTGGAAACTTCCATGTCATAACGGTGCCCCCTTTCCACCTGAAATGTTTCCTCAAGCCCAAAATAATGCGAAAAAGGAGCCATGTCAAAGGTTTTTTTGAAACGCCTTTGCCGATAAATCAAAAGTTACTTATTATATTCCTGTTATTGCCGTTTTTTGCTTTTCGAGGGACGAATTGAGGTCATAAAAGTTTATTTTGAATTTTTTATGAACTGACCTCGACCGCCTGGACACAAACCCGTTTAGTAGGCTGGTCTGCCAGACAGGTGATAATGGTAATGCGGTTATCCGATGTGGCATTCAGATAGCTCCAATCTGTCCAGTCGATGATCTTGACAGCGCTTACCGCATAGGTACGCGTTCCCAGACTGGTCTCATAGCGAATGGTATCGCCGACATCCAGGTTCTTGATTGAGCCGATGTTGTGACTCGATCCTCTGTTGTGACCACATAAGCCAATGTTTCCACCCCATGCACTGGTGCTGGGGAAGTGGCCCACACCATTTCGCATGGCGGCCGAGTCTGTACCCTCATAGGCCTTATAGCGAATCCCAAGGCTAGGGATAACCAGGGTACCGATACTGCCATCGGAACGCTTTACTTCACTGGCGGAAGTGAATTGCGTTGTCGGAAGTGTGGAAACATCTCCCCATTGGATGGGGTAACCGTCCGAACTGCTGTCCGGATAGATGCTTCCGTTGCCCGCGTTGATCCCATATTCCACAGTAGAGCCACCGCCCACCGTGGAGACCGGGGCGCCGTCAGCCAAGGGGTCAAGGAAGTCCACAGCGTTGATGCCGCCGTAATTGTACTGCGCACCGTAAACCTCCTCGTAGGAAGTGCTCCCATAATAATCCTTAGGCGACGGCGTTTCAAAATTGTAGTCCGCAGCAAAAGCAGGGGTGGTCATGAGCATCAAGCCCGCCAAGGAGAGCAATAGCCCTCTGCATCGTTTCATAATTCATCATCCTCCTTTTCGTCTTCATTGATTGCAAACCAGTAGTTGTCATCCCCCTCGAAAGGTTCCACCAGGTGTGTACGACTCCCGCCATACATCTGGATGGTGATGATCCTGCCGGCAAGTTTGTGTGCCAGCTTGTTGGGCAACTCCACGCTTGCATCGCCCGCCGGGTACTCCCGCAGTTTAGTGAGATCCAATTTGGGGGTGCGGGTGGAAACCCGTTGCTTGCCCAGTTTTTTGTAGGCGACACCTCTTGCGTTCATGGCATAGATTACTGCATTGGGTCGGAAGCGCACTGCATACACGATGCCGCCTAATACCAGAAGCAGGAGAATCGCGCCAGGCACAGCCAGCCAGAGCGGCTGGAAAGTAACCGGCGTTTCAACAGGGGTGCCCAAGTAGGTGACCGTGTAAGCAATCGACTGAATGCCTTCAGCTATGACTTCTCCGGTATAACTGGCCGTAGTCACATAGCCGGTAGCCACGCTCCGGCTCCCAGTTGCCGTATAGGTTGCCGTGGCTGTGTACGAGGTGGGGACGAGAGTGTCATCAGCCAGACCCGTGCCTGTTACGGTCCAGGAAATATCACTCAGCGTCAAGGTACTGCCGTTTTTCACGGTCGTTGTGGGGACGCAGGAAGGATCGTTCCGGGACAGTCCCGGAAATTGCTTCGTATCAGTGATGGTATAGTATTTCGTGGTGTAGCCTGCGGCCTCAGTCTGAATGGTGGTATGATCCAGAGTTAACGTACCAGAATAGCCGTCCTTGTTGTATTCCATGGTAGGGGCCAGCTGCTCAAGTATTTTTGCCAGATCATCCGTACTGGTTTCCAATGTGACAACTTCCGTTTGTGCCTTGGAATCCTTAAATGCCTGCTCTTCCTTGACGGTTTCAAGGTGATGGTAGGTGTAGCCCTCCAGCTCAAAGGGTTCCTCGATCAATTCGCTGGGGTCGGCATCAGGGGGAAGGGTGTAGGTCTTGATGATCAGCTGCCTGCCGTCCCGGTTTTCCGATACCACATCTTCCGGGACATAGGCCGCAGAGGCCGTGACAGTCAGCATACACAGGAGCATCAATAATACAGCCGTTCTCTTCATACCTTCGCCCACCAGCCTTTCCAGAGCGCCAGGAACAGCGTGGGAAGCCCAATGATGAGCCCCGCCCAGATCAATTTGTGTTTCGTCATACTGTGATACCTCCATTGAGAAAAAATTTTATGGATAGCTCCTGAATGGAGCATGACCCATCCTTGATGTACGCCAGGTAGTCCAGAGAGCGTTCCAGCGCCTGCATGGTGTTTCTCTTATGGCGCTTGATGAACGGAGCTAGAAAGAGAATGTCGCCGCTGTCGGTGAGTGTGAAGATGATCCGAACCAAGTTCTTGCTTTTGGCTCGCAGCTCATAGAGAGCCTGGTATCGTTCGATGGAAAAATGCTTCACATAGGGTTCCCGCATCACTGCTGCGGGCGATTGCAAAAGCATGGCAAAAAGCGACATGAGCTTTTGTCGCTGCTTTTCATCCAGAGTATCGAAGAACTCCAGGAAGGGCGTAGCGCCCTCAACCGGTACAACAATCTGCAACTTCATGCGCAACTCTCTCCTTCCCAGTGCAGGCCTGGCCTTTCATCAGCTCCATAAGCCGCTCCACAAATCCCAGACAGAATAGGGACAAGGCGGGGGCACAGCCGGCCAGCCACCAGATGGGATCAGGGAGCGGTTTGCGGATAGTATCATACTGGAGCGAAATCAGCAGATAGATATTCTGGCAGTCCTTTCGGGCGGACAGCTCAGAGAATGCAGCCGCCACGGCAGAGACCTCCTCCTGGTCCGAGTAGAAATCACACAGATCATCAAAGAACAGGCCTGCAAATATCTGCACAAAGGCGCGCATGGTCTCGATGTTTACTTCGCCGGTGGGGTGAAGAATGCCCATACGCTCCAAACGTGCCGCTGTGGATTCATCAAAAGGATCTGAGACACGAAGATACAGGTTTTTTGGCATATTACCTACCTCCTATTTGATTTGAAAAAGAAAGGCCCGACGCTTCCTTATCGGAAGCGCCGAGCCAGTACTTTTTGCTTGACTCTATAAAGAACTCTTTGTAGTCTTAAAATAAAGTTCAAGTGCCTTTTGAATGGTTTCTTCGATTTCTTTTGCAGTTGCCTTCTTTGGGAAATACGACTCGAAATCCGCTGAGAGCGTAACCGAGATGCGGCGCCCGGGCCATTTTGCGGTAGTGGTCTCCTCGGTCAAAATAGCTTTGATTTGGGCAGCATCCAAATTTCCCGCTTCAAAGAGTGCCCGGAGTTTTTTCCCCTTTGCAGTGGACAGTGTTGATTTCCCAGTGGAAATGTGCTGATAGATGCATTTCTGAAGGTCGTGATCTTCCACAAAACTGACTTCGTAAGCGGCCAACTGTCCCAACTGCTTTCCGGTATCCATGAGCAGCAGCAGGGGACGGTACAGCGTCGCATATCGACAGTATTTGGACACCTTATCTCGGGTCAACTCATATTCCTGAGCAATCTTCTCGTCAGTATGGGACTTTTCCTGAGTGTCAGGAGAAGTCTCTGCCGCTGTCAGAAGATCTGTGCGGCACCCCTGTCGCTTCATCATATTGTAATGGGCCGCCACACAAAGCACCCGTTGGGAAAAGAGCATGTCTGCCAGAGAGCGCTGCCGGAAGTTCATCTCAAAGAAGAGGTCCTCTGCAGTTTCCATGGTCAAATCAGTCCGTACCACTGCCGGAATTGTGGTGCAGCCCGCGGGGAGCGAGGCATTGACTCGATTATGTCCACTGATGATGATGTAACGTCCATTGCTGGTTTTCCAGACTAGAATGGGTGTCTGCACCCCAAGCCGACGAATGCTGTCCACCATATCATCCAACCGCTGCCCGGTATAGAGAGGAAAATGTTCCTCATGTCCTGGGAAGCCATCCAGCTGTTTCAGCGGAAGGGTACACAGGGTGCCATTTTCCATAGGTGATGGAAGGTCATCATGATGGAAAAAGCAATCATAAGCTTTTTCCTGTGGCTGCCCTGTGGCCAAGTTGGCACTTGCCTCGTCCTGCTTACGCTGCCTAAGCGCATTTTGCACTCTATTTCTTGGCATAGGACAGCACCTCCCGCGCTACCGCAGAATATGCTTTCGCTGCGGGATTGGTGGGCTCATATTCAAAAATACTTGCCGCGTCAATGGGATGCTCCGCAACACGGATGGAGAAATCAATGGGGGCGGAGAAAACGGTGAACACATTGCCGTAGTCAGCCTGGATCTCGTCCTGGATACTGCGACACAGATTGGTGCGTCCCTGATACATGGTCAGCAGAATTCCGCCTACTGTGAGGGCGGGATTGATCCCCTGACGGATCGTTTTGATAACTTCCAACGTATCGGCCATATCCTCCATTGCCAGGTAATGCGCCTGTACGGGAACAATAGCCTGGTCCGCGGCAGCCAAGGCGTTGATTGTCAGCAGATCCATGCTGTGACCGCAATCGATCAGGATGTAATCGTACCGCTCCTCAAAATACTTTAGGACACTGGCCATGACCAACTCACAGGGGGTACCACCACTGTCGCCGCCCCGATACCGGCTGCTCATTTGCAGCGCCACCAGCCGACTGGACACAGCGGCCAGCTTTGAGTTCGCTGGGATGTAGTGGACGCTTTCTCTTTGGACAACAGTCTTATCTGCAAAGAACTCAAATTCCGTATCGTCCAAAACTGCATTCATTAGGTTTGCCAAAGTGTATTTGAGGTTTTTCGGGTCAGCCCGCATAACCTTTGTCAGGTCTCCCTGCGGATCATTATCCACAAGAAGGACACGTTTGCCCGCAGCGGCCAAGGCGGCACCCAGGTTGGCACAGGTAGTGGTCTTTCCAACGCCGCCTTTTGAGTTCGTGATTGTTATAATCCTACACATATTTGTCTCCTTCGCCAATTTAAAATTGCATTTCTATTTTATTAGCTGTATTTTCTTTTATAAGTCTTCTGTTCTAAGATTCTATGGGGTTATCAGATTGAGCAGTCACGCCTAAATTCAAATAGCTTGTCCGATCAGTTTAAACGTTAGCGGGATACTTTCACAGATTTCTCAACATAGCATTTCGGAGCTCTGTCTTGATGAATTCCGTGTCCTATTGCTACTCACTCCCACGTGGTCGAGCCCAA
This sequence comes from Flintibacter porci, assembly GCF_041925195.1. Lineage (NCBI taxonomy): Bacteria > Bacillati > Bacillota > Clostridia > Eubacteriales > Flintibacter > Flintibacter porci. The sequence continues at coordinate 262,214 of NZ_JBHEVB010000003.1, forward strand.
ATATCCCGGCGCGGTGGAGGAGTACGTCAACCTGGGCCGGGCCTATCAGAGAGAAGGATTGCAGGAAGTGAAGGGAGAGCTCATGTCCTGCATGACAGGCTACAAGGCCTGCTACCAGCGGGCCTATCGGTGTCTGGGTGCCGCGGCAGCCATTCAGGAGGATTTGCGAGCCACCCTCACCACCCCTGCCCTGGAGGAGCGGCTGGCCAAACGGGCCAGAGGGATTCTCAGCCGGGAGCTGAAAGCTCGACCCGCGCTGCCCGGACAGGTAAAGCAGCGCTTTCTGGGCGCGGTCACCCACAAGGGGGTTATGACCTTGTACGACACGGCCCTCATTCAGTGTCCCAAGGTCTATGAGCTCCATGACCGCTGTGGTCTGGCCCATGGGCTGCTCACCCATTTGCTCTCCGGCGCGGTGGCCAAGGGCTACGACGTGGTGGCCTGCCCCGATCCCATGGCCCCCCAGCGTCTGGCCCATCTGCTCATTCCCCAGGCCGGGCTGGCCTTCCTCTCCGTCACCCCCGGTCAGTCTCCGGCGGAAAAGCCCTGGCGACGGGTGCGCATCGAAACCGGCGTGGGCGGCGACCTGATGCGCCGCAGCCGCCCCCGCATCCGCTTTGCCCAGAAGGTGGGGGAGGCTCTCATGGAGGAGGCCGTGGCCTCCCTGGCCCAGGCCAAGGCCATGCACGATGACCTGGAGGCCATCTACCACCCCTACGTGGACTTCTCCCTGGTAGACCGCACCGCCCAGGAGCTGGCCCAGACCATTCTGGAAAAATAAAGAGAACCCCCGCCGGGAGATGTATCTCACGGCGGGGGTTCGTTGTTATTTTTTCGACAAGTCCTGGAAGGCCAGGTTCAGATCTACGTTGCCCGGAATACCGGGTACTGTCCCGGTATGGGTGTACTGCCACATGGCAAAATTGTAGAAAAAGTCGGGCTTTTCATCATACTCTGCCAGCCAGAAGGGAAATTCGTCCAGCTGGTCCAGCTGATAGTACAGATATCCCTGCTCCTGGTTGAAGTAGACCATGGGGGTATATCCTCCTGCCCGCACCAGCTCGCAGAAGGTCTTGGCGCACTCGGTCATGCGCTCTCCATCGATCTCGTCCGTACGGGCCTGCTGCCCGTCAATAAACTCCCAGTCAAAGACCACCGGATAGGTCACCGGGTAGTTGCGGATGGCCTCCAGCACGTAGTCGGCCTCCTCCTCTGCCTCCCGCACTGTGGTAGCCTGAGAGAAGAAGTACACGCCCACATCCAACCCTGCCTTCAGGGCACCTTCCATATTCTTCTGGAAGTTGGTGTCGGGCTGGATGGCTCCCTGAGAGTAGCCCCGGTAGCCCACCCGGATGATGGCAAAGTCCACCCCCGCGTCAGCCACCGCCTGCCAGTCGATCTCCCCCTGATAGACGGACACGTCCACACCCTGGAGGGCGTCGGGATAAGAGATCCACCCGTTTTCTCCCTGCACAAAGGCCTGGGGGATATAGGTGTTGCGCTCCACCCCGTCCAGGGCGGTCATCTCCATATTGCGGTAATAAAAGGTATCCGGCTGCTGGCTCCGCCAGAACCAGTAGCCTCCGGCGTAGGCCACCGCCAGTACCAGCAATCCGAACAGCGCCTTTCCGATGCCGGTCTGCAGCAGCGGCCGTTTTTCGCTCCGCTTTCCAGCTCCTGCCTTGTCCATTCTGATAAGCCTCCTATGCTCGGCCCGGAGGCCAATACGTAAAATTCTCCACCCTCTCCCCCGGTTTTGGGGAAAGGGCGGAGAATATTGTACCAGTTTTCGGTTCAAAAGGCAAGCTTTCTGCCCATTATCCCACCACGCGCTTGGCGATATCCACACTCTCCTTGGCATCTCGTGCATAGAAGTCTGCGGAGATTTCCTTGGCGTACTCGGGGGTGAGCACCGCGCCTCCCACCATGATCTTGCAGGGCAGCCCCGCATCATGGAGCTGGGCGATGGTCTGGGCCATGCTCTTGAGGGTGGTGGTCATCAGGGCGGACAGGCCCACCAGGGGGGCCTCATACTTCCGGGCGGCCTCCACCACGGCGGCAGGGTCCACGTCCCGGCCCAGGTCGATGACGGTGTAGCCGTAGTTTTCCAGCAGCACCTTGACGATGTTCTTGCCGATGTCGTGGATGTCCCCCTTCACGGTGGCCAGCACCACGTTGCCGCGGCTCACATTGCCCCCCTCGCCGCTGGACAGCTTTTCCCGGATGACCTCAAAGGCGGCCTGGGCAGCGCCGGCCGACTGGATGAGCTGGGGCAAAAACACCTTGTTCTGCTCAAAGTCGGCTCCCACCTGATCGAGAGCCGGGATGAGCACGTTATCCACAATGTCCATGGGAGCGGTGGTCTCCAGCAGAGCGCGGGTAGCCTGACCCGCCTCTCCCTTGAGTCCCGCGATGACCAGGTCCTTGAGAGACCGTCCCGTGGACTGGGGAGCCGCCGGGGCACTCCCAGCGGTGATGGAGGTGGACACGGAGGCATTGGCGTAGGCGGCAATGAACTCCCGGGCATCGGTGTCCACGTTGGTGAGCAAGTGGAAGCACCGCACCGCCGCCATCATGGCGTCCACATTGGGGTTGATGATGGGCAGGTCCAGCCCGGCAGACATGGCCATGGTGAGGAAGTTCTGGTTCACCAGGGGCCGGGCGGGCAGGCCGAAGGAGATGTTGGACACGCCCAGCACCGTCTTCAGGCCCAGTTCCGTTTTCACCCGATGAAGGGCCTCCAGGGTCTGGGAGGCGGCCGCCTGCTCAGCGGAGACGGTGAGGGTGAGGCAGTCGATATACACGTCCTCTTTTCGGATGCCCAGGGCCTGGGCACGCTCCAGGATGCGCCGGGCGATATCCAAGCGGGCCTGGGCGGTGTTGGGGATGCCGTTTTCATCCAGGGTGAGGCCCACCACCGCCGCACCATACTTCTTCACCAAGGGCAGGATGGTCTCCAGAGAGGCACTCTCTCCGTTCACCGAGTTGACGATGGCCTTGCCGCAGTAGACCCGCAGGGCCTGCTCCAGCACCTTGGGGTCGGTGGAGTCCACCTGGAGGGGAGCGTCGGTGACTCCCTGGAGGGCCTTGACGGTGCGCACCATCATGTCCGCCTCGTCGATCTCCGGCAGACCCACGTTCACATCCAGAATGTCGGCTCCCGCCTCGGTCTGAGCCAAAGCCTGACCCAGCATATAGTCTACATCGCCCCGCCGGAGGGCCTCCTTCATCAGCTTCTTGCCGGTGGGGTTGATGCGCTCACCGATGACCCGCACCCGGTCGATAGGCACGGCCTGGGTGGCGCTGCACACGGCGGCGGGGACATGGCGGGGCACCGCCTTCACCGTCTTGCCCGCCAGCTCCTGGGACAGCAAGGCAATATACTCCGGCGTGGTACCGCAGCAGCCACCGAACACCTTTACACCTAGTTCGGCCAGGGCGGCAAGGCTCTGGGCAAACTCCAGGGGGGTGATGTCATAGCCCGACCCGTCGGGGTGGGGCAGTCCGGCATTGGGCTTGAGGACGATGGGCAGGTTGGTCCACTTCAGCAGCTCCTCCACCAGAGGGGGCATCTCCCTGGGACCCAGAGAGCAGTTGACGCCCACGGCGTCCGCTCCCAGCCCCTCCAGGGTGAGGGCGGCGGCGGCGGGAGAACAGCCCAGAAAGGTGCGGCCGCTTGCCTCGTAGGTCATGGTGACCAGCACCGGGAGGTTGGAGTTCTCCTTGGCAGCCAGCAGAGCGGCCCGGGCCTCCTGCAGATCGGTCATGGTCTCGATGGCGATAAGGTCGGCTCCCGCCTTCACGCCTGCCCGGACCACCTGGGCAAACAGGTCCACCGCGTCTTCAAAGCCCAGCATACCGGTAGGCTCCAGCAGCTGGCCGCAGGGGCCGATGTCCAGAGCCACCAGTCCCCGTCCGCTAGCGGCTTCCTTGGCCACGGTGACTGCGGCGGTGACGATCTCCTCCACGCTCCGGCCGGTGCGCTCCAGCTTCTCCCGGTTGGCCCCGAAGGTATTGGCGTAGATGATCTGGGACCCGGCGTCCAGGTAGGCGGTGTGGATGTCCCGCAGCCAGTCGGGGTGCTCCAAAGCCACCAGTTCGGGGGTGGCGCCCACGGGCAGGCCCCGGGCCTGAAGCATGGTGCCCATGCCGCCGTCCAGCAGGACGGGGCGGTCGGTTTTTAACAGTTCAAGAAATTCCACAATGTCCACCTGACTTTCGGTATTGGCAGCTCTCCCGGGCGGGACAGCTCAGGCAGCTGCGCACGGTTTGTTGGATCTCCCCCCGGGCGATGCCCAGAATGGCGGTCACCGACTTGCGGGGGGTCAAAATATGACTGGCGCTGGCACACAGGCCGATCTTTCGGGGGGCGTCCAGCAGATGAAGGATCTCCCCCTGGAGTTCCAGAGGAAGGTCGCCGTAGCCGGGACTGAAGCGGAACGGGAAGGAGCAGCCGGGGAACTGGCTCTCGATCTCCTGCTCCACCTGGTCGCACACCTGCTCCACCCCGGCGGTGGCACAGCAGTCCAGAGCCAGAGCCCGGAGCATGTCCCGGCTCTCCCAGCGGCGGATGAGGGCATCGGCCTGGGCGGAGAGGGTGGCGCAGAACACCGCCGCCCGCTCACAACCCTCCAGGTGCTTTCTCAAATCACGCCCCGGAAGGAGCAGGCCGCCCTCCAGGCGTACGCCGTCCTCCTCCAGGGTGATGTCCAGCACCCGCCCCGTCCACCGGGGACGGGCCGCCGCCTCCATCTCCCGGGCACAGGTCTCTACCAAAGTCCGGGTTTCGGGGTCGGCCTTCTCGGCAGGGCAGCCCATGTACCGCAGCACCTCGTCCAAATCCAGAGGGGAAAGAGCGCTGATCACAGGGTACCTCCTAAATTATACGCGGCGGATGGAGGCCACGCTGTCGCTGATCTGCTTGGCCACCTGGGGATTATTCATGGTGTAGAGATGGATGCCATCCACCCCGGCGGCAATGAGGTCAGAGATCTGGTCGATGGCGTAGGCGATGCCAGCCTCCCGTAGGGCCTCGGGGTGGTCGCCATACCGGGCCAGCAGCCGGGTGAGCTTGTGGGGCAGGGAAGCGCCGCACATAGACACCATGCGCTCGATGGAGGCCTTGTTCAGTACCGGCATGATACCTGCCTCAATGGGCACCTCGATGCCCGCCAGACGGCAGCGCTCCAGGAAGCGGAAGAAGTCGTCATTGTCAAAGAAAAGCTGGCTGACCAGGTGCTGGGCGCCCACGTCCACCTTCTTCTTCAGATGGCGCACATCGGTAATGAGGTCAGGGCTTTCGGGATGTCCCTCGGGGTAGCAGGCTCCGGACACGCCGAAATCGCCCCGGCGGCGGATGAAGGCCACCAGCTCGTCGGCGTGGGCAAAGTCGGTCTTGGGCGGGAAGTTGGGGTTGCGGTCGCCCCGGAGAGCCAGCACATTCTCCACGCCGTCCTGCTTGAGACCGGCCAGCAGCTCGGTGACCTCTCCCTTGGTGCAGGCCACACAGGTGACGTGAGCCATGGCGGGGATATGGTACTGGTTCTGGATGATGGAGGCGATCTCACGGGTGGACTGGTTCACCGTGCTGGAGCCGCCTGCGCCGTAGGTGACGCTGATGAAGTCGGGCTTGATATCCTTCAAGCCGTCCAGGGTCTTATAAATGCTGTCCACGGGGCTGGTCTTCTTGGGAGGGAACACCTCACAGGAGAATACGGTTTTACCTTTTCCGAACAGTTCTGCAATTTTCATGGGATTTGCCTTCTTTCTAAACTGGTTTTCTACGGTTTCGCCCGGCAGGGCGGGAAACGGTTGTTCCTTTCTGAGCGATCAGAAAGGAACCAAAGAATCGCCGGGTGACTCCTTCGATGAACACCTGGCTTACGCCGGTGTTCATCGGCGTCATCCCCCGGACCCCCGATTACGGGGGACGCACTCCTGAAGGGCTGGTGCTGATTTTCCGGCGGGCAAAATCTGGATAACTGGTCCTCCTTGCCTTGGGGACACTGGCCCCTATGTATGCAAAATTTGAAAAATCTGCGCTGAGATGGCACCGCCTGGTGCAGCAGAGCTGTGGCAGTTGGCTTGTTTACGCGCCTGCCTTTGGGCCTCTGCCCCAGAGGCAAAACGAAGTTTTGCACAAAGTTCTTTTGCCTACTTTTCTTTCAAGAAAAGTAGGTTACCAGGCGGCAACGGAGCCGTCACAGCGGGGCTCGGTACCGGCGGCCAGCAGGCCGTTTTCCGTGCGCCAGATGATCTCTCCACGGCCCATGTCCACGTTCCGGTTGGCGATCTCCACCTCGTGGCCCATGTCTTCCAAGCCTAAAGCCACATGGGCGGGCACCTCCCGCTCCAGCTGGATGTGCTTGCCGCCGATCCACTGCATCCGGGGCGCGTCCAAGCACTCCTGGGGATTCATGTGGTAGTCGATGGTGTTGACGATGACCTGCACATGGCCCTGAGGCTGCATAAAGGCCCCCATAACGCCAAAGGGACCCACGGCCTTCCCGTCTTTGGTAAGGAAGCCGGGAATGATGGTGTGGTAGGACCGCTTGCCTCCGGCCAGACAGTTGTCGCTGTTCTCATCCAAAGAGAAGTTTCCGCCCCGGTTCTGCAAAGAAATGCCGGTGCCCGGGATAGCCACACCGGAGCCGAAGGTGGTGTAGTTGCTCTGGATGAAGGAGACCATGTTGCCCTGAGGGTCGGCGGTACACAGATAGACCGTGCCGCCGCATGAGGGGTCTCCCGCTTCCGGCAGAATCGCCTTGTCGGTGATGAGAGCGCGCCGCTTGGCGGCGTACTCCTCGCTGAGCAGGTCCTCCACCCGGGTCTTCATGTACTTGGGATCGGCCACATAGGTCTTGGTGTCGGCAAAGGCCAGCTTGATGGACTCCAAAATCTTGTGGTAGGTCTCCGGGCAGTCCCGCTGCTCCGGCATAGACAGCCCTTTCAGGATATTGAGGGCCATGAGCACCGTGATGCCGTGGCCGTTGGGCGGGATCTCCCACACCCGGTAGCCCTTATAGTCCGTAGAGATGGGCTCCACCCACTCGGGGTGGTAATTCCGGAAGTCCTCCTCGCTGAAGTAACCCCCGGTCTCCCGACTAAAGGCCACGATTTTCTCCATCAGCGCACCCCGGTAGTAGCTCTCGCAGTTGGTGGCTGCCAGCTCCTCCAGAGTCTGGGCGTACTCCTCCCAGCGGAAGATGTCACCGGAGCGGTAGGGAGCGCCGTCCTCCTTTAAAAATACCTGCCGCCACCAAACGTGGGGAGCCGGGTTTTGCTCCATAGCGGCCAAAATTCGCTTGGAGTCCTTCTCCCACTGGGGCTGGAGGTTCACCTGAACCGGCACCCCATCCCGTGCAGAGGTGATGGCGGGGGCAAAGAGCTCTTTCAGGGGCTTGGTGCCAAAGCGGCGATTCAGCTCCGCCCACCCCGCCGGGGCGCCCGGCACCATGGTGGGAATCCAGCCCGTTTTGGGCATCTGGTCAAAGCCCAGCTCCCGCACCAGCTTCGCCGACAGATTCCTGGGTGCCCGGCCGCTGGCATTGAGGCCGTAGAGCTTCTGCTCGGCCTCGATCCAAACCAGGGCAAAGCAGTCCGAGCCCAGGCCGTTGCCTGTGGGCTCCAGCAGAGGCATGGCAGCGGCCATGGCCACCGCCGCGTCCACCGCGTTGCCCCCCGCCTTCATCACATCCAGGCCGATCTGTGCCCCCTGAGGAATGGAGGTACAGGCCGCCGCATGGCGGGCGTAGACCATATTTCGGCGGGAGGAGTAGGCGTATTTCTGGCTGTCAAAGTCCGGCATACCGATTCCCTCCTCAGCCCGCCTGGTTGGATTTGCCCGTCCACTGAGCGACCTCCAGGGCAAATACCGCGGTGCGGTCCACCGCATCATCCGGGAAGTCCCAGGTCCGGCCGGTCATGTGCTCCATGACCACACCCAGTCCAGCCTTCTTCTCCTCCCGGTCTGTGAGCGGCCGGATGGTGCCGGAGCCCATAATACTCCGGTAGGTAAAGCTGTGGCCGCAGGCGGTGTCGGCAGTACGCAGGGCGTGGCCGCAGTCCATCTCAAAGGCCACCGTGCCGCCCTGACGGAAGGCATCTATTTTTCTTCCCTCCGGAGCAGAGTGGACAAACAGGGTAAGCTTCTCCCCCTCCAGCCGATAGCCGAAGTTCATGGGGACAATAAACAGCCCCGCTTCATCCTGGGCGGCAATGCGCACCGCGTCGCACTCCTTTAAAATATCTTCCAGCTGATCCAGATCCCGGATCTCCCGGTCTTTCCGTCTCATCCCGCTCCCTCCTTTAAATATCCAGCTCCAACAGGACGGGGCAGTGGTCGCTGCCCTCTACCTGGGTGAGGATCTCCGCCCGCTTGATGGCGTTTTGCAGGCGGTCGGATACGATAAAGTAGTCGATGCGCCACCCCGCGTTCTTCTTCCGGGCCTGGAACCGGTAGGACCACCAGGAGTATACCCCCTCCAGGTCGGGATAGAGGAAGCGGAAGGTGTCGGTAAAGCCGGAGGAGAGCAGAGTGGTCATTTTCTCCCGCTCCTGATCGGTAAAGCCGGCGTTCATGCGGTTGGTCTTGGGGTTTTTCAGGTCGATCTCCCGGTGGGCCACGTTGAGGTCGCCGCAGTAGATGACCGGCTTGACCTTGTCCAGCTCCATGAGGTAGGCGCGCAGGTCGTCCTCCCACTCCATGCGGTAGTCCAAACGCTTGAGCTCACTCTGGGAGTTGGGGGTGTAGCAGCACACCAGATAGAACTTCTCATATTCCAGGGTGATGAGCCGCCCCTCGTGGTCGTGCTCCTCTTTCCCCATGCCGTAGCGCACCGCCAAAGGCTGGTGGGGAGTAAAGACGGCGGTACCCGAGTACCCCTTCTTTTCCGCGGAGTTCCAGTACTCCAACATATTCTCCCCCAGGTCCACGTCGGCTTGGCCTTGCTCCATCTTGGTCTCCTGCAGGCAGCAGAAATCCGGCTTTTGTTCCTGATAAAAGTCCAAAAACCCCTTTTTCAAACAGGCCCGCAGGCCATTTACGTTCCATGAGATCAATTTCATCCGGTCGCTCTCCCCTTTCCTGAGCGTAAAATTACTTGTCCCATTATACGTGACGGATGACAAATTGGCAAGAAGCGATTGCAATTCCTGCAAAGGCGCATTATAATATGTTCCATTGAAATCCGCTCCATGCGCTTCAATTCGTATCGTAACGCAATTCTAAATAAAGGAGGCTCCATTTCTATGGAACATTCCAGCATTCCCCAGGGGTATGCTCCCCTGCTGAGTATTTATGAGACCCAAAAGGCCATCGGCCTGCTCAAGCGCCTGTTTGAGGACCGGCTGAGCGGCGCGCTGCGGCTGCACCGGGTGTCCGCTCCTCTGTTTGTGGCCGCCTCTTCCGGCCTCAATGACGACCTCAACGGCGTGGAGCGTCCTGTCGCCTTCGACATCCGGGGCGTGGATGACACCGCCGTGGTGGTGCACTCCCTGGCCAAGTGGAAGCGCCTGGCCCTCAAGCGCTATCAGTTCCATCCCGGCGAGGGCCTGTACACCGATATGAACGCCATCCGCCGGGACGAGGATCTGGATAATCTCCACTCCGCCTACGTGGACCAGTGGGACTGGGAGAAGATCATCGAGGCCCAGGACCGCACGGTGGACTACCTGAAAGCCACAGTTCGTGACATCGTGGGCGCTCTGCGGGACACCCAGTCCTTCCTGCGCTCCATGTTCCCCCAGCTGTGTGTGCTGCCGGAAATCCCCGAGGAGATCACCTTCATCACCACCCAGGAGCTGGAGGACCTCTACCCCGACCTCACCCCCAAGCAACGGGAACATGCCTTTGTGAAGGACCACCCCGTCACCTTCCTCATGGGCATCGGCGGCAAGCTGAAGTCTGGTAAGCCCCACGACGGCCGCGCCCCCGACTACGACGACTGGAACCTGAACGGCGACCTGCTGTGCTGGGACAGCGTCAACGGCCAGTCCCTGGAGATCTCCTCCATGGGCATCCGGGTCAGCCCCGAGTCCCTGGACCGCCAGCTCACCCTGGCCGGCTGCGATGATCGCCGGGAGCTGCCCTTCCACAAGATGCTTCTCAGCGGCCAGCTGCCTCTGACCATGGGCGGCGGCATCGGCCAGTCCCGGGTATCCATGCTGCTGCTAGGCAAGGCTCACATCGGCGAGGTCCAGGTCTCCCTGTGGGGCGAGGACACTCTGCGTGCCTGCGACGCCTCTGGCATCATCCTTCTGTAAGATTTCAAAGATCCCTCCGGCAATGCCGGAGGGATCTTTTGCTGTCCTTTATGGATTTTTAAGAATCCATTCGCAATTTTTCAATAACTGTGTGGTATGTTAAGGAGGACGGCGCGGGCGTCTTCCGCCTTTTCCTGTCTGAACTAAGAAATAAAGAGGTTTTACCACATGAAGCGAGCGGGCAAGTATCTCTCTTTGGCGGCAGTCCTTCTGCTGCTTCTGGGCGGCGGAGTGTTTCTCTGGCACAGCGGCTTTTTTGCCGCCGCCTCCTCTCAGGAATCCATGCAGGCGTATATCCAGCGCTTTGCTCCCTACTCTCACCTGTGCTTTTTCCTGGTGCAATTTCTCTCGGTGGTGTTGGCTCCCATCCCCAGCAATATCACCGCCCTGGTGGGAGGCGTGATGTTCGGTACCTGGCTGTCCTTCTTTCTCACCTTTGCAGCCGTGCTGCTGGGTTCGCTGCTGGTCTTTGTGCTGGCCCGGAACCTGGGGCAGTCCTTTGTCAACCGGGTGGTGGGCGAGCGGGTATCGGCCAAATACCTGGATGTGATCCACGCCAAGACCGATGTCTTTCTGGTGCTGGCCTTCCTCTTTCCGTTCTTCCCCGACGACCTGCTGTGCATCCTGGCCGGGCTCACCCCCATTTCTCTGCGGCGCTTCTTTTTTATCGCCCTGCTTACCCGGCCCTGGGGCCTGCTCTTTGCCAGCGCTCTGGGCGGCGCCTCCTTCTCCATCCCGGTGTGGGGTATGGCTCTCATCGGTGTGGCCGGTGCCGCCCTGTTCCTGCTGGGCATGAAGTACGGCGACCGGGTGGAGGCCTCGATTCTGCGGGCACTGCGGCGGGATGATCTGTAAGCCTCCGGGAGAAAAAATTTTTTCAAAAAGTGGGATTTCCCTCTTTACAAGCCCTTCCGACTGTGGTATTATCATCTCGCAAACAAGAATTACTACTGTTAAGGAAGGAGGCGGCTTTTTGGAGCGAACCACTCGATACAGTAAAAAGCGGGAGGCAATCCTGACCACACTGCGTCAGACCGACGCGCACCCCTCTGCCGAGTGGCTTTACCAAACTCTGAAGGCCACTCACCCGGACCTGAGTCTGGGGACCGTTTACCGCAACCTGCTCTTCTTTCAGCAGCAGGGCACCGTCCAAAGCGTGGGCGTGGTCAACGGCCAGGAGCGCTTCGACGCGGACACCACCCCCCACAGTCACTTTGTTTGCACCTGCTGCGGCGCGGTCATCGATCTCAAGAAGATCCCGATGGATGCCAACCTAAACCAAGCCGTGCAGTCGCAATATGGCTTCCAGGTGGAACGCCATGAGCTTACCTTTTACGGAAAATGCAAAGCATGTATGCAGTCAAAACATTTTGAGGAGGACGTTTTATCATGAAGAAGTTTGTTTGTTCTGTTTGTGGTTATGTTCACGAGGGCGCTGAGGCTCCCGATTTCTGCCCCATCTGCAAGGCTCCCAAGGAGAAGTTCGTGGAGCAGGCCGGCGAGAAGAGCTGGGCTGCTGAGCACGTGGTAGGCGTGGCTCAGGGCGCTCCCGAGGAGATCATGCAGGGTCTGCGCGAGAACTTCCAGGGCGAGTGCACCGAGGTCGGTATGTACCTGGCTATGGCCCGTGTGGCTCACCGCGAGGGTTACCCCGAGATCGGTCTGTACTGGGAGAAGGCCGCCTATGAGGAGGCCGAGCACGCCGCTAAGTTTGCCGAGCTGCTGGGCGAGGTCGTGACCGACTCCACCAAGAAGAACCTGGAGATGCGTGTTGACGCTGAGAACGGCGCTACCGCCGGCAAGTTCGAGCTGGCTAAGCTGGCCAAGCAGCACAACCTGGACGCCATCCACGACACCGTGCATGAGATGGCTCGCGACGAGGCCCGCCACGGCAAGGCTTTCGAGGGCCTGCTGAAGCGCTACTTCGGCTAATCTTCTAACAAGAAGGAGAACGAACATGGATAAGTATGTTTGCCCCTGCGGCTATGTCTATGATCCCGCGGTTGGCGATCCCGAGCACGGCGTGGCTCCCGGCACCCCCTGGGAGCAGGTCGCTGAGGATTGGGTCTGCCCCATCTGCGGCATGGGCAAGGATGTCTTTGAGAAGGAGTAATTCCTGAATATCAGGAGGGAACCAGAATTCTGGTTCCCTCCTTTTTTGTTGCAAAAACACGCCTTTTTCCCCATTGCAACCACTGGTTGTCAAATTGTATCCCACTTTAGGTTGCGCTGCTGCCTGCTTTTTGCTATGCTAAACACCGTCAAGGGCCCTTGACTACTCTTTGTTTCGGAGGGCTGGAAATGGAATTTCAACAGCGGCTTTATGAGCTGAGAAAGCAATCCGGGCTGTCCCAGGAGGGGCTGGCCGATCTCTTGGGGGTATCCCGTCAGGCAGTGCAGAAATGGGAGGCAGGGACCTCCCGGCCCGACCTGGACAACCTGGCCGCCCTGGGCCGATACTTCAATGTGTCTCTGGACTATCTGGTCACCGGCCAGGAGGCACAGGTCTCTCCCAGCCAGGTTACCACCACCATCGTCAACAACTACTACACTCCCTTCCACTACGAATACAAAAGCAAGCGCACCCTCTTCGGCCTACCCCTGGTCCACATCCGGCTGGGACACCGGGGGATGGGCGTGGCCAAGGGAATCCTGGCCATCGGCAATGTGGCCGTGGGTGTGTTCACCCTGGGCGGCTTCTCCTTTGGGCTGTTGTCCGTGGGCGGGCTCTCTTTCGGTCTGCTGTTTTCTCTGGGCGGCTGGGCCATGGGCGCTCTGGCCATCGGCGGATTGGCGGTGGGCCTTCTCGCCTTCGGCGGTGCGGCGGTGGGGCTGTTCGCCATGGGAGGCGGAGCCTTTGGTATGTACGCTGCGGGCGGCGGAGCTATCGCCTCGGAAATCGCCATCGGCGGTTCGGCCCACGCTCCCCTGGCCATCGGTCAGACGGCGGAGGGCGCGCTGACCTTTGGCCTCAACGCCGACCCGGCAGCCGTGGCCGCCGCCATTCGGGAGGCCGCTCACGGGGCACCCAAGTTTATCCAGAACATTCTGATCTTTCTGGCGCAGAATTGGTAACGCAAACGAGGACGCGGTATCCACCGCGTCCTCGTTTGCGTTTTTTACCGCCGGAACCAGGCCTTCATAGTGTCGGTCACCTGAACCAGTTCCTCCTCTGTGATCACATAGGGGACCATGGAATAGATATACCGCAGGAAGGGGCGGCTGAACACCCCCCGCCGACGGGCAAACTCCTGGAATCCCTCCACGTCCCGACTGTCTTTTACTTCGATACAGGCGCATCCCCCCATGATACGCACCTCTTGGATGCGGGGATCGTCCAGATCTGCCAGCTCCCGGCGGCAGATCTGCTGGATGCGGGCAATGCGGGACAGATAGTCCCCCTCCTCAAACAGCTGGATGGAACGCAGCGCCACGCTGCACGCCAGAGCGTTGCCCATGAAGGTGGGCCCGTGCATCAGGGCATGGTCCGGGTCATCGCTGTAAAACCCCTGGTACACCTTATGATTAGCCACCGTCACCGCGTGGCCGATGTATCCCCCGGTGAGCGCCTTGCCCAGCACCAGGATGTCCGGCAGCACCAGGTCGGCCACAAAGCGGTGGCCGGTGCGCCCAAACCCTGTGGCCACCTCATCAAAGATCAGCAGCACGCCATACTGGTCGCACAGCTGCCGGGCCCGTCTCAGGAAGGACACGTCGTACATCCGCATGCCCCCCGCGCCCTGGAGCAGAGGCTCCACGATAAAGCAGGAAAAGGTCTCTCCCTGTTCTGCGAAGACCCGCTCCAATTCCTCTACCTGGGTGGGGATGTGGACCACATCCCGCTTCTCCCGCAGGATCCCGTGGTAGTCCGGGTCGTCCCCCACCTCCATGGTCTTAAACGTATCGCCGTGGTAGGCGTGGGTGAGGGAGAGCACCTTGCTGCGGCTGCTGCCCCCATTTATATGGTACTGAAGGGCCATCTTCAGGGCCACCTCCACCGCCACACTGCCCGAGTCGGAGAAAAAGCAGTAGTCCAGATCCCCCGGTAGCCACTCCTCCAGCTTTTGAGACAGCTTTTCCACCGGCTCGTGGGTCAGTCCCCCTAACATCACGTGGGCAAACCGCTCTGTCTGCTCCTGGATGGCCCGGTTGAGCTCCGGGTGCTTATAGCCATGGATCACACTCCACCAAGAGGACACCGAGTCAATAAGCTTGTCCTTCCGGGTATACAGGTACACGCCCTGGGCATCTACGATGTGGTAGGGCTCTTTCATGGTTTTCATCTGCTGATAGGGATACCAGATCATAGCAGGATCCTCCAAATCTTATTCATACAGGGCCGCCAGCGCCTGCGCGTCCAGGTCCAGCTGGTCGTCCCCCACCTTGACACAGGCCAGCACCTTCAGGCCAGTCAGGGCTTCGCACATCACCCGGTTGTCCTCCTCCATCCCGTCTCCGGGGTGGAAGCGGTTCAAAATGATTCCCTTGACCGGAATTCCCCGGCTGCGCATATATTCCGCCGTCAATCCTACGCTGTTGATAGCACCCAGCCCGGCGTCGGCCACAAGGAGGCAGGACAGCCCCAGAACCTGAATGACATCCTCCATCCAGATTTTCTCCTGGTCAAAGCGGATGGGACACAGGATGCCCCCGCTCCCCTCGACGGTGACATAGTCATAGCGCCCGCACACCTGGACAAATCGGCGCTGAACCTCCTCCAGCTGCACCGGATTTCCCTCCACGCGGGAGGCCAGGTGGGGGGACCAGGCGTGCTCATACACATAGGGACACATCTCCTCCAGGGGCTGGCTGATCCCGGAGATCTGCTGTACCCATGCCCCGTCCCCGGGAATAAGGCTGCCGTCCGCCCGGCGGCTGTTTCCGCTCATAGCCGCCTTAAAGTAGCCCGCCCGGCAGCCACTCTGGGCCAGCTTTTTGACCATGAGGGCGCTGACAAAGGTCTTGCCCACATCGGTCCCGGTTCCGGTAATAAAAAGATTTTGGCTCATATGTTTCTCCTGCCTTATCGTTCCGTATTACGTCCCAGCACACAGGCCAGGGCCTGGGCCAGCCCTGCCAGTTCCTCCCGGGTGTGGGAGGACATGAGGGCGACACGCAGCCGGGCGCTCCCACGGGCTACTGTGGGGTAGCGAATGGCTGAGACGTAGTATCCCCGCTCCTTCAATGCCTCCATCGCCGCCATGGCCTTTTTTTCCTCTCCCACGACAATGGGGAGAATGGCGCTGTCTGACTGAGCGGGAATCCCATAACGCCCCAACTCCCGGCAGAGAAAGGCCATATTATCCCGCAGCTGCGCCACCCGCTGGGGCTCTTCCTGGATTTTTTGAAGCCCGCGCAACCCTGCCGCCATGGTCACCGGCGAGAGGGCAGTGGAAAAGATAAAGCTGCGGGCCTTATTGGTCAGGTATTGGATAAGCTCCGCCGAGCCGCACACAAAGCCCCCCTCGCTGCCCACCGCCTTGCTCAGAGTGCCCATCAGCACATCCACGCTGCCCTCCATGTGGTAGTACTCCTCCGTCCCCCGGCCGGTGGCCCCCACTACGCCGGTGGCGTGTGCCTCGTCGATCATGGTATGTACCCCATACCGCTTCGCCAGCTCCACCAGTTGGGGCAGAGGGACCAGATCACCGTCCATGCTGAACACTCCGTCGCTGACGATGAGGCCCTTGCGTCCCCGGTATGCCCCCAGCTTGGCCTCCAGATCAGCCATATCGTTGTGCCGGTAGACTACCACCTCCGCCCCGGACAGACGGCAGCCGTCAATGATGCTGGCGTGGTTGAGCTGGTCGCTGAAAATCACATCCCCTCGCCCCATCAGAGCGGAGAGAATCCCCACATTGGCCATGTATCCGGTGTTGAACACCAGGGCGGCTTCCCGGCCCTTGAACCGGGCCAGCTCCCCCTCCAGACGCACATGAAGAGGCCCGGTGCCGGTGGTCAGCCGGGACCCCCCTGCCCCCACACCGTACTGCTCCAAGGCTTCACAGGCGGCGGCCTTCACCTCCGGATCATTGGCCAGGTCCAGATAATTATTGGAGGAAAAAAGCCTCTGGGGACGTCCTGCCGACTCTACCACAGTGGTCTGAGGCCCCTCCAGCACCGTCATGGTCCGGTAGAGCTCCTGCTCCCGCAGTCTGTCCAATTCCTCCGAAAGCCAGTTCCATTCCTTCATCGCTCCGCCTCCTCCGGCAGATGTACCAGTACCTTTTCCCTCTCCAGATAGCGGATGCAGGCCTCAGCATCCTCTCTGCTTCCACGAAAGAGAAAGATACGGCCGCCGTTGGGGCTCCCCGGCTCCTTCAGCTTGGTGATGCGCACATAGCCCAGCTCCTTGGAGGCAAAATACCCGGTCACATAGTCCGGGTCATCGGAGATACACAGCTCCCCCAGAATATTTTTTTGGTTGGCTACCTTGGTGGCCAGCACCAGCGCCTCCCGGAAGTGGTTTTTCTCCGGCCCGGTCTCTCCATCCTGTGCCGCATCCATGTAGGTTGCTCGGATCCCACGGTGTGGGTCGGGCTCCAGACGCTGGAGGGTATCCACGTGGAGCAGCATGGCTCCCCGCATCCCATAGGCCGCTTCCATCTGCCCCAAAATCGCTTCCCCGTGGTCGATCCCCGCCTGCGCCAGCAGCTTCCGGAGCTGATCCCGTCCCTCTTCCACCGTGTCCACCGGACAGGTGGTCACAGGCAGGGCCTCCAGATGGGTCACCTCCTCCGGAGATACAGCCTCCACCTTCAGGTTGACAAAGTCCGCTCTGCCCTTGGCGTGGTGCAGCGCCCGCTCCAGCAGCTGGCTGACCACCTTCTCCAGCCGCTCCTCCCGGACAATCTTTTCTGCTCCTGAGATATGCCGCTCCCGTCCAGCTTCCCGCTGGCTGGCCCGCATTTTTACGCTGTACAATTCCATGCTTATTCCTCCCTGGCACACCGCTCCATCCCCGGAATACGCCGCAGTACCGGTTCCAGCAGCGCTACGCACACACCAGTAAACACCATCCCGGGTACTGCTGCACCCAGCAGAGGAAGCACCGGCACCCCCAGCACACCGGCCAGCACCACCCGGGCACAGCCTGTTCCCACCGGACCTGCCAGCACCATAGCCCACTTTTTCCCGGGCAGCAGGCTCACCACCAGTCCTGCCGCCACCCGAAACACCATGGCCACCAGCACATTCCACGGGGTATGGGTACCCATCATCAGCTGAACCAGGCTGGCGCACACCCCGATACCCAGATAGCGCCAAAACCCCACGCCGGCCACCAGACACACCGCGTAGGGCGCGGAGAGCTGAAATTCGGCTCCCGGCAGGATAGACGGCAGCTTGATCATACCCAGCAGGATGAGCAGGGCGGTAAACATTCCATCCAGAGCCAGGGTTCTGGGAGTGATGGACACAGTTCGTTCCCGGTTCATAAGGCATCCTCCTTCTTATGCACGGCCTCTATTAGTAAGCCTTATTATTTTATTGGTTTACGATTCTTGTGCATCGTACCACGCTCTCCCGCAATTGTCAACTTAAAACAAATATAGATTTACAATTTAAGCAAAAAGAAGCGCCGCACAGGAACACTCCCGTGCAGCGCGTAATAAAACTTATAGAAACAGCAGCAGGCTCACCGCCATGACCGCCATGCCGGAAATCAGACCGTAGAGGGACAGGTGGTGCTCCCCATACTCCCGGGCCGCCGGCAGCAGCTCGTCAAAGGAGATGAACACCATGATCCCCGCCACCCCGGCAAATAGCACTCCGAACACAGTATCGTTCATAATGGGCCGCAATACTAACCACCCCAGCAGCGCCCCCAGAGGCTCCGCCAGACCGGACAAGAAGGAGTACCGGAACGCTTTGCTCCGGGAACCGGTAGCCTGGTAGATGGGCACGGAAACGGCGATTCCCTCCGGGATGTTATGAATGGCGATGGCCACCACGATGGGGATAGCCAGGCCGGGCTCCTGGAGGGCGGAGACAAAGGTGGCCAGGCCCTCGGGGAAGTTGTGAATGGCAATGGCCAGGGCGGTAAACACCCCCATGCGCATCAGCTGCCCGGCCTTGGGATCCCCTTCCATGCTTTTCACCTCATGGGGGTTCTCTTCCTCCGGGATCAGCTTATCGATCACAGCAATCACCAGCATGCCGCCGAAAAAGGCCGCCACGGTGGCCCAGCTCCCCGGTCGGGTACCCAATTCCCGCACCAGAGCCTCCCGGGCCTCTCCCATGATCTCCACCAAGGATACATAGATCATCACACCAGCCGAAAAGCCCAGCGAGACCGAAAGGAACTTGCGATTGGTACTGCGGCACAAAAAAGCGATGCCGCTGCCGATGCCGGTGCTCAGTCCAGCCAGCAGGGTGAGAAAAAATGCCAAAAATACTCGATGGTCCAAAGGACACCTCCTATCTTATTTTCTGGTTAGCTTACACTAATTTATGTGATTGTACCATCCCGGGCCGCCCCTGTCAACGGTCCGCCACGTCCCCAATTTACACCAAAAAAGGAACCGGAACCATAGCTCCGGTTCCTTCTCTCATTTAGTAGCGGTTGAGAGGGATCTCCCCGTCGTCGCTGCCCTTTTCGATGGCGCGGATCACCGCGTCATAGCCGTAGTTCTCGTTGACCTGGATATGCACCCGGTCCCCTACCCGGCGGCCCAGCAGGCAGCGCCCCACCGGGGACTCCTTGCTGATGAGCCCTTTCAGGGCGTCCTGGCGCATGGTGGTAACGATCTGGTAGACCTCCTCCTCGTCATCGTCCTCCATGTAGACGGTGACCTTGTCGTACAGTCCCACCTGGTCGCTGCCCGACTGGTCAGAGATGACCACGGCGGTCTTGATCATATTCTCCAGGAAGCGGATGCGGCTCTCGTTGCGGTTTTTCTCCTGCTTGGCCGCCTTGTACTCAAAGTTCTCGCTGAGATCCCCGAAGGCCCGGGCCTCCTTCACCGCCTCCAGCAGCTGGGGGCGCAGAACGATGCGCCGGTGGTCCAGCTCCTTGCGCATAAGCTCCAGATCTTTTTGCGTCAGTTCATTGTGCATGATGCTCGCCTCTCATAAAAACCGGGCGGCCAGAAGCCGCCCGACGGTTACGTCTCATTCTTGTAATAAATGTGGACGCTTTTACTGCCCGTTAAGTATACCATAGTGGCGTAGCACAAGTCAAACTCCAGCACGTCTCCGGTTTTCAGCCGCCGGGTGGCTCCCTCCACATCCAAAATGGTATGGTCGGAGGAGGCACCCAGCACCTTGATGCCCGGCTCCCGGGGGATGAGGTCGTCGCTCTCTCCGTAGTCCACCCGGCCCATAGCCAGCAGACAACGCAGGCGGTGGCCCCGGTCCACGTAGGTACGGGTTCGTCCAAAGGCGTCCACCGACAGCTCGCCCACTGGGTGGGAGGGCTTGACCTTGGATTCAATGACCTGCGCCCGGAGGACCATAATGTCCTTGTGCATAAAGTCCATATTGCAGCCCCAGATGCTGCCCAGGAGGATGCCCTCCCCCACCCGCAGATGGTTAATGCGGGGCGGCATGGTACCGTCCAGCACCATATGAAGGGAGGAGGACGCGCCGCCGGAGATGACCTCCAGCTTCCGACCGATGGCTTTCTCCACCTGCTCGGCAGCCGCCACCAGGTCGTGCATTTTTTCCGGAGTGGCCTGGATAGAGCCATAGCATCCCAGGTTGGTGCCCACGCCCAGCAGTTCCAGGTTGGGCAGGTCGTGCTCCACCTCCAGAGCGGCGGCCACCAGCTCATCCCAGTCCCAGAAGCCCTCCCGCAGGTCACCCAGGTCCACCATAAGGATCACCTTGTGGGTCTTTCCCTTGTTTCGGGCCGCTTCATCCAGCAGCCGCAGGACGGAGCATTCGCTGTTTAGACTGATATCCGACCAGGTCACCACATCCTCCACCTCACTGGGCATGGGGATGCGGATGAGCATGAGCGGAGTTCGGATTCCAGCCTCCTTCAGTCCGCGCAGCTGGTCCATCCGGGAGGAGGCAATACTGGACACCCCTACTTCCTCATAGACCTTTGCCGCTGCGGGCAGCGCGTGGAATCCCTTTACTACGCCGGAAATCTCAATAGAAGAAGCCTGGCAGCGCTCTTGGAACGCTGCCAGGTTTTCCTTGAGCTTTCCCAGATCGATCTCCACATGGGGATATTGATAACTCGGTTGGCTCATATGTTCGTTCCTTTAAACCGCGTAAATTAGGCCTTCACAGCCTTCTGACGCTTGTAGGGCTTGTTGTCCAGGTCCTTCAGGGTCAGGCCCAGAGCGGCACACAGCCAGTTGATGATAGGCATCAGCCAGTTGAAGATGGCGAAGAAGCCATACTGGGCAACACCGATACCCAAAGTGTCGGAGATGTACACACCGCAGGTGTTCCAGGGGATCAGAGCGGAGGTAACAGTACCGGCACCCTCCAGAGCGGAGGACAGAACGGCAGGATGCAGGCCCATCTTGCGGTACTCCTCGGCGTACATACGGCCGGGAACCACGATGGAGATGTACTGCTCGGGCATGGTCATGTTGGAGATGACGCAGGTAACCTCGGTAACAGCAACCAGGCCGGCAGGACCCTTGGCCAGCTTCTTGATCTGGTTGACGACGACCTCCAGCTGGTGGGTGCCTTCCATAATGCCGCCGAACATCATAGCGATGATGGTCATGGCCACGGAGTTCATCATGTTCATGATGCCGCCCTTTTCCAGCAGCTTGATCATGGTGTCATAGGTCTCTGCGCTCACAGCGGACTGCAGCGCCTCCTTGGCAGCATCGGTAAAGGTAAAGCCCTCCAGGCCGAAGCTAAACAGAGTACCCAGGTTGCAGTCCCCAGGCTGGAAAATGAGGCCCAGGATGGCGCCGGAGAAGATACCCAGGGTAATGCCGGGGATGGCGGGCATCTTCATGGCCACGGCCACAATAACAATGACGGGGGGCAGCAGCAGGATGGGGTTGATGTTGAAGAATCCGCCGTGGGCAGCGTTCATTGCATTGGCAAACTCAGTCACGCGGCTCATATCGGCCTCGCCGCCGTGATACTGCATAGTGCCCAGCACACCAAAGACCACCAGAGTGATCACATAGGTGATAGCGGTGGGGATCATCATGGCCTTCACGTGAGCGATAACGTCAGTGCCGGCCATAGCGGGGGCCAGGTTCGTGGTGTCAGACAGAGGAGACATCTTGTCGCCGAAATACGCACCAGAGAGAATGGCGCCGGCAGTCATAGCGGGGCTCATGCCAAGGCCGAAACCGATGCCCATGAACGCCACACCCATGGTGCCCATGGTACCCCAGGAGGTACCGGTGGCCAGAGAGGTGATGGAGCAGACCAGCACGGTGGCGATGAAGAAGATGGAGGGATGGATGATCTGCAGGCCATAGTAAATCATGGTGGGCACCACGCCGGCGTTGATCCACACGCCGATGAGGATACCAACGATGATCAGGATACAGATGGACTGGAGGGCCTTATAGATGCCGTCCATCATCATCTTCTCAATAACATCCCACTTATAGCCCAGATACAGTGCCATCAGAGCCGCGACGCACACGCCGCAGAACATAGGTACATGAACGGGGGCACCAAAGATAATGATGCCAACTGCCAGCAGGGCAATCAAAGCAACCAAGGTGATAAGGGCTTCCCATACTTTTGGCATGCGGCCGTCTCTGGATTTATTTGTCTCACTCATAGAATTGCTACCAACCTTTCTTTCATTACTTTGCATGTTCTGCATTTTTTGATTCAGCGTTGGATTGCTTGTGGACGTTTAGCCTGGTACCGCTATGCACCTCCTCCCTCTCAGAGCTTTACAACACAGACCTCCAGGTGCAAGTCTGGGCGCGCCCGCCGGCGCGCCCAGATCTCGCCCCAATGCGTGTGTTAAATGACTGCTTTAAACTGGATCTTACACACCCAGCTCGGTCATGGCCTTGTCGATGGCGGCCACAACGATATCAACCTCTTCCTCGCTGGCGATCAGCGGGGGAATGAAGCGCAGGACGTTGCCCGCGGTGCAGTTGATAAGGACCTTCTGCTCGAAGCACTTCTGGACGATCTTGGGACCGATCTCGTTGTCCTTGAGCTCGGCGCCGTTGATCATGCCCATGCCGCGGACCTCGGTGATGGTGCCGGGGTGCTTGCCGGACAGCTCGGTGAGCTTGGCACGGAAGTACTCGCCCACCTTCACCGCGTTGTCCATCACGCCCTCGTGGAGCATGGTGTCCAGGGTCGCCTCCGCCAGGCCGCAGGCCAGGGGGCCGCCTGCGAAGGTGGAGCCGTGGGTGCCGGGAGTCAGGGTCAGAGCGGCCTCGCCGCGGGCGCAGACAGCGCCGATGGGCACGCCGGAGCCCAGAGCCTTAGCCATGGAGCAGGTGTCGGGCTCCACGCCGTAGTTCTGGTGGGCGAACAGCTTGCCGGTACGGCCGGAGCCGACCTGGACCTCGTCGAACATGAGCAGGATGCCCTTCTCGTCGCACAGGTCACGCAGGCCCTGGAGGAACTCCTGGGAAGCGGGACGCACGCCGCCCTCGCCCTGAACAGGCTCGGTGAGAATGGCGCACACGTCATCGCCCATCTGGGCCTTCACGGACTCCAGGTTATTGAACTCGGCATAGCGGAAGCCCTCAGGCAGAGGGGAGAACCACTTGGGATTGTGAACGATCTCCTGACCGGTAGCAGTGGCGGTAGCCAGCGTGCGGCCATGGAAGGACTTCAGCATGGAGATGACCACATAGCGCTCGGGGTGGCCATGGTCCTTGGCGTACTTACGGGCCAGCTTGATCTGGCCTTCGTTAGCCTCAGCGCCGGAGTTGGCAAAGAACACCTTGTCAAAGCAGCTGTTCTCGCAAATCATCTTACAAACCTGGATGGCGGGCTCGTTGTAGTAGTAGTTGGAGCAGTGCATCATATCCTTGGCGCGGTCCAGAGCCTTCACGATAGCGGGGTGATGGTGACCCAGGCCATTGACGGCGATGCCGCCCACGAAATCCAGATACTTGTTGCCGTCCAGATCCCAGACCCAGCAGCCCTCGCCCTTGTCCATCACGATGGGCATTCTGGCGTGGTTGCCGTACAGATACTTATCAGCAGCGGCGATGGCCTCAGCATTGCTCTTGAATCTCTCAATCATGGGAAGAGTCCTCCTTTTTATTGATTTGTTCCGGCCCTCCCGGGAGGGAACTCCCGCGGAGGGGGTCCGGAAAATTCACTTATTCCACTTGATGCCCACGCTGGGCTGATCCTTACCCACGGTGGTACCGATGCCCTCGTTGGCAAAGGCCTCGTAGAGAATGCTGTGGGGCTTGCGGCCGTCGATGATGTGGACGTTGGTCACGCCCTCCTCAATGGCCTGGACACAGCAGTCCACCTTGGGGATCATACCGCCGGCGATGGTGCCCTGATCCTTCAGGCCCTGCACGTCGGCGATGTTCAGATAGCTGATGACGTCGCGGATCTTGATGTCGTTGCACAGACCCTCGATATCGGTCAGGAGCATCAGCTTCTCAGCGCCCAGAGCGCTGGCCAGCTTACCAGCGGCGGTGTCGCCGTTGATATTGAAGCTCTGACCATTCCCGTCGGTACCCACAGGAGCCACCACGGGGATGTAACCGGCGTCCAGCAGAGCCTGCACGGGAGCGGCGTTCACTTCGACGATGTCGCCCACGAAGCCCAGCTCCTCGCTGCGCTGCACGCACTTATAGATGTTGGCGCTGATACCGGACAGGCCCACGGCCTCGCCGCCGATGGCGTTGATCCGGCCAACCAGCTCGCTGTTCACCTGGCCGATGAGCACCGCCTCTACCACGCTGATGATGTCAGCGGAGGTATAGCGCAGGCCGTTGATGAACTGCACGGGGATATCCAGCTTCTCCAGCATCTTGTTGATGCCGGGGCCGCCGCCGTGGCTGAGCACGGGCTTCATCCCCAGGAGCTTGAGCATCACCACGTCCTGGAGGACGGCGGCCTTCAGCTCCTCGTTGATCATGGCGTTGCCGCCATACTTAATCACAATAACCTTACCGGCGTACTTCTTGAGATAGGGCATTGCCTCCATCAGGGTGGCAACCTTGCTGGCTACATCATTCATAGCGCGCCCCTCCTCTTAAGAACGGTAATCGCCGTTGATCTTGACGTAATCGTAGGTCAGGTCGCAGCCGAACGCGGTGGCCTGGCCGTCGCCGCTGTGGAAGTTCACGATGACGGTGATATCATGCTCGGTGAGCACCTTCTTGGCCAGCTCCTCGCTGAAGTCGGTGCCGAAGCCGTTCTCCATCACCACCACCTCGCCGGCGGCGCTCTTCAGGATGCAGTCGGCCTTGGTGGGATCCACGTCGGCGCCGGAGTAACCGGCAGCGGCCATGATGCGGCCCCAGTTGGCATCCTTGCCGAACACGGCGGCCTTAAACAGGGTGGAGCCAGCGATGGAACGGGCCACCATCTTGGCGTCCTTCTCGGTGGGCAGACCGCCGGCCTCTACGATGATGAGGTGGGTCGCGCCCTCGCCGTCGGAAGCGATGCGGCGGGCCATATCCATGCAGATGTCATCCAGAGCGGCAGCAAAGGCAGCCTTGTCTTCCTCGGTCTCCACGGCCACGCCGGAAGCGCCGTTGGCCAGCAGGAACAGGGAGTCGTTGGTGCTGGTGTCGCCGTCCACGGTCATCATGTTAAAGCTCTTGTCGGTGCTCTTCTTCAGCATCTCCTGGACCACAGCGGCGTCCACCTTGGCGTCGGTGGTGATGTAAGCCAGCATGGTGGCCATGTTGGGGTGGATCATACCGGAGCCCTTGGCGCAGGCGCCGATGCGGATGGTGCCGCCGGACAGCTCCAACTCCAGAGCGGTCTCCTTGCGGACCAGGTCGGTGGTCATGATAGCCCAGGCGGCCTCAGAGCCCTTGTCGGCGCTCATGTCGGGAGCGATGCGGCGCACGCCCTCCAGCACCTTCTCAACGGGCAACTGCTGACCGATGACGCCGGTGGAGCACACGAAGACCTCGTCCTCGCCCAGTCCCAGCAGCTTCTCAGCCTCGGTCTCCACCAGCTTGGCATTCTTGATGCCCTGCTCGCCGGTGGCGGCGTTGGCGTTGCCGCTGTTGATGACAACAGCGCGGGCCTTACCCTTCTTCAGGATCTCACGGTCCAGAATCACGGGAGCGGCGCAGAACTTATTGGTGGTGAACATGGCCGCACAGGAGGCGGGATATTCAGAATAAATCATAGCCACGTCGGGCTTTTCACTCTTGCGGCTCTTCACGCCCACATAGCAGGCGCCGGCCAGGAAGCCCTTGGGGGTGGTCACGCCGCCGCCCTGGATCAGTTTATAAGCCATAGGTATCCTTCCTTTCTTCCGTCACGACAATGATGTGTTTGATCAATCAGGGGTACATGGGGGGGATCAGCAGGCCGGTGGTCTCAGGCAGATCGAAGATGATGTTCATGTTCTGGATTGCCTGACCAGCGGCGCCCTTGCCGATGTTGTCGATGACGGAGCTGACCAGCAGGCGCTTGGTACGGGCGTCATAGGTGGGAGTCATGCAGCACATGTTGGTGCCGGCGGTCCACTTGGTCTGAGCGGGCTTGCTGGCGGGGAAGACGCGCACGAAGGGCTCATCCTTGTAGTAGTTCTGATACAGCTCGAAGAGCTCGTCGTTGGTGATATCCTTGTTCAGGGTGGCATAGATGGTGACCTCGATGCCGCGGATCTGGGGAGTCAGGTGAGGCTGGAAGTTGATGAACTGCCAGGTCTCGGGCTTCATCAGATCTCTGCCCTGGATGTAAGCGATGTTCTGCTCGATCTCGGGGGTGTGGCGGTGAGAGCCGCCCAGAGCGTAGGCGCAGAAGTTATTGGTGGCCTCGGTGAGCAGCTTGTTGGGAGCGGGACGACGGCCGGCGCCGGTGTAGCCGCTCTTGGCGTCCACGATGATGGTGTTCTCCACCACCATGCCCTCCTTCACCACGGGGTACAGGCCCAGAGTGGTGGCGGTGGGATAGCAGCCGGGGTTGGAGATGAGGCTCTTGCCCTTGGCCAGATCGCGCTGGATCTCGGGGATGCAGTAGACGGCCTCCTTGGTCATCTCATAGTTGGGGTGCTCCAGGTGATACCACTTCTCCCAGGTCTTGGCGTCACGGAAGCGGATGTCAGCGCCGAAGTCGATGAATTTCTTGCCGGCAGCCAGGACCTTCTCGGCAATGCCGCACACGGTGCCGGCGTCCACAGCGGTGAAGACCACGTCGCTGTCCTTGACGATCATGTCCAGAGTCTCGTCGTTGAGGGGGAGGATCTCCTGGTCGTAGAAGCCCATCAGAGCAGCGTGCTCATCCTGGATCTTCCGGCCGGCAGCAAAGCTATCAGCCAGATGGGCGACCTGTGTCTCGGGATGGTGCACCATCAGGCGAAGCAATTCACCACAAGCATAGCTGGCAGCACCGCAAATAGAAAAACGAATCATGACACTTTTCCTCCTTTTTTGTTGTAAAACATCCAACCAGGAATTCCATTTTCGCAATCTTTACTTCCATTTTAAATTATTTTTGAATGGATCGTAATGATTCTGTTGAATTTTCCTACTGTGTATTATATAATTGCTAGGCAGAATATACAAGAAATTCTTTTTTCTGTTTCACATTCCTAAGTGGAATGTCGTAATTTCATGAAGAAGGAGCCAACATTTTTATGAGTATTCGCAAATATATAGCCTACTTGAAAACCATTGAAACCGGCAGCATTACCCACGCAGCCGCCCAGCTGGGCTACACCCAGTCTGCCATCAGCCGCATGATTGCCGACCTGGAGGACGCCTGGGGAGTCAAACTGCTCACCCGAAACCGCTCCGGCATCGAGATCAGCTCGGAGGGTTTGGTACTTCTGCCCAAACTCCAGGCCATCTGTAAAGACTATGAGGATCTCAACTACGCTATTTCTGAAATCCACGGTCTCAGCTCTGGCTCCATCCGGGTGGGCGCCTTCTCCTCCATCTCCAGCGGCTGGCTGCCCCAGATGATCAAGTCCTTCCATGAGATCTATCCCCACATTGATTTTCAGCTCATCAACGGAGAATATAATCAGATCGCTTCCTGGCTGCGCCGGGGTCTGGTGGACTGCGGCTTCCTTAATCTGCCCGTCTCCAACGACCTGGAGGCCTCCTTCTTATTGCAGGACACCCTGGTAGCCATCCTGCCGGAGAACCATCCGCTGGCCAACGCCCCCTGCTACCCCATCGCTCAGCTGTCCAACGAGGACTTCATCAATTTGAAGGAGGAGCAGGACCACGAGATCACCAAGTTCCTGGATCACCTCCAGCAGAAGCCTAACATCCGCTATGAGGTCAGCAACGATTACGCCATTTTGTCTATGGTGGAGTGCGGTCTGGGCATCAGCGTGGTCCATGAACTGATGCTCTACCCAAACCGCTACCATATTGTGGCCAAACCCTTTGATATTCCTCAGGTTCGGGACATCGGCATCGCGGTCAAGCGGGACGTTCCTCCCTCCACGATTACCAAGTTATTCGTGGAACATGCTAAACAGTGGGCCAGAAAGATGACCGTGGGTTAACGGAGAATTCGGGGGACTTACCTCAATTTTTCTGGTTGATATGCACAGACGAAGTGAACTTTTCTTCTGTTACCTTGTTAAGCATACCATAAAACCAGACAAAAAGAAATAGTGAATTCCACAAATTTTGACTGTATATTTATACGTATATTCGTATATTATTCAATCGTATCTGTTTCTTTCATTTTTCTTCCTGAACTTGCCTTTCTTTCCCTTTTCTCCCCCGTGTTTTCCCCTTTCTCTCTTGACTCTGAGGATTCTCTCCTCCGAAAAGTGGTTTTTCCGATTCAAACATTTTAACTGGCTCAAAAGCATACAGGCCCCGGACGCCGAATTGGGCGTCCGGGGCCTCGTTTATACCGGATATCCACTTTATTTCAATTTATTTTCATTTTTACCGTTTGTTCCAACTGCAAAAAAAGAAGCGGCCCCCACAGGGGCCGCCTCTTTGTACAAAGTGCAAAATCAATAGTTCATCTGCTTGCGGCGGGACAGGTTCATGGTACCGTCCTGCATCTGGTCCAGGCTGTCCAGGCTCTTGCCGGTACCCTCGGCCACGCAGGAGATGGCATCCTCAGCCACGTGGGTCTCAATGCCGGTGTGAGACTCGATGAGCTTATCAAAGCCCCACAGCAGAGAGCCGCCGCCAGTCATCACGATGCCGTTGGTGGAGATATCGGCCACCAGTTCGGGGGGAGTACGCTCCAGAACACCGTGAATAGCCTCCAGGATGCGGCTGGAGACCTCCTCGAAGGCCTCGATCATCTCGCTGGAGGAGACGGAGAACACGCGGGGCAGGCCGGTCATCAGGCAGCGGCCCTTGATCTCCATGGTGACCTCCTCAGGACGGGGGAACACGCAACCGATCTTCATCTTCAGCTCCTCGGCGGTACGATCGCCGATGAGGACGTTGTGCTTGCGGCGGATATACTTCACCACCGCCTCGTCGAACTTGTCGCCGGCGATCTTGATGGAAGCGGACTCAACCACGCCGCCCAGAGAGATGACGGCAATATCAGCGGTACCGCCGCCGATGTCAACAACCATGTGGCCGTCGGGCTTGGTGATATCGATGCCGGCGCCGATGGCAGCGGCCACAGGCTCCTCAATGAGGTAGGCCCGGCGGGCGCCAGCCTGGATGCCGGCGTCGACCACGGCGCGCTCCTCAACCTCGGTGATGCCGGAGGGCACGCAGATGAGCAGACGGGGCTTGAAGAGGGAGAAGGTGGTCACCTTCTTGATAAACTCCTTGAGCATCCGCTCGGTCATGTCGTAGTCGGAGATCACGCCCTCACGCAGGGGACGCATGGCAACGATGTTGCCGGGGGTACGGCCCAGCATAGCCTGGGCGTCGGTGCCCACCTTCAGCAGCTTGCCGGTGTTTTTATCCATGGCCACCACGGAGGGCTCGCGCAGAACAACGCCCTTTCCCTTGATGTATACCAAAACAGAGGCGGTGCCCAGGTCGATCCCGATGTCTTTGCTAAACAAATTAAACATAGCCTTCCACCTTATTATGATTCCGTTCCGGCCGGAGCTTCCCGCCGGATAAGTTGTATTCAGACATTTTTCATTATAACGGCTCAAGCAGCGGTTTTCAACTAGTATTTCGCCATATTTCCAGGAATTTGCGCCCGTTTTGTGATTCAATTTTTCCTTGCCTGAGCCAGGGTGGCACATACCACCGTCTCCGCGCCTGCGCCGGACAGCAGCCGGGCGCACTCGCTCAGGGTGGAGCCGCTGGTCACCACATCGTCCACCAGCAGCAGGTTCATGCCCTCTGGTCTGGCATCCTTGCGCAGGCGGTACGCCCCCAGCACGTTGGCCCGACGGCGCGCGTCGTCCTGAATGCCGGATTGGGGCGGAATATCTCGAACCTTGTCTAACATGCCCAAAACAGGCAGTTCCAATTCCCGGGCAACCCATTTCGCCAGCAGCTGAGCCTGGTCATAGCCTCGTTCCCGCCGGCGCTGTCGGCTCAGCGGCGTCCAGGTGACAGCGTCCAGCGGCTTGTCCCAATGGTCCCGGACACACTGGGCCACCAGGATGGCATAGGCGCGGGCGTAGCTGGCCCGGCCGGAAAATTTGAAGCGGTGGATGGAATCCACCACCTTGTCCCGGTAGGCCAGGGGCGAGAGACACCCGGCGGTAAAATCCACCTTGCGCTCGCCCTGCGTCCCCACCAGCCAGGGCAGCACAGGCTGACACCTGGTGCAGGCCGGGACATAGGAGCCCTCCAACAGCTCTTGGCAGTAGGGACATTTCGGGGGAAACAACAGGTCCAGAGCCCAATCGCTCCACATCATGGTTCTTTGTCCTCCGGAATGGGGCCGTGTTCTTTTTCAAAATTGCGGATGCACTGTTGAATCAGATAGAGGATCTGGCCGCTCATGGAGCGGCCCTCATAGGATGAAATGTACACCAGCTTTTGATGCATTTCACGGGTGATCGTAATACCAAGATGTTTATCACGCTTCAAAGGTTTCACCATCCAAGACTGAAATTGGACTTGATTATATTGGATTCACCTTTAAATTATCTTGTTATTAACTTGATTCTAGTATGGAAAATTTGCGCAAAATAAAAAATGTTCTTTCCAGCGATGGAAAGAACCAAAGATCGCCGGGGGACGCCTTCGAGGAACACTTCGCCTGCGGCGGTGTTCCTAGGCGGCTTTCCCCCGGTCCCCCGTTACGAGAGCGGGCCACTTTGGACTTTTGGTCACTTCCGGCGGCCTAAGTTTTGACCGTGCATCCCTCTAATCTCGGCCCACAGGGGCCTTTTGCAATCAAAATTTGCCGCTTTGTGCGTTCTAACGTGCAACCGCCTACTGCGCCCCTTCCTGTTGGGTGCGGCGGTGGTCGGGCAGACCAGCTACCACGGCTTTGCCAGAGTAGGCGGTGTCATTTCAGCCCATCCTCTCTCCAAATTTTAGGCATGTAGGCCCCAGTGGGCCGAGGCAAGAAAAACTGCGGAACTTGTTTTAGGTCCGCCGGGAGGTCATAACCAGTCCCTCTGGAGGGCGTCCCCCGTAAAAGGGGGTCTGGGGGGCGACGCCTATGAGCACTGGCGCAAGCCAAGTGCTCATCGAAGGAGACCCCCAGTCACTCTTTGGTGCCTTTCTGGTGACCCAGAAAGGCACCCGCCCCGCAGGGCGGAACTCTTCTCCAAAAAAGTTCTCCTCTCCCTGCCGCCGCGCCGGACCGCGGCACGCTGACGTAACTATAACAGAGACAATGACTTCAACAATTACTTTCACTGTTACTGTAACAAGGCCACTCTCTGCACAATCCCGTACACCTATCCCGCCATTTTCTTTTCCAGAGGCGAAACGAAGTTTCGCAGGAAGTTCTTTGCCAAGCTTTCTTTCAAGAAAGCGGGGCGAAACGAAGTTTCGCACAAAGTTCTTTTGCCTACTTTTCTTTCCAGAAAAGCAGGCGGACCGTCAGAACGACGGCCCGTCTCTTACTTCTTATTCTTCTTGTAGATCACATTCAAGCCCTTGAGCAGCAGATCCTTCTCAATGGTCATCTCCCGCTTGCACAAAGGCACAATAAACTGCGCAATACCGCCGGTGGCCACCACAGTGACCGGCTTGCCCAGCTCGGCCTCCATGCGCTCCACCATTCCATCCAGCATGGCCGCCGCACCGTACATAATACCGCTGCGCATACACTCGATGGTGTTCTTCCCGATGGCACGCTTGGGCCGGTCCAGCTGAATGCCCGGCAGCTGTGCCGCCCGGCTGGACAGGGCCTCCGCCGACACCCGCACACCGGGGATGATGGCTCCGCCGATGTAGTTGTTGCCCTGATCCACCACAGTGATGGTCGTAGCGGTACCCATGTCAATGAGCATCAAAGGCGCGGTATACTCCTGCAGGGCAGCCACGGCGGCCACGATGAGGTCGCTGCCCACGGAAGCGGGGTTGTCCATCTGAATGTTCAGCCCGGTCTTGATGCCCGGTCCCACCACCATGGGGGTCAGCCCGGTCACCTTGTAGGCGCCGGTACGCACCGCGTTGAACACAGGAGGCACCACCGAGGAGATGATCACATCCTCCACCGTCTCCACCGGTACTTCAAACAGGGAGAGAATATTTTTGATCTCCACGCCGTACTGGTCGGAGGTCTTGATGCGGTCGGTAGCAATCCGGGCCTCAAAGACGATTGTATCGTCCTGAATCCCGCCGATGACAATGTTGCTGTTGCCGATGTCGATGGCCAAGAGCATGTATCTCACCTCTAGCAGATATAAAGTAAAGAAATCCGTCTTTTAACCGCACCATTATAGCGAATCCGTCCTTTCTTTGCAAGACTGAGATTCGCGGGAATTTTGCATATCTGGACAAGTTTCTTTACAAGCGGCAATTTTTATGCCATAATCTTGCTGTACCGCCCGCCTGGGCGGCAGTTTTTAGAAACGTAAGAGGGTTTTAACATGTTACAGGGAAAAACCGTTCTTTTGGGCGTCACCGGCGGCATTGCCGCCTACAAAGCTGCGGCGCTGGCCTCCGCCCTGGTCAAGCAGCACTGCCAGGTAGAGGTCGTGATGACCGAGCACGCCACCAAGTTTGTCACCCCACTCACCTTTGAGCAGCTCACCGGCCGCCGCACCATGGTGGACACCTTCGACCGCAACTTCTCCCACCAGGTGGAGCACATCGCTCTGGCCCAGCGCACCGACCTGGTGCTCATCGCCCCGGCCACCGCCAACGTGTGTGCCAAGCTGGCCCACGGCCTGGCTGACGACATGCTCACCACCACCGTTCTGGCCTGCAAGTGCCCCAAGCTCATTGCCCCGGCCATGAACACCAATATGTACGAAAATCCCGTCACCCAGGACAACCTAGATATTCTCCGCCGCTACGGCTGGGAGGTCATCGCCCCCGCCAGCGGCCGTTTGGCCTGCGGCGCGGTGGGTGCGGGCAAAATGCCTGAGCCGGAGGACCTGCTCCAGCACGTGCTGCGCCAGCTGGCCTGCCCCCACGACCTGGAGGGCAAGCACGTCTTAGTCACCGCCGGTCCCACTCAGGAGTCCCTGGACCCAGTGCGCTACCTCACCAACCACTCCACGGGCAAGATGGGCTACGCCATCGCCCGCATGGCCATGCTCCGGGGAGCTCAGGTCACCCTGGTCACCGGACCTACCGCCATCACTCCGCCTCCCTTTGTGGACGTGGTACCTGTGGTCTCCGCCCAGGACATGTTCGAGGCGGTGGCCGCTCACAGTCCCAACGCGGACATGATCTTCAAGGCCGCAGCCGTGGCTGATTACACCCCCATTGGGTACAGCGACGACAAGGTGAAGAAGAAGGATGGTGACCTGTCCATCCCTCTCAAGCGCACCACTGACATTTTGCAGTACCTGGGCCAGCACCGCCGTCCAGGCCAGGTGATCTGCGGCTTCTCCATGGAGACCCGGGACATGCTGGAAAACAGCCGGGCCAAGCTGGAGAAAAAGAACGTGGATATGATCTGCGCCAACAACCTGAAAGTGGCGGGAGCCGGCTTCGGCACCGATACCAACGTGATCACGCTGATCACCCGGGACGGCATTGAGGAGCTGCCTCTCCTCTCCAAAGAGGAAGCCGCCTCCCGCATCCTCTCCTCCGCCTTACTTTTCTTGAAAGAAAAGTAAGCAAAAGAACTTTGTGCGAAACTTCGTTTCGCCTCTGGGGTCCATGAGAGATAGTCAGGACAAGAAGGCTGGTCCCCCTACAAGAACATTGGGCAAGAAAAAGGAGTGCTTTTCCTTGGAAAAGCACTCCTTTTTGTTAAATAAACAGGGCTAAAATCGAAGTAAAGATACCGCACACGCAGATGGCAATAGAGCTCATGGCTCCTTGGAGCTCGCCCATCTCCATGGCCTTGGTGGTACCCAGGGCATGGCTGCATGCGCCGGTGGCCAGTCCCTGTGCCACCGGATCGGTAACCCGGAACCACTTGGCAAACAGGGGGGCAAACACTGCTCCTACCACGCCGGCCAGCACCACCGCCGCCGCTGCGATACCCGCCGCGCCGCCGCGGCTCTCGGCGATGCCCACCGCGATGGCGGTGGTCACGCTCTTGGGCAGCAGAGAGGCGGTGAGCATGTCCTCCATCTCAAACAGGCGGCACAGGGCCAGCACACTGCCCAGGCTGGCCGCACTGCCCGCCAGGCAGCCCACCAGTACCGGAACAAAGTATTCCTTCAAAGTCTGGCGCTGGTAGTAGATATTCAGGGCCAGCACCGCTGTCACCGGCCCCAGCATCATCTTGATGATGTCGCCCCCCTGGTTGTAGTCCTCCAGAGGGATTCCAAACACCGCCAGCAGAGCGATGATCACCAGAGAAGCAACCAGCAGCGGGTTACACAGCACCCACTTTGTCTTTTTTTGCAGCCATACACCCCCGCACCATGCCGCTGCCGAAAGAGCCAGTCCGAAAAACGGGGAACTCAACATGGCATCCATTATTTTCTCTCCCCCTTTCTGCGGCGCAGCATCAGCAGCTGCACCGTCCATCCGGTGACCAGATAAACTACCGGCGTGGTCAGTCCCACGATCACCAGCAGAGGCAGGGCCTGACTTTTCAGCAGTGTTCCGTGCTCCACGATGCCAACAAACGATGGAATAAAGAAGAAGGCCATATTGGCCACCAGAAAGTTGGAGACTGTCTTGATATGCTTGTCCTTGATCACTCCGGTGAGCAGCAGCGCCATCAGCAGCACCATACTGATCACACTGGACGGAAAAGACACCGGAAGCAGCGCCGCCACGCCCTCTCCCGCCAGCGACAGCCCAAAAATAAGGGCCAGTTGTCCCATGATATTCATTTTGATTCTCTCCCAAAGAAAAAACACGAGCGCCCCGGCCTGGGGCCGGGGCGCTCCAACCGTTGATATACTTATAATGCCCGGAATTACTCCCAAATTGCAGTGGCGAAGTAGTCCTCGGGAGTCTCGGCACGGCGGATCAGCCGGGTGGAGCCGTCCTCCTGGAGCAGCACCTCAGCAGAGCGCAGGCGGCCGTTATACTGATAGCCCATGGCGTGGCCGTGGGCGCCGGTGTCGTGGATAACCAGCAGGTCACCGATCTCAATTTCCGGCAGCATACGGTCCACGGCAAACTTGTCGTTGTTCTCGCACAGGGCGCCGGTCACGTCGTATTTGTGGTCGCAGGGGGCGTCCTCCTTGCCCATGACGGTGATGTGGTGGTAGGCACCGTACATGGCGGGCCGCATCAGGTTGGCCGCGCAGGCGTCCACGCCCACATACTCCTTGTAGGTGTGCTTGAAGTGGAGCACCTTGGTGACCAGGTGGCCGTAGGGGGCCAGCATAAAGCGGCCCAGCTCGGTGCACAGGGCCACATCGCCCATGCCGGCGGGCACCAGGATCTCCTCATAAGCCTTGCGCACGCCCTCGCCGATGACGGCGATGTCGTTGGCAGGCTGCTCGGGACGGTAGGGCACACCCACGCCGCCGGAGAGGTTGATGAAGGTGATGTGAGCTCCGGTCTCCTCCTTCAGCTTCACCGCCAGCTGGAACAGGATCCGGGCCAGCGCGGGGTAGTAGTCGTTGGACAGGGTGTTGGAGGCCAGGAAGGCGTGGATACCGAACTCCTCCGCTCCCTCCGCCTTCAGGCGCTTGAAGGCTTCGGTGATCTGGGCGGGAGTCATACCGTACTTGGCATCACCGGGGTTGTCCATCACCTGGAAGCCCTCCTTGCTCTCGCCCAGCTGGAACACACCGCCGGGATTGAAGCGGCAGGAGATCTTCTTGGGGATGTAGCCGATGGTCTCCTTCAGGAAGTCGATGTGGGTGATGTCGTCCAGGTTGATGGTAGCGCCCAGCTTGGCGGCCATCTGGAACTCCTCGGCGGGGGTGTCGTTGGAGGAGAACATGATCTGTCCTCCGGAGAACCCGCAGCGCTCGGACATCATCAGCTCGGTGAGGGAGGAGCAGTCCACGCCGCATCCCTCCTCCTTCAGAATCTTCAGGATCTGGGGATTGGGGGTGGCCTTCACAGCAAAATACTCGGTGTAGCCGGGGTTCCAGGCAAAGGCCTGGCGCAGAGCCCGGGCGTTGGCACGGATACCCTTCTCGTCATAGAGGTGGAAGGGGGTGGGATAGGTCTTCACCATCTCCTGGAGCTGCTCCAGGGTAACAAAAGGCTTCTTCAAGGTCCATCGCTCCTTTTTTCTCTGGCAGAGTTTGACTGCAGGCAAATACAAAATCATTTGTAGTTTATCCATTTTTCTCGCTAAAGTCAACCGCCCCCTTCTTCTTCCCTTCGATTCCTGCAATTTCCCCATGAATCGGGAAATTTCCTCTTGCGCTTTTGTGTGAAATCTGCTATTATACCGGTTTAGAAATAGGAAAAGGAGGGAATGTCATGACCGTTCTTGGTACCGGCCGCGTGTTTCTTTCTTTTCCGTTTTGTGTTTGACAATCGCTGGGCGATTGTCTTTTTTTATGGCCGTTTGGCCTGTGTGTAAACAAGAAGGGAGAATCACTATGCCGCAAAATCAAGCCATTTATGATGCCCGGCAGCTGGGACGGACCAAAATGTTCATCCTGGGCGTGCAGCACATGTTCGCCATGTTCGGCGCCACCGTGCTGGTACCCGCCCTCACCGGGCTGAGCGTGTCCGCCACCCTGCTCTTCGCGGGTCTGGGCACCCTGCTGTTCCACTTCCTCACCAAGCGGAAGGTCCCCGCCTTCCTGGGCTCCTCCTTCGCCTTCATCGGCGGCTATCAGGCCATCGCCCCCATGCTGGAGGACGGCACCGCCAACACCCAGATGCTGCCCTATGCCTGCTTCGGCGTGGCTCTGGCGGGGTTGATGTACGTGATCCTCTCCGCCCTCTTCAAGGTGTTCGGCACCAAAAAGGTCATGCGCTACTTCCCCCCCATCGTCACCGGCCCGGTCATCATCTGCATCGGCCTGACCCTCTCCTCCACCGCCATCACCAACTGCCGGGATAACTGGGCCATTGCCCTTATCGCCATCGCCATCGTGGTGGGCTGCAACATCTGGGGCAAGGGCATGGTAAAGATCATCCCCATCCTGCTGGGTGTGGTGGGCTCCTACGGCGTGGCTGTCATCTGCCAGGTCACCGGCATGCACACCATGGACCCCGCCAAGCTCCAGGCTCTGGCCGACGCCCCCTGGATCGGCCTGCCCTTCCAGTTTCAGGACACCCTCTTTGGTCTGTTCAGCCGTCCTGACCTGGACACCGGCCTGCTGCTCACCGCCGCAGTGACCATCATGCCTCTGTCCCTGGCCACCATGGTGGAGCACATCGGCGACATGTGCGCCATCTCCTCCACCTGTGAGCGCAACTACCTCCAGGACCCCGGCTTCCACCGCACCCTGCTGGGCGACGGTCTGGCCACCACCCTGGCCTCCATCTTCGGCGCCCCCGCCAACACCACCTACGGTGAGAACACCGGTGTGCTGGCCCTGAGCAAGGTCTATGACCCCCGGGTCATCCGCATCGCCGCCGGTCTGGCCATTCTGTTCTCCTTCTCCCCCAAGTTTGCGGCCCTGGTGTCCGCCATGCCCACCGCTACTATGGGCGGCGTGTCCATGGTGCTCTACGGCATGATCTCCGCCGTTGGCGTGCGCAACGTGGTGGAAAACCAGGTGGACTTCACCAACAGCCGCAACGTCATCATCGCCGCCCTCATCATGGTGCTGGCCATCGGCATCAACTACTCCGGCGCGGTGAGCTTCCAGGTGGGCGAGGCCACCATCAGCCTGTCCGGTCTGGCTGTGGCCGCCATCACCGGCATCGTGCTCAACGCCATTCTCCCCGGCAAGGACTACGAGTTCGGCCACGACGAGAAGGGCGACACCGCCGTCAACTTCAAGGTCTGATCCCCCATCTCAGCACCAGGGCCCCGGTGGTTTTTCCACCGGGGCCCTTTCTGAAATCTCCCCTTACAAAACTTAAAAAAACCATTAAATCCAACATCAGGTTCTTGCGTGGGGGGAGGAAATACGCTAAAATGGGCTCAGTAAACGGGAGACCGTATTTCAAGGAGGTACTACCATGGATTTTATCAATGATCTCCAGGAGAGAGCAACCGACCTGGCTCAGAGTGTTGTGGCCACGTCCAAGCGTCTGGCGGAGATTGCCAAGCTGAAGGCCTCCAACATGGCCGAGGAAGATACCATCAAGAAGGCCTATGTGGAACTGGGCAAGCTGTATTACGCTGAGCACGGCACCACTCCCGACGGTGCTTATGCTGCCGCCTGTGAGAAGATCACTGCCGCCCGTGCCGCCATTGAGACCAACAACGACCGCATCGCGGAACTCAAGGCTACCGCCGAGGCGGAGGGCGAGATCATCGACGTGACCCCCGAGGCCGCTGAGGAGCCTGAAAACGAGGTCACCGAGGCTGACATCGTCCCTGAGGAGCCCGCTGCCGACGAGGAACAGCCCAAGGAATAATCCGTAACCGCGTAAGGCGGGGCCGTGTGCCCCGCCTTTTTCTTATATTTCCTCTTGTTCTCTACGCCTCTTCTGCGTATAATACGTAGTACAATTAAGAACTATATAGAAAGGGATCTCCATGGATATCTTAGTCACTGTCAACCGCGCCTACCTCTATCCCCTGTCTGTGATGCTCAAAAGCCTGGTCTGCCAGCACCCCGGTACGCCCATGCGGGTCTTTATCCTCCACCGCTCTCTCACAACGGAAGACTTCACCGCTCTGGAGCGCTCTGTGGATGAGTCCGCCCTCACCCTGGTCCCCGTGGCTGCCGATCCCCACCTGCTGCCCCAGGCTCCCACCACCGACCGCTACCCCATGGAGATGTACGACCGCATTTTTGCCGCCTTTCAGCTCCCCCAGGACCTGGAACGGGTCCTCTATCTGGACCCGGACCTGGTGGTAAATCACCCTCTGGACAGCTTGTGGGAGCTTCCCCTGGAGGAATACTTCTTTGCGGCGGCCAGCCACGTGGCCAAGGGGATGGAGAAATTTAACGCCATCCGGCTCCAGTCGGAGACTCCCGGCCCCTACATCAATTCCGGGGTGCTGCTGATGAACCTGCCGGTGCTGCGCCGGGAGCAGCAGATCCAGCCCGTGCTGGACTACGTCCAGGCCCACCGCAAGACCCTGCTTCTCCCCGACCAGGACGTGATCAGCGCCCTGTACGGAGACCGCATCCTGCGTCTGAATCCCTGGCGGTACAACATGACGGAGCGGCTGCTCACCGCCGCTCTGCTCACTCCCGGCCACCCGGTGGACCTGGACTGGGTGTTGGAGAACAGCGCTATTGTCCACTACTGCGGCCGAAATAAACCCTGGAAAGCCAACTATCTGGGTAAGCTGGACTGTGTGTGGCAGCAATATGCCGACCTGGTCCGGTTCCAGCCACCAAAAGAAGCGGAATAATAAATACGGGCCGCAGGTTTGACCTGCGGCCCAGTTTTTTACTCCTCTTCCGGCTGCTCCCGGAAACGGATTTTTTGAGGTGCAAACAGGTAAAGCACGTAGACCCAGCTCCGAATCACATTCCACAGCGCCGGAAAGACAATATACCCACCGTTTACCATCAGCCACTGTCTGCTCTCCGGAGGTCCCCAGGTAAAGGTAAAAAAAGCTCTCGCCCAGAACGATCACTACCAAAAACAATATCCACATCAGGCGCGATCCGACGCGGAACTGCTGGGTGCGCTGGAGAAACTCCAACCGCTCCCTGCCCCAGCCGAAGGTAGGCACCCCGGGAAACAGCGCTAAAACGAGCAATAACACAAATCCAACATAAACCGACATCCGGACGCAGCATAGTATCACCGCCATGCTGCAGGAAAGGAGGAAGCAAAGAACTTCCAGGGTCTTTCTCGTTCTAAGTGACATGGATTTGCACCTCACATTCGCTCATTTTCCTGTTACATAATTTGAATCAGAATTATTACATCGACTAAAATAGATAATAGGACCACACCATCTGCACCATCATAGAAGGGTTCCGAACGCAGTTCATTTCTACGGCGTTTCACAACAGCAAGGCACAACTCAACTCCCTTAATTACAAATAATAGCACGGCAAATATATAAATAAATGTTAGATGGTGTATCTGCTGTCCGAACAATATCTCCAGGAATAAAATTGGAGCAAATGCGCAGCACAAGTACCCTTTTCTGTATAAAATAAATC
Source organism: Flintibacter porci (assembly GCF_041925195.1). Lineage (NCBI taxonomy): Bacteria > Bacillati > Bacillota > Clostridia > Eubacteriales > Flintibacter > Flintibacter porci. Next base: position 302,208 of record NZ_JBHEVB010000003.1, read on the forward strand.
CATCGGCCAACTCTAACCCCAAAAAAATAACACAAACGGCATAGTATGCCATATCGGGGCAGATCCATTCATACTGAAAAATCCCTTTCACCAAATACACCAGCGCAAAGATCAGGAAAAAGCTGTAAAAACCAAGAGCCCGCACCAAAGTTATCTTACACTGACCCTTCATGCGCTTGGATCCCTCCTCAATCAATACGGCTTAATGTAATGGTCTGTAACCGTAATCGTAGAATTTACACTCATTGTTGGAGGTGTCCACCCAAAGATTACAGTTATGGTTTTCATTTCTAATGTATCATAGGTGGCATAGACGCAGCACCCTTCCTTATCAGTATCAATTTTCCCCCACATATCACTATATGCAATGGCACGTGCAAGTTCAGAAAATGTAAACAATGCGCCGATGGGGAACCAAGCCGCTCCTAATAGAAATTCGAGCGTTACCTTTATAGCGTTTGGTTTCCCCATGTCATTTTGTAGGTCTTTCGCATCCGATTTATTAAAAAAGGCGGCTTCTACTTCTATGTTAGGTGCTCTTCCCCAAATAATACCACCATTAGGCGCATACCAAGAACTTGCCGCTGTTGAATTAATTGTATTATTGTATTTCGAGATTAAAAGATTTTCAATCACAGAATCATAGAAATCCATTAAGTACAGAGCATCTTGCGCAATTAATTGTTCTTTAATGCATTCATGAAGTTCTGTTCGCTCAGATTGCATTTGAGATTCTTTGCCGTATGCAAATGCATTTGTGCTAAACATTGAAGCCAAAATAGTAAAACTTAAAAATACGCTCCATATCTTTTTCATGCTTACTATACTCCTTTCCTATGTACAGTACAAGCAGACAATCCTTTTCTTACTGAATCTTACGCCTTCTTCTCCGGGGACAAGATTGTCTTCGTCTCCGACTTGCTTCCCGACCAGGCCGTCACCACTACTTTGGCCCGGTAGGTTTTGCCTGCCGTCACCGCCTTTGTTTCTGACACGGAGGCCCGCACTCCACCCGTCTCATCTGTCCATGTGCCGACTATTTTCCAGGTGCTACCTACTTTTTCTTGAAGAGTTACCTCCACTTTACATCGATCTACACCATCTTGCCCAATTACAGATGCCTTAATTGTTGCTATACCTTTATCTATAGCAAAGCGTACTTTTGCATCAGTAATATACATTGAGCAAGGTGTTACAATGGTTGAATTTACATTTTCTACCGCTGATACATTTGGTATCATACCAGCACACAGGCAAATGGACACACATAGGGCCGGGAGAAGCGCTTTTTTCTGGAACATGGGAATCATATCCTTTCTTTTTGTGTTTGTTCTTTATAACCAATAAGCGTCTCGATTTTGGACACTGATTTTTAATAATTTTCAAAAAATTTTAGACCATATAGGAAAGCGGCTGGAAGCCTTGTATTCCAAGGCTTCCAGCCGCTTCAGGCTTACTCATCTATCTGAATCCCTTCCGCAACCTTTTCCAGTTCCTCCATCGGTAGATTTCTTCCTAACAACACATATACCATTTGGTCATCTGTCCAATGAATCGTACAGTCTGCCCCCTTTTGAATGCCAATCGCATCATAATTATGAACCTTAAACTCCGTGACCTCTGCATCTTCTGTATCCAGCATCCATATCAACTCATCATTTCCTTCTACTAGGGACTGATCTAAAGTGATAAATCGCCCATCACAATCCTCGTACCAGACAAAATAATCTCTTTCATCCAACTCGGTTTCTACTCTTTCCATCCCCTCCGGCAGATAGGTAAACTCCAGCTCTCCGGGCTGCTCTTTGGCTTTCACATCGGAGGTATAGCGGAACTCTGTAAAGTCAGAGAACACCTGCACCACCACCTGTAATACCTGCCGTCGGAAGGCGGCATCCACTGTCATGCGTACCGAGAAGGACAGGGCCACAAAGGCCAGCACAAAAATGGCTGCCCGCCTGGCATAGGTCAGTGCCGCCCGCACGGCCGGGGAGCGCCGCTGGCGGCGCAGCAGCTTGTCCATCCTCCGCTGGAATTTGTGGGAAAAGGTATGCTCCGGAATGTCCTCAGGCAGGCTTTCCTCCAGCCAGAACTCGCCCGCGGCGGCGCTGTACTGCTCCAGCAGCCGGTCCAGTTTCTCGTTCATACCTCCACCCCCTCTTCCTTCAGCGCTTCCCGCAGTTTCTCCTTGGCCCGCTGGATCGTCCTGGCCACATTGCCTTGGGACATGGACAGCATCTTTCCGATCTCCCGGTCGGAAAAGCCCTGCCAGTGCTTCAAAAGCAGCAGCTCCCTGTACCGTGGGGACAGGCGTGCCATGGCCCGGCTGAAGGCCTCTTCCTCCTCCGGCGCCGGGTCCTCCCGCTGGGCAGTGGGCGTCCACTCCTCCAAAGGCAGAGCCTCCCGCCGGCGGCGGCGCTCCAAACGGTTCAGCGCCACCCGTTCAACAATAATAACCACGAAGCCCCTGGTTTTTGGACAGTCCGGTTCGCCCACCTGGTCGATGTGCTCCGCAATGCGCACAAATGCGTCGTGGACCGCGTCCTCCGCCTCCTGAGCGTCGTTCAAAATACGGTGGGCCACATAAAACATGAGATTTTTATACCGGAGGTACACTTGCTCAAATTTATTTTGGTCCTCCGCATCTTCGATCATAGAGAGATAGATCAGCACGGCGTACTCCTTTAAGAAAAAAGCCCCAGAGAAGGGGAACCTTCTCCGGGGCGGATACGTATATGTAGGGCGGAATCAGCGCTTGCGGCTGAAAATGCGCTCCAGGATATCCCAGTCGTCATCGCTGACGGCGGCCTTCTCAGGCTCAACCACAGGGGCGGCAGAAGCCTCGCCCTGAGGCGCGGCCTGCTGGCTCTCCTTCACCCGGTCTCCCGCCTGGGAGAAAGGCTTCTGGGACATATCAGCAGCAGGAGCGGCGGCAGCCTCCTCCTTCTCGTCAAAGCCGGTGGCAATGACGGTGACCCGCAACTCATCCTCCAGGGTGTCGTCAAAGGCGGCACCGAAGATGATGTTGGCCTCGGGGTGGGCGGCCTCCTGCACCAGGTTGGCGGCGGTCTCTACCTCTTCCAGGCCGATGTCCATGGAACCGGTGACGTTGATCAGCACGCCCTTGGCGCCGTTGATGGAGGTCTCCAGCAGGGGGCTGGAAATGGCCATTTTGGCGGCCTCCTCGGCCTTGCTCTTGCCGGCGGCGCGGCCCACACCCATGTGAGCACGGCCAGCGTCCTTCATAACGGCGGACACGTCGGCAAAGTCCAGGTTGATGAAGCCAGTGTTCTTAATAAGGTCGGAAATGGACTGAACGGCCTGCTGCAGCACGTCGTCGGCGATCTCAAAGGCATTGAGCATGGTGATCTTCTGATCGGTAGCCAGCTTCAGGCGCTCGTTGGGGATGATGACCAGGGAGTCCACCTTGCAGCGCAGTTCCTCAATACCGCCCTCGGCCTGCTTCATCCGGCGCATGCCCTCAAAACGGAACGGCTTGGTAACTACGCCTACGGTGAGGATGCCCATCTCCTTGGCGATGTCGGCCACGATGGGAGCCGCGCCGGTGCCGGTGCCGCCGCCCATACCGGCGGTGATGAATACCATGTCGGCGTCCTCCAGAGCCTTGGAGATCTGGGTGCGGTTCTCCTCGGCGCTCTTGCGGCCCACCTCAGGGTTGGAGCCGGCGCCCTGGCCGTTGGTGAGCTTTTCACCGATCTGAATCTTATAGGTAGCGGCAGAGACGGCCAGCGCCTGCTTATCGGTATTCACCGCAATAAAATCGACACCCTTGGTTCCGGTGCGCACCATGCGGTTGACTACGTTGTTGCCGCCGCCGCCTACACCGATTACTTTAATATTGACTACGCTGTCAGGACCCATATCCATTCCGAAGGCCATTGTCGTTCCTCCTAAGTATAAAATGAAACTCCGCCACAAACGCCCAAAAACAAGCAATTGTGAGCGGATGCAGAATCAAGGCTATATCTTGATTCATTGTATCGCTCTTTTTTCAGCAGGTCAAGAGAAAAAGTTGGAAAATATCATCCACCACTCTCAGCCGGAGTAAAGATGGCGGTATATTCCTTTTGCGTGAGATCCATGATACCCACCGCCTGACCGCCGCGGCGGCGGTTTTCCTCCTCCACGGCGGCATTAAGCGCTCGGAGATAATACGCGGTATCCCCCGTGAGAGGCAGTTTGGCGTCGATGCTCCCGTCCAGCCGCAGCACCATACAGGAGACGTGGGTCAGATCAACGGAAGAGACCCGGCTCATCATACCCTGCTGCTGGAGCTTCTCCAAAACGTTGGTCAGCGCGGTAAGCTTGCTCTGCTGATCCTGGGGCACCGCCAGCATCGAGCCCGCCTCAGGCGCCAGGGCCGTAAGCCCGGTCACCGAGATGGGCGCGGTGTGAGAGGCAGAGACCGGCTCCAGCAGCTTGCCGCCCACGCTGATGAGCCAGGCCTCCTTGGCCGCGGCCTGCTGGGACTCCCCTTCCTCTCCGCTCTCCTCCGTCTGCTCCTGGGCATACACCTCTACCTGAGCCACCGCATCCCACTCGGTCACCTGGAAGGTGATGGTGCTGGGCAGCCCGCGGAGAATGGATACCGACTCCACATAGGGCAGCTGATGGAGGATCTCCTGAGAAATCTGTTTCTTGTTCATGCGAAACAGGTTATCCCCCACCTGTACCCCGGAGGCGGCAATGATCTCATCCTGGGTATAGCGGCTGTTGCCCGTCACGGCAATGGTCTCCACCTGAAAGAATACCGTGGCGCCAAAGGTAAGGGCCGCCACCAGCGCCGCCAGGCACAGCAGCTTAAAGAGCACGCCAAGCCGGCTGCGGCGGCGTTTTCGCTTTCGGTTGTGTCTCACAGATGCCATGGTCTTCTCCTGTATCTCTGTTTGTGGGGAGCAGGCGGATGTCTGCTCCCAGCTGCCGAAGGGTGCCTTCCATATCCTGATAGCCCCGGCGGATATGGCTCAGCTGGGTCACCTGGGTCGTTCCCTCCGCCCCCAGGGCGGCCACCACCAGAGCGGCCCCGCCTCGCAGGTCGGTGCTCTCCACCCGCTGGCCGTACAGAGGGCAGCCCGTCACTACGGCGGAGCGGCCCCACACCCGGATATCCGCCCCCATGCGCTGCAGCTGCGCCACATGGCGGTAGCGGCTTTCAAACATATTTTCTACAAACAAAGTCTGGCCTCTTCCACCTGCCAGGGCGGCCATCAGAATGGCCTGGGCGTCGGTGGGAAAGCCGGGATAAGGTGCGGTATGTACCGGTGGGATGCCCCGCAGGGGTTTCGTGCTCCGGAAGCGGATCTCCTCTCCCCGGCACTCCAGTTCTCCCCCCGCCTGTTCCAGACAGGAGAGTACCGTATCCAGGGAGGAGGGCTCCACACCGGTCAGGACAATCTCCCCTCCTGCCGCCCCGCAGGCGCACAGCCAGGTGGATGCCACGATGCGGTCGCCCATCACCGTGTGCTCCGCTCCGTGAAGGGGATGGCCTCCTTCAATGGTGACCACCGGCGTGCCCGCGCCGGACACCCTGGCTCCCAATTTGTTGAGAAAGCGCTCCAGATCCACGATCTCCGGCTCCCGGGCGGCTCCCACCAAGGTGGTCACCCCCTGAGCTCCGCAGGCGCACAGCATGGCGTTCTCGGTGGCCCCCACACTGGGAAAGGGCAGATGGATCCGCGCCCCCCGCAGTCCGCGGCCCGCGGTGCAGGTAAGGCACTCTCCATTCTCTCGGATCTCCGCTCCCAGCCCCCGCAGGGCGGCCAGGTGCAGATCGATGGGCCGGGGACCCAGCTCGCAGCCTCCGGGATAGCACAGCCGGGCGCTCCCGGTACGGGCCAGCAGCGCCCCCAGAAAAATCACCGAGGAGCGCATCTCCCGCATCAGCCGCTCGGGAATGGCGCTGCCGCTCAGGGCGGCGGCGTCCACCGTCACGGTCTCCCCCTCCCGGGCCACCCGGCAGCCCAGCAGGGCCAGAATATCCAGGGTGGCGGACACATCAGACAGATCGGGGCAGTTATGGATCACGCTCTGGCCCGGAGCCAGCAGCGCGGCGGCCAGCAGGGGAAGAACACTGTTCTTGGCCCCCTGGACCCTCAGCCGCCCGCCCAGCGGCCTGCCGCCTTGGATTTCATACATGCTCATGGGATAGCCTCCAACTTCATTTCGTTCAGGCTATCCTATGCAAACATCAAAAAAGTGGTTTCAGCCCCGCATCAGCGAGCGCAGGGTAATATAGATCTTTTCCCCCGCATCGGGCACCGCCATGCTGGTCAGCGCCCGGATCATGCTGTCCCGGCGGGGCCGGTCCCGCAGCAGCGCTTCGGCCTGCTCGTAGAGCTCGTCCCTCTGGCAGTCCTTCTCCAGCAGCAGCACCGCCGCTCCCTGGTCGGCCAGCACCCGGGCGTTCTTCTCCTGGTGGTTGGCTGTGACGTTGGGAGAGGGCACCAGAATGGCCGGCTTGGCAATGGCGGTGAGCTCCGAGATGGTGGAGGCACCCGCCCGGCAGAGAACCACGTCGGCGGCGGCCATCACCAGGGGCATATCGTAGATATACTCCCGGACCTCCACCCCGTTGTCCCCCAGCTTCAGCCCCCGGCGCAGCAGCTCCTCCTGCATCCAGGAGAAGTCCCGGCCCGCGCCGTGGATGTGGCGGAACGGGGCGCCCTCATAGCACTCCTTGGCGATGAAATCCACCATCTGGCGGTTCATCACCTCCGCGCCCAGGGAGCCCCAGTAGGACAGCAGCAGAGGACGGTTGTCCTCAATACCCAGCTGCTTGCGGGCCTCCTCCCGGGTGTAGCGGAAGAAGTCGCCCCGCACGGGGGTGCCGGTGACTACCACCTTATCGGGGTTATCGTAGTGGGCCCGGCTCTCCTCAAAGCCCACCATCACGCAGTCCACCACCTTGGACAGGGCCTTGGTGGTCAGTCCGGGCACGGCGTTGGACTCGTGGACGGCGGTGGGGATATGCCGCCGGGCGGCCTCCTTTACCACAGGGAAGGAGGCATAGCCTCCGGTGCCCACCACCAGGTCGGGCTGGAACTCATCCAAAATGCGCTGGGCCTGCTTCTTGGACTTCTGCATATTCACCAGGGTGCCCAGATTGTGGGCGATGTCGGCAGGAGCCAGAGAGCGGTGGAAGTTGGTGATGGTCACCGTCTGGATGGGGTAGCCCTCCTTGGGCACCAGCCGGGTCTCCATCCCTCCGTCCGCTCCCACAAACAGCACCCGGCAGCCGGGATTGCGCTCCTGGAAAATGCGTGCCAGGGCTACCGCCGGGTTCACATGTCCGGCGGTACCGCCGCAGGTAAAGAGGATATTCATGAAACCACCTCGTTCTATATCAGGCCAAGGGCCTTAATCGTGCTTGGGCGCGGGGATCTGACGGGAGATACTTAATATCATACCCATCTCCCCCAACTGTATCAGCAGGGCTGTTCCGCCGTAACTGAAGAAGGGCAGAGAAATGCCGGTATTGGGAATCAGGTTGGTAACCACAGCGATGTTCAAAAACACCTGGGTGGCAAACAGGGTGATGATGCCCACAATGGTCAGGGCTCCGAACTTATCCCGGGCGTGGAGAGCCAGCCAGTAGCCCCGCAGAATAAGCAGGGCAAACAGGATAATCACCACGGCTCCGCCGATATAGCCCAGCTCCTCCACCACGATGGGGAAAACGAAGTCGTTTTCCGGTTCGGGGAGATAGAGCATTTTCTGTTTGCTGTTGCCCAGCCCCAGACCCAGCAGACCGCCCGACCCCATGGCCAGCAGGGACTGCACCGTCTGGTAGCCGTTCCCCTGGCGTTGGCCCCAGGGATCCAGCCACAGTTCGATACGGGCGTTCATATAGGGTGTGGCCAGCATGATAAAGGCCAGCAGGGCACCTACCACCGCGCCGCCGCCGATGAACCACCAGATATTGATGCCCGCGGCAAACAGCACCGCTGCGGCACCCACCATGACCAGAATGGTGCCGGACATGTGCCGCTCCAGCAGCACCAGCAGCAGTACCGTGCCCAGCACGGCGATGTAGGGCACCAGCTCCAGAAAGCCAATGCGCTCCAGGCGGTTGAGCATCCGCCCGGTAAAGGTGCGGTTTTTATACCGCAGAGGTTTTCGGCTGTCCCGCTTACAAAGCCGGGCGGCAAAAAACAGGATGACTGCAATTTTGGCGATCTCGGACGGCTGGAACTCCACGCCCAGATACAGCCACCGCCGGGCGCCGTTGTGACTTCGGCCCAGCGGGGTAAATACCAGCAGCAGCAAAATGATGCTGAAAATTAGAGCGGGCACCGACATCCACCGGAAGGTCTGGTAGTTGATCTTGGACACCACATACATGACCGCCACACCCACCACGGCAAACATGGCCTGGCGCTTGATATAGTACAGGGGGTCGGCCACCTTGCTGTCATAATAGGCTGTGGCATAGGAGGCCGAGAACATCATAATCAGGCCGATGCCCAGCAGGATCATCACCAGCATCAAAAAGGGCAGATCCATGGGCCCCCGGGCCAGCTGCTCTTCTACCGTCAGGTCACGTTTGGGTTTTCGGGCCATGGAATTCCTCCTTTGAGGCGGGATAAGTCTATACTAATAGGATATGCACTAAAAAAGATCACAAATTGTCATCACATGGGATAACGATACATCACGCCCCAGAAGGCCAGCACGCACAGGATCAGGGTAGCACCGGAGAACACGCAGAACAGCTTTGTCTCGCTCCAGCCGCCCAGCTCCAGGTGGTGGTGCAGGGGAGCCATGCGGAAAAAGCGCTTGCCGCCGGTCTTCTTGAAGTAGACCACCTGGATGATGTCGGAGAGCACCTCCAGCACATACACCAGGCCCACAATGGGGATCACCAGGGGCAGGTCCAGGGCAAAGGCCATGCCGCACACCGCGCCGCCCAAAAACAGGGAGCCGGTATCACCCATGAACACCTTGGCCGGATGGAAGTTATAGATCAGGAACGCGGACAGGCCGCCCGCCATGGCGGCGGAGACGGTGACCAGATCGCTCTTGCCATACCAGGCGGACACGGCGACGTAGAAGATCATCACCGGGATGGTCACGCCGGTGGCCAGGCCGTCAATGCCGTCGGTAAGATTCACCGCGTTGACGGTGCCCACCATAACAAAGGCGGCAAAGATCATGTAAATCACCCAGGGGATACCCACGATCTCAATGTTGAAGAAGGGGATATACAGGTCAGGGCTGAGGTAGCCGTCCTTCCGCAGCAGCAGGGTAAACACGATGGCCGCCGCCAGCTGAAGCAGGAACTTCTGGGGGGCGGTGAGGCCCTCGTTGGCGTGGTGGCGCAGCTTCTGGAAATCGTCGATGAAGCCGATGGCGCCAAACACAAGGGCAAACAGGAACACCACAATGTGGTTATGAAGTCCGTGCTGGAAATCCTGCCAGCCCGCGGCCACCACCGCCACGGCGATACCCAGAATAAACATCAGGCCGCCCATGGTGGGGGTACCCTGTTTGGACATATGCCAGGTGGGTCCGTCCTCCCGGATGGACTGTCCGGCTTTCAGCCGGCGCAGCACCGGGATCAAAATCTGTCCGGCAATGGCGGTCACGCCAAAGGCCACAATGAAGCTGAGAATATATGTCATGTCGAAACCTCCAGGTCCTCTTTCTCTTTTGTGCCAGGGGCAGAACTGCGAAGGATTGAAACAAGGTATTATACTACACCCGCCGGAAGATTTCCAGTCCTTTCCCACGAAGGGGCGCTGGAAAAATATTGGGCCACGATTTCCCGCTCGTCCATGGGGTACTGCACCCCCTGGATCTCCTGGTAGGTCTCATGTCCCTTCCCCGCCAGCACGATCACATCCCCCGGCCGCCCCTGAGACAGCGCCCAGGCAATGGCCTGCCGCCGGTCTGGCTCCACATGGATCTGGGCTCCCTCTCCCTCCATGCCCGCCAGGATATCCCGGATGATGTCCTCGGGATCTTCGGTGCGGGGATTATCCGAGGTGACCACAGCCAGATCGGCCAGTTCCTTCACCACGCCGCCCATAATAGGCCGCTTGGTGCGGTCCCGGTCGCCGCCGCAGCCAAACAGACAGATGAGCCTTCCGGCGGTAAAATCCCGGGCGGTGAGCAGGATATTTTCCAGAGCGTTGGGGCTGTGGGCGTAGTCGATGAGTACCGTGTAGGCGGTGGGTACAGGGACTACCTCCACTCTCCCCTTCACGCCCCGGGCGCTGCGCAGGGCGGCAGCGCACTCGCTTAGCCGCAGTCCCAGACACAGTCCTACCGACAGGGCGCACAGGGCGTTGTAGATGGTAAAGCCGCCGGGAATGGGCAGGAACACCCGCTGGATCTGCTCCCGGGCCACTGCTTCAAACTCCACCTGTCCGGGGTAGAGGCGGATGCCCTTGGCGGTTAGGTCGGCCTGGTCCTTGTTCTCTGAGTAGGTGAACACCGGACAGGCCAGCCGCTCCCGGTACCACCGCCCCGCCTCGTCGTCCAGGTTCAGCACTGCACGGCGGCACTGATGGAACAGGCGCTCCTTGGCGGAGCGGTACTCCTCCATGGTATGGTGGTAGTCCAGGTGGTCCTGGGTCAGGTTGGTGAAGGCGGCCACGGAAAAATCCAGTCCCTCCACCCGGTGCTGCACCAGTGCGTGGGAGGACACCTCCATCACCACATGGGTACAGCCGCTGTCGGCCATCTCCCTTAAAAGCTGCTGAACCTCGTAGCTCTCGGGCGTGGTGCGGTGGGCGGGCAGCACCCGCTCCCCCACCATGTTCTGGATGGTACCGATGAGCCCCACCTGGGTCTTTAACGCCCCCTCCAGCATTTCCTTAATTAAAAAGGTAGTGGTGGTCTTTCCGTTGGTGCCGGTGACCCCGATGAGGGTCATCTCCCGGCCGGGATGGCCAAACCAGTTTTCCGCCAGCAAAGCCAGAGCCCGCCGCGGGTCAGGCGTGGTGAAGAATACCCCCTCCCGCTGGGGCCGGCGGCGGCATACCACCGCCGCAGCCCCTTTGGCCAGGGCCTCGTCAATGTACAGACTGCCGTCTGTCTTGGCCCCCGGCAGCGCCACAAACAGCGCGCCAGGAAGCAGGGTTCGGGTGTCATAGGATATGGAAGTAATTTCCATTTCCTGAGAATAAGGTTCCCCCGTGAGGGGAACGCCGGCTAACAATTGCCACAGCTTCACAGTCGTCACCCCTCACGGGTGCAGTTTCATTCTCTCTAAGTTATGCGCGTGGAAAAGGGAACTATGTTATCTCATAGAAGTCGGCGGCCCCGTCCTCCACCAACGTGCTGAACTGGACCTGCACGATGGTGCCGGTGGCCACGCTCTCTCCGGCAGCTACGCTCTGGCTCTGGGCCTTGGAGCTCTCGCTGTAGAAGGTGCTGCTGCCCGCCGCCTGCATGAACAGGCCCTGGGCCTCCAGGGCTTTCTTTGCCCCTTCATAGCTCATACCCACCACGTTGGGCACGGTGGTCGTCTCCTCCGGTGCCGCATCCCCCAGGTAGAGGATCACGGTGGAGCCGCCGGGCACGGCGGAGTTGGCGGCAGGAACCTGACTGGTGACCACGTCGCCCGTTCCCACCGTGCGGTAGGTCAGGTTTTTCTTCTCCAGCCGGACGGCCGCGTCGGCCACGGTGTATCCGGTGACCTGAGGCGTGGTGACCGTGGTGGCCGCCGACTCCTCGGTGGTGTACTGTTTCTCCACTCCCATGTAGTCCAGGATCTGGGCAATGAGCTCGCCCGCCCGGGGAGCTGCCATGGCGCCACCGCTGATGTACACGCCACAGGTGCCGTAGGAGCTGCCGGGAGAGGCCTCCTTGGGGGTGTCGTAGGCCATCAGGACAATGACCTGGGGATCGTCCGCCGGAGCGAAGCCCATAAAGGAGACGATGGTACGTCCGTCCTCCAGGGTCTCGGCGGAACCGGTCTTACCGCCGATGCGGTAGCCTGCCTGGTAGGCGTTGCTGCCGCCGCCCTCAGAGACGACGGTCTCCAGGATGGCCCGTGCCCGCTGGCTGGTCTGCTCGCTCACAACCTGGCGCACCAGGGTGGAGCTGTTCTCTTTGACGGTATTTCCCTCCGAATCAGTGACCTTCTGCACCACATAGGGCTGGTACAGATTGCCGCCGTTGATGACGGCGGAGAAGCCGGTGACCATCTGCAGGGGGGTGACGTTGAAGCGCTGACCGAAGGAGGCCACCGCCAGGTCTACGATGCCCATGTTGCTGCCCCAGTTGACGCCCTTTTCCTCGCCGGGCAGGTCGATGCCGGTCTTCTCCGTCATACCAAAGGCCTGGAAGTATTCATAGAACTTCTCCGCTCCCAGCCGCTGACCGATCTCGATGAAGGCGGGGTTACAGGAATTCTGTACCGCCTCGGCCAGTGTCTGGTGTCCGTGGCCGGTGCGCTTGGAACAGTTGATGCGCCAGCCGCCGATGTTGTAGTAGCCGGGGCAGTTGAAGGTGTCGTTCTCAGACACCACACCCTCCTCCAGAGCGGCGGCCAGCACCAGAGCCTTAAAGGTAGAGCCGGGCTCGTAGGTCTCCTTAACAGTCCGGTTGCTCCACTGCTTCTCACGGGCCGCGCCCTTGGCCTGAGCCTGGGCCTGCTCCTGAAGCTCCGCGTCGGTGAGCTGCTCGTCTGCAGGTTTTGTGTCGTTCTCCGCCTTCAGCTGCTGGTAGATGGTGGCCGTATCGGTGTCCACATCCTCCAGCAGGAAGCTGTCGGTAATGACCGAGTAGTTATTGGGATCAAAGTTGGGAGAACTGGCCATGGCCAGCACCTTTCCGGTCTGGGGATCCATCACCAGGCAGAAGCCGCCGTTTTGCACGTCGTACATCTCAATGCCCTTTTCCAACGCCTGCTGAGCGTAGGACTGGATGGTAGCGTCCAGGGTCAGGGTCAGATCGTAGCCGTTGATGGCGTCGATGTAGTTGGAGTAGCTGTTGTACATCTCCACGTTCTGGGCGGTCTTGCCCGTCACCACACGGCCGGGCACGCCCTTGAGCAGGTCCTCGTACCAGGCCTCCAGGCCGTAGGCGCCGCCCTCGGAGTTCACAAAGCCCAGCACCTGGCTGGCCAGGGAACCGTAGGGGTAGTAGCGCTTGGTGCTGGGGGTGAGATAGAGGTAGTAGGAGGTATTGTTCTCCTCAATAAAGGCCCGGATGGCCTTGGCGTCCTGCTCCTCGATCTGGGTGGCCAGCACCTCATACTGGGAGTTGGTCTTCTCCATGCGCTGTTCCAGCTTTTCCCGGTCCAGGTCAGGCATCAGCTCACACAGGCCGTCCACCACCACATCCCGCTTGCGCTGGATCTCGGCGTTGTAGGCATCCTCGTCCAGGTTGCCGTCCTCATCCTTGAACTTACTCTCACTCACACTGGCCACCAGGTCCTTGGGAGCCAGGATCAGGTTGTATACCGTGGCCGACATGGCCAGCACGTCGCCGTTGGCATCCAGGATCTCGCCCCGGTTGGCTGACACGGTCACGTCCATCAGCTGCTGCTCGATGGCTTTGGTCTGATACTCATCGTGGTGCACGATGGCGATGTTCCACAGCTGGATCAGCAGAGGAATAAATAATCCCAGGCCAAACACGCCCATGAGTACCATAGAGCGGCGGAACACCAGCCGTTTGGACTGGCGGCTGCGCTCGCTGGGGTTTTTCCGGGGTTCGGGCTGCCGTTGTCTGTACATCTGAGTCCTCCTTTGCGGTAGAAGGGCGCAAGAAATTTCTTTCTTGCGCCCTTGTCTGATGTGCCGCTTTACAGCTCACTATATGCGCTATCTCAGCGGAAATATTCGATCACTTGATGGAAAATGTCCTCCAGACCCTCCAGGGCTCCCCGGATACCGGTGGACCGCTCCTGATCCTCGCTCAGCACCACGTTGTCGGGCTGGGACAGATCCAGGTAGACCACTTGGTCGTTGGTGGGCCGGACCATGGTGTCTCCCACGGCGGCCTGGATACGCTCCATGTCAAAGACCCGCTCATACTCAGCCGAGAGGGTCACGTTCTGCGCCTGCAGATCGCTCAGCTCACTGCGCAGGGAGGAGAGCTGGCTGTTGGCCACGGTGAACTGGGCATAGCTGAAAATCACCAGCACCGCAAACACACCCACCGCCAAAAATCCAACCACGGCAAAGGGAGAAATCTCGCCTGCCTCCCGGACCTGAACCTTTGTCCGGGTGAGGCTGCGGGTACGCTCGTGGGTGCGGACCTTGGGCTGGGGCTGAAGGGTCCGCTCCTTGGGGCTGCGAAGGGCGCCGCCTTCGTAAGCGGGAGCGTATGCCACGCTGCCGTAGGTATTATATGAGGCTGTGTTGGTGCGATGGCGGCTTGCCATTCCGGTCACTCCATTTCTCTCCCGATTTCACAAAACGATTGCGTGGGGTCTTTTAATTTCTCGGCCACCCGCAGCTTGGCGCTTCGGGCGCGGGGGTTTTCCTCCACCTCCCGCTCAGAGGGAAGGATGGGCTTGCGGGGTGTCAGCTTCACGTCCGGGGTCTTCCCGCACACACACACCGGGAAATCCGGCGGACAGGTACATCCCTTGGCAAATTCGGCCAGATCGGTCTTCACGATCCGGTCCTCCAACGAGTGGAAGGTAATGACGGCCAGCCGTCCCCCCTTGTTGAGGCGGGGAACCGCGGCACGGACCATCCGGTCCACGCTGGCCAGCTCATCGTTTACGGCGATGCGGATGGCCTGAAAGCTCCGCTTGGCCGGGTGCTGCTTCTCTTTCAGCGCCCGGGCGGGCATGGCACTTTTGATGATATCCACCAGCTCCAGGGTGGTCTCAATGGGCTTGTCCTGGCGGCGGCGGACGATGGCGGCGGCAATGGAAGGGGCGTAGCGCTCCTCGCCGTACTGGCTCAAAATGCGCCGCAGTTCCTCCTGAGACCACTGGTTCACCACATCGGCGGCGGTGAGTCCCTCAGAGCGGTCCATCCGCATATCCAGAGGGGCGTCGGCCATGTAGGAGAATCCCCGGGAGCCGTCGTCCAGCTGCGGGGAGGACACGCCCAGATCAAACAGCATGCCGTCCACACCGGCCAGTCCCAGGCGGTCCAGAATGGCGTCCAGCTGATCAAAGTTGCTGTGCACCAGGGTGACCCGGTCCATCCAGTCCTTCAGACGGTCCTGAGCCGCGTCCAGAGCGGCCTGGTCCCGGTCCACACAGATGAGCCGTCCCGTGGTCAGCCGCCGGGCGATCTCCCGGCTGTGGCCCGCCCGTCCCAGAGTTCCATCCAAATAGATCCCGTCGGGGCGGATATTCAAAGCTTCGATACACTCGTCCAGCAGCACCGGACGGTGGGTAAATGTCTCACTCATATCAGATCAGAACCCCAAAGCGCTCATGCACTCGGCCATCTTGGCGGGGGTCATCTCCTCCTCGTCTTCCTGCCAGAGCTTGGCGCTCCAGATTTCAGCCCGGTCGTTCACACCCAGAATGACCGCGTCCTTTTCCAGCTGAGCGTACTTGCGCAGCTTCTGAGGAATAACAATGCGTCCCTGGCTGTCCAGCTCGCATTTCACCGCGTTGGCAAACAGGGGACGCATCACTCTGGATTGTGTCATGGGCAGGGAGGCAAATTTTTCGGTAAACTTGTCCCAGGTGGCCTGGGGGTAGATGGCCAGACAGGTGTCGATACCCATGGCCAGGTAAAAGGAGACGCCCAGCTCCTCCCGGAGCTTGGCGGGGATGAACAGGCGGCCTTTGGCGTCGATGCTGTGCTCGTACGTGCCGGTCATCCCATTCACCTCTCCCCCACTTGAAACCCTTTTTGTGGGGAATGGCTCCACTTTCCCCCACCCTTGTGTTTTAGTATAAAAGCTGTTGACATAAAAAGCAACCCTTTTTTTCCGATTTGCACAGAAAAAAACCGCAGGTTTCCCTGGGTTTCGACCGCTTTTTCACATAAAACATACGTTCTATTTTATTTTACATAATTTCTCATTTCGTTTTTTCGTTGTGCTTTTGTTTCTTTTTTGGCACAATATCTTGTGGTTTTTATCTGCCATCTTCCACCATTGCGTCCTTCGTCATTTTATGGTACACTCGAACAAATCAACACGGAGTGAGGGAAACGCTATGCTGGATTGGAAAGAATTGGAGCAGGAGTGCCTCTCCTGCCAAAAGTGCGCCCTGTCCCAGACCCGCCATAACGTGGTCTTCGGCACCGGCCCCCGGGATGCGGAGGTCATGCTCATTGGAGAAGGCCCCGGCGAGAACGAGGACCTGCAGGGATTGCCCTTTGTGGGCCGGGGCGGCAAGCTGCTGGACGACATGCTGGAGGTCATCGACCTGAGCCGGGAGAAGAACGTGTACATCGCCAACATGGTCAAGTGCCGTCCGCCTCAGAACCGGGATCCCCTGAACACGGAGCAGGACGCCTGCATCGGCTATCTGCGCAACCAGGTGGCCCTCATTCGTCCCAAGATCATCGTGTGTCTGGGCCGCATTGCCGCCATGCGTTTGATCAAGCCCGACTTCAAGATCACCAAGGAGCACGGCCAGTGGTTTGAAAAGTCCGGCGTGCAGATGATGGCTCTGTTCCACCCGGCGGCCATTCTGCGGGACCCCCGCCGCCGCCCCGAGACCTTCGAGGACCTGAAGCACCTCCAGGCCAAGATCCAGGAGATCTGCGACCATACGTATTAAAAGGTATAAAACACAGGGCGCTGCCAAAAGCAGCGCCCTGTGTTTTCTTTTATTCCATTATCCCCGGGCCACCGCTTCGGCCACCCGGATGCCATCCACGGCAGCACTCACGATACCACCGGCGTATCCCGCCCCCATTTCCCGGAAGGCAAAGCCTTCCGGGAACCCTTTGGGATTTAAAATGCTCGGTCGAAATGAATTCGCCCTGCGCCAAGGTTTTGCCTTTGGCAAAACGCTTGTACGGCGCTGGGCGCCGCCCCGCCTTGCGGGGCCCCCGGCGAGGGGGCTTTCTTTATCCCCGGGCCACCGCTTCCGCCACCCGGATGCCATCCACGGCGGCGCTCACGATACCACCGGCGTAGCCAGCCCCCTCGCCGCAGGGATACAACCCCCGCAGGGTGGACTGGTACGTCTCGTCCCGAACGATCCGCACCGGGGAGGACGACCGGGTCTCCACTCCGGTGAGCACCCCGTCGGGATGGGCAAAACCGTGGAGCTTCCGGTCCAGAACAGGCAGCGCTCCCCGGAGAGTGTCGGTGACATAATCAGGCAGACAGTCCTCCAGTGTAGTCCAGGTCACGCCGGGCTGGTAGGTAGGCCGCACTTCTCCAGGTCCATGGGAGGCGCGCTTTGCCAGAAAATCCTCCACCCGCTGAGCCGGAGCCATGAAGCCGCCGCCTCCCGCCTGAAACGCTGCACGCTCCCACTGCTCCTGGAAGCGCACTCCCGCCAGTGGGTCGGCGCCGAAGGTCTGAAAATCCTCCGGACCAACTCCCACCAGGAAGCCGCCGTTGATGTTCTCTCCATCCCGGCTGCGGTAGCTCATGCCGTTGGTCACCAGCTGGCCCGGCTCTGAGGCCGAGGCTACCACCTGGCCGCCGGGGCACACACAGAAGGTAAAGGCAGAGCGGCCGTTGGGCAGATGGCAGGCCAGCTTATAGTCGGTGGGCGGCAGCTGGTCCCAGAAGGGGCCGTACTGGGCCTGGGAGATGAGCTTCTGCTTGTGCTCGATGCGCACACCGATGGCAAAGCTCTTCTGCTCCATGGGCACCCCCTCCTGCTCCAGCATCCGGAAGGTATCCCGGGCGGAGTGGCCGGGCGCCAGCACCAGGGCGTCACAGTCCAGGCGGTAGCGCCCCTCCGGTCCCTCCACCCAAATGCCACTGAGCTGTCCGCCGCTGTGTTCCAATCCAGTGAGGCAGCTGCCAAAGCGCACGTCACAGCCCAGGGAGATGAGCTCCTGACGGATGGTTTTCACCACCTGGCGCAAAATATCGGTACCGATGTGGGGCTTGTGGGACCACTTCACGTCCTCCGGCGCTCCCGCTTCAATGAGGGCGTCCATCACTGCGGCAATGCGGGGGTCGTGGGTCCCGGTGGTCAGTTTGCCGTCGGAGAAGGTGCCTGCACCTCCTTCGCCAAACTGCACATTGGAGCTGGGGTCCAGAGTGCCGTCCTTCCAGAACCGCTCTACATCTTTGGTTCGGGTATCCACATCCTGGCCCCGCTCCAGCACCACGCAGGGAATCCCGTTCCGGGCCAGAAACAGGGCGGCAAACAGGCCCGCCGGCCCCATTCCCGCCACCACCGGCATGTTGGTGGAACGGCGCTTTACCTCAGGGAACGCGTAGGGTACCGGATGGACCAGGGAGACGTTGCGGGCCGTGCAGGCCGACAGCACCGCCTCCTCCTGCTCCACTTCCACATCCAAGGTATATACATAGTGTACATCCTGCTTTTTCCGTGCGTCGATGGACTGACGCACCAGCCGCACCTGCTTCAATGCCCCGGGACGCAGCCCCAGCGTCCGGGCCGCTTTGCGGCGCAGCTGTTCCAAACTCCCGCCCACAGGCAGGGGAATATTTTGAATCCGTATCATGTTATCACCCGCCCCCAGTGTACCATACCCCCGCCATTCTTAAAAGCTTGTTTTTTCTCTGTATTTTCCTCTTTTTGCTCTGAAAATTTTACCAGGAGATATAAGGCATGACTTTTTCGACAGAATATGATACAATGTGACAAGCCACCATTTCATCTGCCCTTCTCTTTTGGTGTATCTTAACAATTTTCCCGCTTCAATCCTTCTCTTCCAGCTGCCCTGCCGACATCATGCCAGGCAGGCGCGTTTTTTCGTGGAAAGGGTTCCCACATAATGTCCACACCCGGGCGTCCGGGTTTTTTGCTCCCAGGCACTTTTGTGGGCGGACATGAATTTTTTATTCCCAGAGCTGCCAAAAATAAACACGGAGGGCACCCTGTGTGTGTTTGGTAATTGCCCATCCATCAGTTTTAAAAGGAGGACCGACTATGGCCAGGAAAACAGTAGAACGAAATATCTCATACGACGACATACGCCATCTCTACTACGTCAGCATGGACCTGGGGCGGGATGAAAATGGTAAGCGCATCAAGCAATACCGTACCTTCCCCACCCTGGCCGCGGCCCGAAACGGTCTGAAGGAATTTCATGCCACCCGGGAACAGCCCCAGTTTGTTCCCGCCCAGGAGATGACCCTGTCCCAGTGGCTGGAATACTGGATGGACTCCATCGTGCGCCCCAACCGGGCGGAGACCACGGTGTACGCCTACCAGAAGATCATCGACAACCACATTGACCCCGCCCTGGGAGACACGCCCCTGACCAAGCTCAGCGCCAAACAGGTCCAGGAGTACTACACCACCACCCAGCGGGAGGCCAACCTCTCCTCCAACACCATGCGCCGCCACCACGACCTGCTCTCCAGCGCCCTGCGCTCGGCGGTGCGCCAGGAGATGATCCCCGTCTCCCCCATGAACCGGGTGGAGCCGCCCCGTCCCCGTCCCAAGGAGACCTCCTTCTACGACAACCTGGAGCTCAAGCAGCTCTACCAGCTCATCCAGGGAAAACCTCTGGAGCTGCCGGTAAAGCTGGCGGGCAGTCTGGGTATGCGCCGGGAGGAGATCTGCGGTCTGAAGTGGGACAATGTGGACCTTCAGCGCCGCCTGGTCATCATCCGGGAGGCCCGCACCGCCTACGGAGCCAACATCGTGCAGAAGGAGACCAAAAACCGCGCCTCAGTGCGCACCCTCTATCTGGCCGATGAGCTGTGCCTGCTGCTGGAGCAGGAGCAGAGCCGCCAGGAGGCCCTGCGCTGCCAGGACCCGGCCAATTTTAACCCCGAGGGCTACGTGGTCCTGGACCATAAGCAGCGCCCCTACTCCCCCAACGCCCTGTCTCTGGCCTTCACCCGTTTTGTGCGCCGCAATAATCTGCCCCGCCTCACCTTCCACGGCCTGCGCCACACCTTTGCCACCATCGCATCCTGCCAGGGAGCCTCCCTCTTCGACATCGGCAAGGCCCTGGGCCACTCCACTCCCTCCACCACCGGACGCATCTACACCCACCTGGTGGACCGCACCCACGAGGACCTGATGCTGCGGGTGTCCGACGCGCTGAAATAAGCCGCGTCTTCCTCTTGTAAGGCCGCGTTTTTTCTTGTATAGTGTAGGGGAAGAGATTGGAAGGAGTTGATTGTTTGCGCGTCATGGCCATCGACTACGGCGACGCCCACACCGGCGTTGCCATCTCCGACCCCACCGGCTTTCTGGCCGGGATGACTACCACCATCCACTCCCGCAAGGCGGAGGTGGTGCTCTCGGAGCTGGCGCGGCTGGTCAAAGAGCACCAGGTGGACCAGCTGGTCATGGGCTTTCCCCGAAATATGGACGGCACGGAGGGACCCCGCGCCCAGCTCTACCGGGACTTTGCCGCCCAGGTCGCCCAGGCCACCGGTCTGGAGCCGGTGCTGTGGGACGAGCGGCGCACTACCGTGGATGCCCACCGCATTCTGGCCGAGGGGGGCAAAAACGCAAAGAAGCGGAAGAAAACCGTGGACGCGGTGGCCGCTTCGCTGATTTTAGAGGGATATCTGGATTTTCAGCGCATGAAGAACCGCTGAACAGGAGGGCAAACGATGCTGCTTCTTAACGTGACCTACACCATGAAGCCCGGTATGCGGGATACCTTTTTAAAGGAGGTACAGGCCCAGGGCATTTTGGATGCCGTACGGCAGGAGGACGGCTGCCTCCAGTATGCCTACTACCTGCCCGCGCAGGAGGACAACACCCTGCTGCTGGTGGAGCGCTGGCGGGACCGGGCAGCCCAGCAGGTCCACCTGACTCCCCCCCATATGGCCGCCCTGGGCAAGATCAAGGCGGACTGCGTGGTGGGGACCCAGATCGTATCCGGCACTGCCGAGGAGTGACCCCACTTCTCCGGCGGGAATATTTGTGAGGAGTCCTGCAAATAAAAGTCAAGTCCTAAAATGAAAAAAATCCCGCAAAGTTTGCGAGATCAAAAAAGCGCAACAAATCAAGCTGGAGAAAAGACTTCCACCAGCTGGAGTGAGTCTAAGTTATTAATAGTTATTTTTGCTCTGCTGTTTGAGAATCAAAGGCCTCCAGGCATTCCTTCACGCGGGCGTAGTAGATGCGCAGGAACTTGTTCTGGGCGGCAGTCATGTAAACGAAATATGGCTTGCCTTCTGCACGTTTCTTATCGAGGAACTGGTAGACCGGCTCATCTGCTGGAGACTTTTTCAGGTAAGTACAGACGATCTGATAGAGCGTTTTGCGCAGATGCGGAGAGCCTCGTTTTGTAGTAGGAACGCTTTTGGCGCTGTGCTTTCCGGACTCGTCTATTCCCGGATCAACACCTGCAAAGCCCACAATGGAGCTGCGGCGCGGAAAACGACGCACATCACCGATCTCGGCCATGAGCTGCGCGGCAGTTGTTTCACCAACGCCGTACATGGCGCACACAGTTTCGTATTCCGGGAGTTGGGACGCGATTCGCGTCATCTCCGCCCGCAGTGCCGCCAGTGTCATTTTGCCCGTAAGAAGCTGTTGTGCTGCTGTGGTAATGAGTAGTTTCGTATTGTCGTTCTTCGGCAGCGTAGTAAAGTGGCCACAGCTGCTGGCATAGATGTCCAACGCTTTCTCTGCTCTGAAATGGTATCCCTTGCGTTTGCACCATTTCTGGTAACGCTCTGTA